>NZ_JAPVZU010000007.1:0-98929 GCF_041432545.1 Streptococcus sp. 27098_8_113 | reverse complement strand
CCGATTTCTGTTCCACTCTCTTTTCTTGATTTAAATAATATAATAAATTTTTCTAAAAAAGAGGTATAGACCATTTACAAATAAAATAGAAAGCGTTATAATAGAGTCAATAGAAATAGAACAAGAGGAGGCAGTCAAATGCCTAAATATATAAAAGCCGATCAGTTCTTCTATCCTCAAGGGATTCGCAAGGGTGGATTTTTGGAAGTGATTGATGGAAAATTTGGAAAATTAGTACAGGAAGTCCCTGCGGATGCGGAAGTGGTGGATTACACAGGTTACTCTGTCGCACCGGGTCTGGTGGATACCCATATCCATGGTTTTGGTGGGGTCGATGTCATGGACAATAACATCGAAGGTACTCTTCATACCATGAGTGAAGGACTTTTGACGACTGGGGTGACCAGTTTCTTACCGACTACGCTGACATCATCTTACGAGCAACTCTTGGCTGTGACAGAAAATATCGGTGCGCGCTATCAAGAAGCAAGTGGTGCCAAGATTCGTGGTCTCTACTTTGAAGGGCCTTACTTCACTGAAAAGTACAAGGGTGCCCAAAACCCAGCCTACATGAAGGATCCTCGCATGGATGAATTTCGTGCTTGGCAAAAGGCAGCCAATGGTCTGCTAAATAAGATTGCTTTGGCACCTGAGCGTGAGGGCGTGGAGGAATTTGTCCGCACCATCACTGATGAAGGTGTGACAGTCGCTTTGGGGCACTCTAATGCGACCTATGACGAAGCTAAGGCAGCAGTGGAAGCAGGAGCTAGTGTCTGGGTACATGCCTACAATGGTATGCGGGGCTTGACCCACCGTGAACTAGGTATGGTTGGGGCTATGTACGAGCTGCCTCACACTTACGCAGAGTTGATTTGTGATGGCCACCACGTAGATCCCAAGGCCTGTGATATTTTGCTTAAGCAAAAGGGGCATGAACATGTAGCTCTCATCACAGACTGTATGACTGCAGGTGGGCTGGAAGACGGCGACTATATGCTGGGAGAATTTCCAGTGGTGGTAGCCAATGGCACAGCTCGTCTCAAATCAACTGGTAACTTGGCAGGATCAATCCTGCAGCTCAAAGACGGTCTGAAAAATGTGGTTGAGTGGGGCATTGCAAATCCTCACCAAGCAGTCATGATGGCCAGTCTTATCCCAGCAAAATCTGTCCACATTGACGATGTCTGCGGCCAGATCAAGGAAGGTTATGATGCCGACTTTATCGTGCTGGACAAGGATTTAGAGCTGGTTGCTACTTATCTGGATGGCGAAAAACGCTTTGAAGCTGCCTCCAGTATTCTTTAATTGAGTCTCCTTATATTTTTAGAAAGGATGGGGTAACCTGTCCTTTTTAATGTAGGGTTGCTGCTTTTCCCTAGGATTTGCTAGAGGGACTTGGGCAAAGCTAGAATAGTTGGCGCAACTAGAAAGTCTCTGAGATATTTTTCTTAACAGATGGTAGGGCTTTCTCAATGAAAGAGAAGATGTTATAATAGGGTTATCACAAACGAGGAGGACAGGATGAAAAAGATTGATTATAAATTTATGGGAATGGGTTTGGTATTCCTCTTCTTTGGATTGCTATTGCATCGTTTTTTGATATTTATTGCTGGTCTGGCCTTTATCATTTACAGCTTTTTCAGCCGAGGCATGGCTCCAACCAAGGAAAATATCTTTAAGCCAAAATTGTCCAAAAGAAAGAAAAAATAAGGAGAACAGATATGAAAAATTATACCCTTAACAATGGCGTCAAGATCCCAGTCTTGGGCTTTGGTACTTGGAAGGCTCAGGACGGAGAAGAGGCATATCAGTCAGTCTTAGCCGCTCTGAAGGCTGGCTATCGCCACATTGATACAGCAGCTATCTATAAGAATGAGGAGAGTGTTGGTCGAGCAATTAAAGACAGCGGCATTCCGCGTGAAGAGCTCTTCATCACCACCAAGCTCTGGAATAGCAAGCATACTTATGAAGAGGCCGTGGAAGCCTTTGACAGCTCTATGGAGCGGTTGGGGCTGGATTATCTGGATCTCTACCTTATCCACTGGCCAAATCCTAAGCCTTTACGAGAAGATGGAGCTTGGCAAAAGCGCAATGCAGAAGTTTGGCGGGCTATGGAAGACCTCTACCAAGCTGGTAAGATCCGAGCGATCGGCGTCAGCAATTTCCTGCCTCATCACCTAGAAGCTCTGCTGGAAACAGCGCGCGTCACTCCAGCTGTCAATCAAATCCGCCTAGCGCCAGGTGTTTATCAGACAGAGGCGGTAGACTTCTGCCGTGCTCATGATATCCTACTTGAAGCTTGGGGACCATTTGGGCAAGGCGAACTCTTCCAAAATCCAGCCGTGCAGGCGATAGCAGATAAGTATGGCAAGACCATTGCCCAAATCGCTCTAGCTTGGAGCTTACAAGAAGGCTTCCTACCCCTGCCTAAGTCAGTCACTCCGAGTCGGATTGCTAGCAATCTGGATTGCTTTGACATCGAACTGAGTCCTGCTGACTTAGAGATTCTCAAAAATATCAGCGGTTTGGAAGGCGGAGCACCTAATCCAGATGGGATGGATTTTTAAGCGATAGACGAACATCTTTTTAGTTGAAATCAAGCTACTCGATATGTTAGTTATTGGTATTTAATGAAGTTTTATAGTGACCTAGGCCTCGGCCGGTCACTTTTCCTATAGAATCATGGCAACCTAGGCCTCGGCTGGTCACTTTTCCTATAGAATCATGGCAACGTAGACATCGGCTAATCACTTTTCCTATAGATTCGTAGCAACCTAGTCCTCGGCCGATCACTTTTCCTATAGTTTCGTGGCAACTTGGTTCTCGGCTGTCTACTTTTCCTATAGATTCTTGGCAATCTAGGCCTCGGCTGGCCACTTTTTCTATAGATTTATGGCAATCTAGGCATCGGACGCTCTTTTCATTGCTATTTATAAGATCCATCGCCCCTCGGTCATTTGTCGTCAAAAACAAGTGCCAGATGAGGGTCTCTCAAGAGACTATAGTTTCTTGAAAAGAAGAATTAGTTTTTATAGGTTCTTTTGAAGATTATAAGGGTATTGCTATTGCAGTTATACCGAATCGGAAGTTATGATTTTTTATCATAGGTTTAAAACAAAAGTATTGGTAAAATATGGTTACAAAGCATAGTTGTCTATTTCGCTAACCTTGCTAATCTTATTAGTTCTCACAAAGATAAATACTGTCCTCATTGCACCAATAAGGGCGCTATTTTCGAATTATATAAATGAGTCCCTTTTGAATATTTCTAAGGGGACTTATCAGTATTTGATAACTTAAAAGTATTTACTTTCGATAGCTTTTGAGTTATAATAAATTCGAAAAGAGGATGCTTTGTGCACACTATTTATTTTTATAAAGATAAACATGGGAATCAACCAGTTTTGGACTATATGAAGGAGCTGGCTAGTCTTAACAGCAAGGATAGCCGGATCAAACTCAATAAGCTCAATGACTATATCGAGCTCTTGAGTCAACAGGGAACTCGTGCCGGTGAGCCCTACATCAAGCATCTAGAGGCAGAGATTTGGGAATTACGACCCTTACGGGATCGGATTTTATTTGTGGCTTGGATAGATGGAAGTTTTGTCTTACTGCATCATTTTGTTAAAAAGACGCAAAAGACTCCCAGACGGGAGATTGAGAAGGCCAAACGAGAGTTGCAAGATTTGAAAGAAAGAGGGCTAAAAGATGAAGAATAGTGCTATTGGAAGTAATTGGAAAGAAGTGAGGGCAGAGCTTTTCACCAAGGAAGAAATCCTAGAAAGTGATCTGAGGGTAGCGATTATGACAGAGCTGATCGAGGCCAGACATGAAAAGGGCATTAGCCAAAAGAAGCTTGAAGAACTCAGTGGGGTCAGTCAACCTGTCATCGCTCGAATGGAGACAGGAAAGACCAACCCTCAATTGGATACGGTATTGAAAGTATTAGCAAGCCTTGGCAAGACCCTAGTCGTTGTCCCACTAGAGCAAGAAAAGGTTTAATAGAAAATAAGAAATAAATATTAGAGAAACAAATCAAACTTACCAGAGGCTTTGACCAATCTCTGCCATAGAGCCAGCTTAGATGCACTCTGATTAAAAACCACACTCCAATCGTTAGATTTTATGTCTAACTTTTGGGGTGTGTTTTTTCATTATAAATTGCTTTATTTATCAATACAATTTCAAATCACGAGGGTCAACTGGGAAAGTTGGATTGTATGGATTGTGACGTAGTTTGAAGTGTTTGACATCTTCGATGGTTTGAGTTCCAGATAGTTGCATGACGGTTTTTAGTTCAGTATTTAGGTGTTCAAAGACTTGGCGAACACCGACGCTACCACCGAGGGCTAGGCCATAAATGACAGGACGTCCAATGGCTACTAAGTCTGCTCCTGAAGCCAAGGCTTTAAAGACGTGTTGGCCACGGCGAATACCAGAGTCAAAGACAATCGGCACACGTTTATCAACTGCTTCAGCAACTTCTTGAAGTGAGTCAAAGGCAGCTGGTCCACCGTCGATTTGGCGGCCACCGTGGTTGGTTACCCAGATTCCAGAAGCACCTGCAGCAAGCGAACGTTCGACATCTTCACGGCATTGAGGACCTTTGACATACACGGGGAGTCCTGAGTATTCAGCGATAAACTCAACATCTCGTGGCGACAGGCGTTGTTTTGCTGATTTGTAGACAAAGTCCATGGACTTACCAGCACCTTCGGGTAAGTATTCTTCAACGATAGGCATGCCAACTGGGAAAACAAAACCATTACGCTTATCAACCTCACGATTGCCCCCTACAGTCGCATCCGCAGTTAAGACAATGGCTGTGTAGCCTTCTGCCTTGACACGATCCATGATATGGCGGTTAATGCCATCATCTTTGCTGAAGTAAAATTGGAACCAGTGCGGTGTTCCTTGGAGGGCTTGAGAAATTTCTGGAAGATCAACAGTGGAGTAGGAGCTGGTTGTATAAAGAGAGCCAAACTCATGTACACCACGCGCAGTAGCGACTTCCCCTTGCTCATTTGCTAATTTATGGGCTGCAACAGGCGCCATGATGATTGGTGAAGACAGTTTTTCGCCTGCAAATTCAATCTCAGTGCTTGGGTTTTCCACATCACAGAGTGTATGAGGAACAATGAGTTTATGATTAAAAGCTCGAATGTTCTCGCGTAAAGTGAACGTGTCCTCAGCTCCACTTGCGATGTAGCCAAAAGCAGCTTTAGGAATGACTTGCTGCGCCATGGGCTCCAGATCATAGGTATTAATAAAATCCACAGGGCCTTCAGCATTGCTTGTTTTGTATGACATAAAATGTCCTCCTTGATAAAAGTAAACGTTTACTTTTTGATTTACAGGAACATCTTAACTCTTTTTCATGTCATTTTCAAAAATTTTGTCTGGAAGTTTCAGTTTGCAATAGAGATGATAAATATTTTTTATCATTGTGATAGAAAATACATATTATCCAAACATGTCTTTTAGTGCTACAATAGCTGTATTATTCCTAGATGGGAGGTTCTCTTTTGGATTGGTCCATTGTTGAACAATATCTACCATTATATCAAAAGGCATTTTTTCTAACCCTGCATATCGCAGTTTGGGGCATTTTGGGAGCTTTTCTAGTTGGTTTACTTGTTAGTATTATCCGGCATTATCGTATCCCTGTTTTGACACAGCTAGCCACAGCTTATATTGAATTGTCGCGAAATACGCCCCTTTTGATTCAACTCTTCTTTCTCTACTTCGGGCTTCCTCGGATTGGGATTGTCCTTTCTTCAGAGGTCTGCGCCACCCTTGGTCTTATCTTTTTGGGAGGTTCCTATATGGCGGAATCCTTCCGAAGCGGGCTAGAAGCAGTTAGTCAAACCCAGCATGAGATTGGCTTAGCGATCGGTCTGACACCCGCTCAAGTTTTTCGCTACGTAGTCTTGCCACAAGCCACAGCAGTCGCTCTGCCATCCTTCAGTGCCAATGTGATTTTCCTGATCAAGGAAACCTCTGTCTTCTCTGCGGTTGCTCTAGCCGACCTCATGTATGTTGCCAAGGACTTGATTGGGCTTTACTATGAGACAGATATTGCACTGGCTATGTTGGTAGTGGCCTATCTTATCATGCTCCTGCCTATATCATTGTTCTTCAGTTGGATAGAAAGGAGGCTCCGCCATGCAGGATTCGGGAATACAAGTACTCTTTCAGGGAAATAATCTTTTGCGGATCTTACAGGGATTGGGAGTCACGATTGGCATTTCCATCCTCTCTGTCCTCTTATCCATGATTTTCGGTACGGTCATGGGAATCATCATGACCTCTCATTCTAGAGTCGTTCGTTTTTTGACACGCTTTTATCTAGAATTTATCCGTATCATGCCCCAGCTGGTGCTACTCTTCATTGTTTATTTCGGTTTGGCTCGAAATTTTAATATCAACATTTCTGGAGAGACTTCTGCCGTTATCGTTTTTACCCTTTGGGGAACGGCTGAGATGGGAGATTTGGTGCGTGGAGCTATCACTTCCCTTCCTAAACATCAGTTTGAAAGCGGACAGGCGCTGGGGTTGACGAATTTCCAACTTTACTACCACATCATCATTCCACAGGTCTTGAGAAGACTGCTTCCGCAGGCCATCAATCTCGTCACTCGGATGATTAAAACGACTTCTCTGGTTGTTTTGATTGGGGTTGTTGAAGTTACAAAAGTGGGGCAGCAAATCATCGATAGCAATCGCTTGACCATTCCAACAGCATCCTTTTGGATCTACGGTACCATACTGGTTCTGTATTTCGCAGTTTGCTTTCCTATTTCCAAGCTATCCACTCACTTAGAAAAACACTGGAGGAACTAAATGTCTGATACCATATTAGAAATCAAGGATCTAAAAAAATCCTTTGGAGACAATCCCATCCTCCAAGGACTCTCCCTAGAAATCAAAAAAGGGGAAGTAGTGGTTATTCTAGGACCATCCGGTTGTGGGAAAAGCACTCTCCTTCGCTGCCTTAACGGCCTAGAAAGCATTCAGGGTGGAGATATTCTTCTGGATGGCCAGTCCATTATTGGAAGCCAGAAAGACTTTCACTTGGTTCGTCAAAAGATTGGCATGGTCTTTCAAAGTTATGAACTCTTTCCCCATCTGGACGTTTTGCAGAACCTTATCCTAGGTCCTATCAAAGCACAAGGACGGGATAAGAAAGAAGTGACTGAAGAAGCCCTACAATTATTGGAACGCGTCGGACTGCTAGATAAAAAACACAGTTTCGCTCGCCAATTATCTGGTGGTCAGAAACAACGGGTTGCCATTGTCCGTGCCCTGCTCATGCATCCAGAAATTATCCTCTTTGACGAGGTGACGGCTTCGCTTGATCCAGAAATGGTGCGTGAGGTCCTCGAACTCATCAACGACCTAGCTCAAGAAGGTCGTACCATGATCTTGGTGACCCACGAAATGCAGTTTGCTCAAGCCATTGCGGACCGGATTATCTTCCTCGACCAAGGGAAGATTGCCGAAGAAGGAACGGCTCATTCTTTCTTTACCAATCCACAAACCAAACGAGCACAAGAATTTTTAAACGTTTTTGACTTTAGCCAATTTGGCTCATATTTATAAAGGAGATTCTTATGAAACTACTCAAATCGCTCTTAACTGTTTTGGCACTTGCCTTTGCCCTCATCTTTGTTACAGCTTGTGGCTCAGGCGGAAATGCTACTTCTTCATCTGGTAAAACTACTGCCAAAGCTCGCACTATTGATGAAATCAAAAAAAGTGGAGAACTTCGAATTGCTGTATTTGGAGACAAGAAACCTTTTGGTTATGTAGACAACGACGGCTCTTACCAAGGTTATGACATCGAACTGGGAAATCAGTTGGCCAAAGACCTCGGTGTTAAGGCAAAATACGTGTCTGTTGATGCTGCCAACCGTGCGGAATACTTGATTTCTAACAAGGTGGACATCACCCTTGCCAACTTTACCGTCACAGACGAACGTAAGAAACAAGTTGACTTTGCCCTTCCATACATGAAGGTTTCACTGGGTGTTGTGTCTCCTAAGAAAGGTGTTATCACAGATGTTAAACAGCTTGAAGACAAAACTTTGATTGTCACAAAAGGAACTACCGCTGAAACGTATTTTGAGAAAAATCATCCAGAAGTTAAACTTCAAAAATACGACCAATACAGTGACGCTTATCAAGCTCTTTTGGATGGACGTGGAGATGCCTTTTCAACTGACAATACTGAAGTTCTAGCTTGGGCTCTTGAAAATAAAGGATATGAAGTAGGAATTACTTTGCTTGGCGACCCAGATACTATTGCACCAGCAGTCCAAAAAGGAAACAAAGAGTTGCTTGATTTCATCAATAAAGACATTGAAAAATTGGGCAAGGAAAACTTCTTCCACAAAGCTTATGAAAAGACTCTTCACCCAACCTACGGTGATGCTGCAAAAGCAGATGACCTCGTCGTTGAAGGTGGAAAAGTAGAATAGAAGCGTTAGTAAAGTAGAAAAATTCACCTTAAAAAATGAACCGCATCTCAACAGTTAGACAGAAAGAGTCTAGCAGTTGAGGTGCGGTTCAAATTATGTTTGTTTTGATTTCTACAAGTAGAGCTCAGTTAGCTTGTGGGCTACACCGTCTTGGTCGTTGGTGAGTTCAAGCTGTTGGTCAGCGTAAGGCAGCAGGGTTTCGCTGGCATTTTTCATGGCATAGCCTGTTCCTGCAAATTCCAGCATTTCGGTATCATTATGCTCGTCACCAAAAGCAATCAGGTCCTTGCGATCGACATTGAGGATATTGAGCAGGTACTGGAGGGCGAAGGCCTTGTTGACACCTTTAGGACCGCACTCAAGGATACTGAGCGGACCGCCCCAGGTATTGATGGAGAGTTCATGCTGGTAAAAGGCATTCATCTCTTCAGCCAGAGCGTATTTGTCTGTGGCATGGGTTTGCAGCAAGATAGCATTTGGATTTTTAGTGACCAGCTGGGCCTGAAATTGATTTTCTGGCTTAAAATTATCAATGCCAAAGAGCTTGGGATCTGCGATTTCTTCGTTTGTATTGGTGATGTAGAATTTCTTGCGGTATTCACCAGCGATGAAATCAGCTTCGATTTCTTCTTTTCGTTGAACCATATCTAGCAAAAAAGACTTGTCTACGGTCAAGGATTGTTCAAATTCCCACTTTTTTTCAGGAATATGGGTCAAAGAGCCGTTAAAATTTATCATGGGAGTATTCAGCTCTAACTCTTTATAGAAATCTAGAGCCATGCGGTAAGGACGGCCAGTTGTGATGATGACCTTGTGCCCTTTAGCCGATATTTTCTTGATGGTTTCTTTGGTAAAATCAGAAATCTTACTCTCAGAGTTGAGCAAGGTTCCGTCCAAATCTACAGCAATTACTTTATTCGTCATTCTTATTCCTCGTACAGTATCAATCAGTATAGTAAATCTATTATAACAGAATTAAGAATAAATGACACAAGTTGTGGTATAATGTTTCCTCAATAGCTAAGACGAAAGATGTCTGCTGACAGTCTATAAGCGAAGAGAGTTAAAGTAAGGGGAGGATCTTGTATGCGTAAACCAATTTTCATTCACATTTTTTTCCTACTAATTGCATTTGTTGTGTATATTCAGGGGATTACGGTTCAGGGACCAGACCTGATTTGGAATATGATTCTGGCCTTAATTGCCTATGACGCTGCGGTCTTAACGACGATATCTAAGAAGCAGAAATGGCTTTATCCACTTTTGTTGGTGGTTTGGTTGGCCTTTTATCCTAATACTTTTTATATGCTGACGGACTTGGTGCACATGACTTGGGTAGGAGATACCCTGTGGAACCCTGTCAGCATGCACCTATTTATGGCTTTTGTGCCGAGCATTTTATTTGGCGTTTACTGCGGAATTGAAAGCTGGAATATTTTGCGCGAGCGCTGGAAGTGGACTTGGTGGCTGGATATGCTTGTGGTTGCAGGTCTGTCTTATCTGTCGAGTCTAGCCATTTATATCGGTCGTTATGATCGCCTCAATTCTTGGGATCTGGTGACGCGACCCCAGCTAGTTGTCCAAAAGCTACTGGAAACCTTTCAGAAGGATCGTCTGGTATTTATCCTTGGATTTACCTTTATCCAAATCATGACTTTGCTCTTTTTAAGCAGAGAAAATAAAAAATAAGACACTTTAAAGTATTTTTTAGAGCAATGGGCTTGAAAAAGTGAATGTTTTTGAGTATAATCATAGTATTGTTCGTAAATAACGAATAAGCAGCACTGTTTTAAAGAAAATCAGGAGTTCTCTTTTATACAGTTGCCATAAAACAATTTAGGAGATTATCTATAATGGATAAATTATTTAAACTCAAAGAGCACGGTACGGATGTTCGTACGGAAGTTCTCGCTGGGTTAACAACTTTCTTTGCTATGAGCTACATCCTCTTTGTCAATCCAGCCATGCTGTCGCAAACGGGTATGCCAGCTCAAGGTGTCTTTCTGGCTACGATCATCGGTTCCGTTGCTGGAACGCTCATGATGGCCTTTTATGCCAACCTCCCTTACGCACAGGCGCCAGGTATGGGTCTCAATGCTTTCTTTACGTTCACCGTTGTCTTTAGTCTGGGATATACTTGGCAAGAAGCTCTGGGCATGGTCTTCATCTGTGGTCTGATCTCACTCTTCATTACCCTGACCAAGATTCGGAAGGCTATTATCGAGTCTATTCCATCAGCTTTACGCTCAGCTATTTCAGCTGGTATTGGTGTCTTCCTAGCTTATGTAGGGATTAAAAATGCTGGACTGTTGAAGTTTTCGATCGATCCAGGCAACTATGTAGTAGCTGGTAAGGGAGCTGACCAAGCGAAAGCTGCTATTACAGCAAACTCAGCTGCAACTCCAGGATTAGTTGATTTTAATAATCCAGCAGTTTTACTCGCTTTACTTGGTCTAGCGATTACAGTTTTCTTTGTTATCAAGGGCATCAAAGGTGGCATTATCTTATCTATCTTTACAACGACAGTCGTAGCGATTGCTGTTGGCTTAGTAAACCTGTCTGCGATTGACTTTGGTCAGCACAATCTGTCAACAGCTCTAAAAGAACTTGGACAAGTGTTCGGAGTTGCGGTTGGTCCAGAAGGCTTGGGAGCTCTCTTTGCTGATACGGCACGCCTGCCTCAGACATTTATGGCCATCCTAGCCTTCTCTCTGACTGATATTTTTGATACTATTGGTACCTTGATCGGAACTGGTGAAAAAGTTGGTATCGTCGCAAGCTCTGGTGAAAACCATGAGTCAGAAGGTTTGGACAAGGCTTTGTACTCAGACTTAATCGGTACGACTATCGGTGCAATCGCCGGAACATCTAACGTTACTACTTATGTAGAGTCTGCAGCTGGTATCGGAGCTGGCGGACGGACTGGTTTGACAGCTTTGGTTGTAGCGGTCTGCTTTGCGGTATCTAGCTTCTTTAGCCCGTTGTTGGCAATCGTTCCAACAGCAGCAACTGCACCAATCTTGATTGTCGTTGGGATCATGATGCTTGGCAGTCTGAAAAATATCCAGTGGGATGATATGGCAGAAGCTGTCCCAGCTTTCTTCACTTCTATCTTCATGGGCTTCACTTACAGTATCACGAACGGGATTGCAGCAGGCTTTATCATGTATGCTCTTGTGAAAGTCATCAAAGGTCAAGCTAAGGATGTGCATCCGATGATTTGGATCTTAAACCTACTCTTCATCCTTAACTTTATCAGCCTAGCTCTTTCTTAAGAATCATTGTTAAGAAGTTGGACATCTTCCAGCTTCTTTTTTTGCAGGAAAAATTTAGGAAATGTCCTAGTTTACTTATAAATAAAAGCGAGTGACCTGCTTTGATTAGAAGATTTCGAAAGCTCATCTAATTTTTTTCAAACATTTTGCTTCCTCTATTAGAAAATTGAGCGCAAACGCAAATCTTCTGGTATAATAAAAGAATGTTTAGTCATAATGAAGAAGAATTAATCAACTGGGGCCAGCGTCTCGGAAGCTTGCTTAAGGAGCAAGATGTTTTGGTTTTGACAGGAGACTTGGGTGCGGGTAAGACGACCTTTACCAAGGGCTTGGCTCAAGGTCTGGGCATCAAGCAGATGATCAAAAGTCCGACCTATACCATTGTTCGCGAGTATGAAGGACGTTTGCCACTGTACCACTTAGATGTCTATCGGATTGGTGAAGATCCAGACTCAATTGACTTGGATGATTTTCTCTTTGGTGAGGGAGTTACGGTCATCGAGTGGGGAGAATTGCTAGGGGATAGTTTACCAGATGATTATCTGAAGCTGACTCTTCTAAATAAAGACGACGGTCGCGAGCTAGTCTTTGAAAGTCAGGGACGCCGTTCTCAGGAACTACTGGAGGAATTGCTGCATGGCTGAGTTTGAATTGGCCTTGCGGGAGGCAGAAAAGACAGATGCCGCTGACTTGATTCGCTTTTTAAATCAAGTCGGAGCCGAGTCAGACTACATGACCTTGGATGAGGCTGGGATTTTGATGGATGAAGAGCAGATGGCTCAGTTCATTCAGCGTCAAGCTGAGTCGGATAATCAGCTTTATATCTTGGCCTTACTTGATAATGAAATCGCTGGGATTGTCAGTATCACAGCGGATTTTCATGAGCGGATTCGCCACATTGGGCAAGTCTTTATCGTTGTCAAAAAAGCCTTTTGGAATCAAGGCCTCGGTCGTATCTTGCTAGAAGAAGCTGTGGACTGGGCAGAAAATGGAAGTAGTCTTCGCCGTTTGGAGCTAACTGTCCAGGTTAGAAATGAGCGAGCTGTTCATCTCTATAAAGAATTAGGATTTGAAATCGAAGGCCTACAAAAAAGAGGGGCCTATTTAAGAGAAGGGATATTTCTAGATGTTTACCTGATGGGAAAACTGATAGATTGATGAAATATGTTTAAAAAAATTGTACGAATGTTTTTGAGCCTGTTGCTTGTCACAGCTATTGGAGTAGGAGGCTATGCTTGGACTATTTACAATCAGTCAACGGACGCCTTGTCCCATACTTATAAGGGGTTTGGGAATGAGACGAACGTTATTGCGGAAACCAAGCCCTTGACGATTTTACTGATGGGGGTAGATACAGGAAGCGGCTCTCGGTCTGATACCTGGAAGGGAAATAGCGACTCCATGCTCCTCCTATCTGTCAATCCTCAGACTAAAAAGACGGTCATGATGAGTTTGGAGCGGGATATTCTGACTCAAATCGATGAAAAAGGCGAAACGACAGAAGCTAAACTAAACGCCGCCTATGCTTATGGCGGTGCAGAATTAGCCATCGCGACCATTGAGAAATTGATGAACATCCATATTGACCGTTATGTGATGATCAATATGCAAGGGCTGGTTCAGCTAGTCGATGCAGTTGGCGGTATTGAAGTCAACAATACTTTTGATTTCCCGATTTCCATTGAAGAAAATGAACCGGAATATACTGCAACTGTCGAGCCAGGCAAGCATTTGATCAATGGAGACCAGGCTCTGGTTTATGCCCGCATGCGTTACCAGGATCCAGAGGGTGACTACGGTCGTCAGAAACGTCAGCGTGAGGTGATCCGAAAGGTCGTTGAGAAGGTCCTCAGTCTCAATAGTATCAGCCATTATCAAGCTATTTTGCGAGCAGTCAGCAAGAATATGCAGACCAATGTAGCGCTGGATGCGGGAAGTATCCCTCAGTTATTGGGCTACAAAGACGCCTTTAGAAGCATTCAGTCTGAACAATTACGTGGGGAAGATGCTACCTTGGCTGATGGCGGTAGCTATCAGCTGGTTACGTCTGATCATTTGCTGGAAATGCAAAATCTGATTCGGAAAACATTGGGCTTGTCTTCAGTTAAGACTCTGAAAACCAATGCCGTACTGTATGAAGATTTGATGGGAGGCAGAAGCCTACGTGCGTCTAATTCTAGCTCTTCAACAACTTATCAGCATGATGAGCCGGTTTACAGCCAACCAACGGAGAGCAATTATGGCGGTGCTAACTATAGTAGTTCGACACCAACCGCTCCTGAGCCGAGCGCTAGCAGTGAGCCGCCAGCAAGTTCTGCGCCTGCATCTACTCCAGCTCCGACACCGTCAGCATCATCTGCAGATCACCCCACAACATCAGCATCTTCAGAATAAACAAATCGAGGCTGGGACAAAAGTCCTAGCCTCTCAATTGTATTTGGATTGTCGAGCAAGACGCAGTGGTTGAGTGGACTCTATTACGCTGATTACATCAGCTTTTATAGCCCTACTCAACTGTGCGGAGGTGGGACGACGAAATCGAATTCTAACGAATTACCGATTTCTGTCCCACTCTCGATTTTTAATGTTTTTGAGTTTTATTTTGTTAGCAACTTCCAGAAGAAATCAATAATATAGGTCAGTCCGTAAGTGTAGATGATGAGGGTGATGGGTTTGCAGAGCACGATAATCAGCATATATTTTTTGAAGGTCATCTTGGTCAAGGCGGCCAGCATACAGAGGAAATCAGCGGGACTGATGGGCCAAATCATCATAAAGATAAAGAAACGCTCAAAGCGATTGCCCTCATCCAGCCAGCCCACATACTTGTCATAGGTCCGCTTGCTGACGACGGACTGGACAAAGGCTGGTCCGTAGGTGCGAGCCAGATAGAAGATGATGGCGCAGCCGATGACGATGCCGACATAGTTGTAGATGGTGCCGACGATATGCCCGTAGATAAAGATGCCTGCAACAGAGGTCAAGGCACCAGGGATAATGGGCACGACAGTCTGCAAGATTTGCAGGAAGATAAACAGAGGTGGTCCCCAGATGCCTGCTTGTCTGATAAAGGCAGATAAGGTTTCCTTGGACTGGAGGATTCCTGCATAGTAGGCCCAGATGCAAAAGGCCACTGTACCTACAGCTCCGATAATGGACGACCAGTTGATGATTTTTTGCAAAAAGGGAGAAACAGTTTTCATTTCTCGATCCTTGCTTGCCATAGGCACCTCCAAGAGAATTATTCTTATATCTACTATAGCATCTTTTGCCATTTTTGTAAGCTTTGAAGCTATGGGTGCTAAAAAGTATGAAAGATGATATAATGATGTGACTAGCGAGCAATAATCTATGAGCATTCAAAAATCAGGGAGAGTGCTTATGCTCGAACTAAAAATTCTATGAGTTAGGAGAGTTATAGTGGAAGAATATTTAAACTTATATCATCAAAAATTGTGGGAGATTGCATATGAGAATCTCATAAGAACATTTTTCTATCCAACTACAATCTTGTTGTTCGTATTATTTTTAATTTTTTGGTGCATCTTTTTTAGAAAAAAATGGATTATTCTATTCATATCAAGTTATTTCTTTTTGTTTCTCTTTGCTATAGCTGCAGAATATGTGAATAGCTATGATAAAATTATGAATTCAGATTCATTATACAATAGTTTCTTTGTAGGTTTATTAAAGCGTGAAACAGTTTTACCAATGCTTGAGAAGGTAGATGAGATTCCCCTAGCTAGTGTTGATGGAAAATTGGAGAGAAAAAATATTATACTATTTGCTTTATCTAATCCGATGTATTATGGTGGTCTTTTTAATGATACGGCAGATTTCTTTACAGGTGGTCATATAGAAGGGAAATTATTTCTAGTTGCTTTAGTAGGATATGAAGAGAAAGATGGTCAATGGCAATCTGTCGATATTCGTATCGCCCCAGGTGAGGAAGAAAAGGATTTTCAGAAGTTTTCTAAGGTGCTTCACATCACAAGAGATGGAAAAGAAGGAGAAACGACTATTATCCTTGAACTTCAAAAATTTTATGAATTGAAGTTACGGAAAGAAAAAAATTGAGATTTGTCTGGACTATGAGCATGATCTTTGTCCCATTTTAAATGAAGCTTCCCACTTGGGGAGCTGTTTTCATTTGTTTGGGAAATAGGAAAGGTGAAGTCTCCCGATGACTCTTGGAAGAAATGGGGTTATAGGTGCCAAAAAGCCTATTTTATGCTATAATAGTGAGAATACGATTTTTGGAGAGAGATGTGGCGATTGAAGATTACATGCCCGACTTTGCAGTCGAGGCAGTTTACGATTTGACAGTAGAAAGTTTGAAAAGACAGGGCATCAAAGCGGTTTTGGTGGATTTGGATAACACCTTGATTGCTTGGAATAATCCTGACGGGACCCCAGAGATGAAGAAGTGGCTCCATGATTTGCGGGACGCGGGTATTCGGATTATCGTGGTGTCCAATAATAACCAAAAACGGGTCAAGCGAGCTGTTGAAAAGTTTGAAATTGACTATGTCTACTGGGCCATGAAGCCCTTCACTTGGGGAATTGACCAAGCGCTCAAGCTTTTTCATTTTGAAAAAAATGAAGTGGTCATGGTGGGCGACCAGCTCATGACGGATATTCGGGCAGCTCATCGGGCTGGAATTCGTTCGATTTTGGTCAAACCGCTGGTCGAGCACGACTCTATCAAAACCCAGATCAATCGGGCGCGTGAACGCCGTGTGCTCAAGAAAATCACTGAAAAATACGGTCCAATTCAATACAAAAAAGGAATTTAAGCATGGAAGAACTTCTCTGCATCGGCTGCGGAGCCACTATTCAGACAGAAGACAAGAGCCAGCTAGGCTACACGCCCCAGTCGGCTCTAGAAAAAGGCTTGGAGACAGGCGAACTCTATTGCCAGCGCTGTTTCCGCCTGCGCCATTATAATGAAATCAGCGACGTTCAGCTGACGGATGATGACTTTCTGCGGCTTCTCCACGAAGTTGGGGATAGCGACGCCTTGGTCGTCAATGTTGTCGATATTTTTGACTTTAATGGCTCGGTCATCCCTGGTCTGCCTCGCTTTGTCGCAGGAAATGATGTGCTCTTAGTCGGGAATAAAAAGGACATTCTGCCTAAGTCAGTCAAGGATAGTAAGGTGACCCAATGGCTGACGGAGCGGGCTCACGAAGAAGGTCTGCGTCCAGTTGATGTCATTCTGACCTCTGCTCAAAACAAGCAGGCCATTAAGGATTTGATTGACAAAATCGAGCATTGCCGCAAGGGACGTGATGTGTATGTGGTCGGCGTGACCAACGTGGGCAAGTCCACTCTGATTAACGCGATTATTCAGGAAATCACGGGTGATAAGGATGTCATTACGACTTCGCGCTTCCCGGGTACAACTTTGGACAAAATCGAGATTCCTTTGGCAGACGGCAGTCATATCTATGATACACCGGGCATCATCCATCGTCACCAGATGGCTCATTATCTTTCTGCTAAGAATCTCAAATATGTCAGCCCCAAAAAGGAAATCAAGCCCAAAACCTACCAGCTCAATCCAGAGCAAACCCTCTTTTTGGGTGGTTTAGGTCGTTTCGACTTTGTGGCAGGTGATAAGCAGGGCTTTACGGCTTATTTTGACAATGAGCTTAAGCTCCACCGGACCAAGTTAGAAGGTGCCAGCGACTTTTATGACAAGCATGTCGGCAGTCTCTTGGTGCCGCCAGTTGGCAAGGAAAAGGAAGAATTTCCAGCCTTGGTCAAGCATGAATTTACCATCAAGGACAAGACGGATATCGTCTTCTCTGGTCTGGGCTGGATTCGTGTCAATGACAGAGCCAAGGTTGCGGCTTGGGCTCCAAAAGGAGTGGACGTGGTCTTGCGCAAGGCGATTATCTAAGAAAGGTAGGATGTATGACCCAGTCAACTTTTATCACACCAGAAAAATATGTGGAAGCTATTCAGCAAATACCATACGGCAAAGTGGTTACCTTGGCTGATTTGCGTACTCACTTTGGACAGGATAATAGTGCTCCATTTTTTTCAGGTATTGCTGCTTTGATTGTCGCTTGGTCTGAGGAAGATGCCAAAATCCCCTATTGGCGAGTGCTCAAGTCAGGCGGGGAAGTCAATGCGAAGTATCCTGGAGGCCTTGAAGTACAAAGAGGGCTGCTGGAAGCGGAAGGACATAGCATTATTCAAAAAGGGAAAACAAAGATGAGGTACTATGTCCAAGATTTTCAAAAGAAACGGTATTCATTTGATTTGGAAAGAAATCTCATGTGCGGGCAATACTAATACTCTTTGAGTATAAGCTCTGCTATTTTTAAAAGAATAAGGAAAACTATGGCATTAACAAGTAAACAAAGGGCCTTTCTCAACAGTCAGGCCCACACACTCAAGCCCATCGTTCAGATTGGCAAAAACGGTCTCAATGACCAGATTAAAACCAGCATTCGTCAGGCACTGGATGCGCGAGAACTGATCAAGGTTACGCTCTTGCAGAATACAGATGAGAATATCCATGAAGTTGCTGAGATTTTGGAAGAAGAAATCGGAGTGGATACGGTGCAGAAGATCGGCCGGATCTTGATTCTCTTCAAGCAGTCCAGCAAGAAGGAAAATCGCAAACTCTCTGTTAAAGTCAAGCAAATTTAAGGAAAAATTTCTGTGGAGATATCAGCCTATGGCTATTGAATTACTGACCCCCTTTATCAAGGTGGAATTAGAACCAGAAGTTAAAGATAAAAAACGCAAGCAGATTGGCATTTTAGGTGGGAATTTCAACCCTGTCCACCATGCTCATTTGGTCGTGGCGGATCAGGTTCGCCAACAGCTAGGCTTGGATCAGGTCCTGCTTATGCCAGAGTACGAGCCGCCCCATGTGGATAAGAAAGAGACCATTGATGAAAAGCATCGGCTGAAAATGCTGGAATTGGCTATCGAGGGCATTGAAGGCCTAGAGATTGAAACCATTGAGCTGGAGCGCAAGGGGATTTCCTATACCTACGACACCATGAAGCTGCTGACAGAGCAGCATCCAGATACGGACTATTACTTTATCATCGGTGCGGATATGGTGGACTACCTGCCTAAGTGGTACCGGATTGATGAGCTGGTTGAGCTGGTGCAGTTTGTCGGTGTTCAGCGGCCGCGCTACAAGGCAGGGACTTCTTACCCTGTCATCTGGGTGGATGTACCCCTTATGGATATTTCCTCCAGCATGGTGCGGGATTTTCTGGCTCAGGGACGGACTCCCAATTTCCTGCTGCCTCAGCCAGTTATAGACTACATTGAGAAAGAAGGGCTTTACCTATGACCTACGAAAGCTATATACACATGAGCCGTGAGGCCTTGCTGGCTAAGATGGAAACAGTCATGCCCGAGAAACGCCTGCGGCATTGTCTAGGTGTGGAAAAGGCTGCCCGTGAATTAGCGGAGCGCTTCGGTCTTGACGTCGAAAAAGCGGGTCTGGCAGGACTCCTGCACGACTATGCGAAAAAGGTTTCGGATGAGGATTTTCTGGCCTTGATTGACAAATACCAGCTGGATCCGGACCTGAAAAACTGGGGCAATAATGTCTGGCATGGCATGGTGGGCATTTACAAGATTCAGGAAGACCTAGGGATCGAAGATGCAGAGATTTTGCGAGCTATCGAGATTCATACAGTGGGCAGTAGCACCATGTCTGAGCTAGACAAGGTCGTCTATGTCGCAGACTACATTGAGCATAACCGGGACTTTCCGGGAGTGGACAAGGCTAGAGAGTTGGCCCAGCGGTCGCTCAATCTAGCTGTGGCCTATGAAACAGCAAGGACGGTGGAGCATTTGGCTCACAAAGGACTCCCTATCTACCCGCAAACCCTAGAGACCTACAATGCCTTTGTAGGATATTTGAAGGAAATAAAAGAATGAAAACAGCTCTAATCATTATAGATGTACAAAATATCTTAGTGGAGACAGGCTTTCAGTCTGATAAAATGATGGATAAAATTTCCTTTCTGCAACATCAGGCTAGGAGTAAAGGTGTCGAAATTATCTATATTCAGCATATTGAAAATCCAGAAGATAGTGAATTGGAAACTTGGGAGTTGTCTCCTCTCTTAAATCGGAAGTCAGACGAAAAGGTCTTTCAGAAGAAGTACAATAGTATATTTAAAGAGACTGGTTTAAAAGATTACTTAGATAAAGAAGATATTGGTCGTCTAGTTTTATGTGGAATGCAGACGGAATATTGTGTAGATGCATCGGTTAAAGTTGGATTTGAATTTGATTATAAACTTGTCATTCCAGAGGGTGCTTTTACAACTTTTGATGGGGAAGATGCTTCGGCAGAAAAAATAAATACTTTTTATCAAAAAATTTGGGACGAACGTTTTGCGGATGTTCGAGATTACAAAAACATTTTTAATTAAAGAGGAACTATGAAAGAACAAGAATTATTGGAACTGGTCGTGAAGGCGGCCGATGAGAAGCGTGCAGAAGATATTGTGGCTTTGGACTTGCAAGATCTGACTACGGTGACAGATTACTTTGTCATCGTCAGCTCGATGAATAGTCGTCAGCTGGATGCGGTGGCTGAAAATATCCGCGAGAAAGCTGCAGCGGCTGGTGTTTCTGCTGGCCATGTTGAGGGTGACGCAGCTGGCGGCTGGGTTCTCTTAGACTTGGGTGGCATCGTTGTCCATGTCTTTTCTGAGGAAATGAGAGCCCATTACAATCTGGAAAAACTCTGGCACGAAGCGACAGGCGTGGATGTTGCAGCCTTATTGGAAGAAAAAAATAAGTGATTTTTTGCCCTTGGGCAAGAAAGCATAATTCGGCTCAGTCAGCCTGCTGGCTGGGCTATTTTTGAAAGGAAAAGTATGGCAACTTATGAAACCTTCGCGTCGGTTTACGATGCGATTATGGATGATTCTTTGTATGAGAAATGGACGGATTTCAGCCTGCGACATTTTCCCAAGGATAAGAAAAAGCTGCTGGAGCTGGCCTGTGGAACGGGCATTCAGTCTATTTATTTTAAGCAGGCAGGTTTTGATGTGACGGGGTTGGACTTGAGTCAGGAAATGTTGGATTTGGCAGAGAAACGTAGCAGAGACGCCGGTTTGGACATTCCCTTTATCCAGGGCAATATGCTGGATTTGAGTAGAGTCGGTCAGTTTGATTTGGTGACTTGTTATTCGGACTCGATTTGCTACATGGAGGACGAAGTGGATGTCGGTCAGGTATTTACTGAGGTTTACCAGCATCTAAATGAGGGCGGCCGCTTTATCTTTGACGTGCACTCGATTTACCAGATTGACGAGGTTTTTCCAGGCTATTCTTATCATGAAAATGCTGAAACCTTTGCCATGGTCTGGGATTCTTATGCGGATGAACCGCCTCATTCCATCGTGCATGAGCTGACCTTCTTTGTCCAAGATGAGGATGGTCGCTTCACGCGCCATGACGAGGTGCATGAGGAGCGGACCTATGAGATTCTGACCTACGATATCTTGCTGGAGCAGGCTGGCTTTAAGAATGTCAAGGTTTATGCGGACTTTGAGGACAAGGAACCAACCGACAAGAGCGCTCGCTGGTTCTTTGTGGCGGAGAAATGAGATGACAATCACCGGTATTATCGCAGAGTTCAATCCTTTTCATAATGGGCATAAATATCTGCTGGAGCAAGCTTCTGGCCTGAAAATTATTGCTATGAGCGGCAATTTTGTTCAGCGAGGGGAGCCAGCTATCGTAGACAAGTGGACTCGGGCACAGATGGCTTTAGAAGCTGGAGCGGATTTGGTCCTTGAGCTGCCTTTCTTGGTCAGTGTTCAGGCGGCGGACTTTTTCGCTAAGGGGGCAGTGGACATCTTAGAGCAGTTAGGTATTGATCAGCTGACTTTTGGGACTGAGGAAGTGCTGGACTACGAGAGTATTTCGAGGGTCTATGGTCAAAAGGCAGAGCAGATGGAAGCTTATCTGGCTGGTTTGCCTGATTCCCTATCCTATCCCCAGAAGACTCAGGCCATGTGGCAGGAGTTTGCAGGGCTCAATTTTTCAGGCTCTACTCCCAATCATATCTTGGGCTTGGCTTATGCCAAGGCTACGGCGGGAAAGGCTATCAAGCTTTGTCCCATTCAACGCCAGGGAGCAGGTTACCATTCTATGTCAGCTGATCAGGAATTTGCTTCAGCCACAGCCCTTCGTCAGAATCTGGATCAGCCAGACTTTCTCAAAAAATTCACTCCAAGCTATAAGCTACTTGAGACGGCAGCAAAGGTGACTTGGTCGGATCTTTTTCCTTATCTCCGTTACCAGATAGTGACAAGTCAGGATTTGGCAGACTTTTATCAGGTTAATCAGGAGTTGGCAGTTAGGATTAGAGAGGCCTTGAAAAGCAGTGAGACCATAGAAGAGCTGGTCGAGCAGGTGGCGACTAAGCGCTATACCAAGGCTCGGGTTCGGCGTCTGCTGACCTATATCCTAGTCGGAGCTAGACAAGAAGAACTTCCATCAGGAATCCATATTTTAGGCTTTTCTGAACAGGGACGCCAGCATTTGTCCAAGCTTAAGGGAAAAGTTGAACTCGTCAGCCGTATCGGCAAGGAGCCATGGGATAGTTTGACCCAGCAGGCTGACAAGGTCTATCAACTAGGAAATCCTGCACTGATGGAGCAGAATTTTGGCCGCTTTCCACTACAAAATACTCTCTGATAGTATAGATAGATTTGAGATTTACTTGTAAATAGAGAGTGGGACAGAAATCGGTAATTCGTTAGAATTCGATTTCGTCGTCCCACCTCCGCATAGTTGAGTAGGGCTGTAAAAGCTGATGGAATCAGCGTAGTAGAGCCCACTCAACCACTGCGTCTTGCTTGACAATCCAAAGACAATTGAGGAGGTTGGGACAAAAAGATTTCAATTTTTAAAAATCTTAATTATTAAGTCCCTCAAATCTATAATTAAATGCGAAAAGCGAACAAAGCAGAATTCTGATTACCAGAAAACTAGTTTTGTTCGCTTTTTATATTTGAGGTCGGACTTTTGTCCCAGCCTCTTCTTATTCACTAAATCGTAGGAAATATCCATCTGGATCCAAAACCGCAAATTCATGAGGATAAATAAAGCTATCTCCTACGCGAAATTCTCTTTTGGTCAGGGGACGATGGATGGGATAGTCAGCTTCCAGCAGTTTTTGGTGGAGCTGAGGGACGTCCTCAATACCAAAAGAAATATTGACACCACGCCCGAAAGGATAGGTCAGTTGGGCTAATTCTTCAGCGCTGCCTTCTTCTAGCATGAGTTGGCAGTCTTCAAGCGAGAGGAAGAGAAATTTCTCCTCGGGACGTTCGTATTCGACAGAGAAGCCCAGCAAGTCGCAGTAGAAGTGACGCGACTGTTCGAGATCAGATACTACAAATTCGGGAATGACAGCTTGATAGTCCATCGAATTTCTCCTTAAAGTTCAATTTCCATGACAATCGGCGTATGGTCTTGACGTGCACCAGAGTCGATCATATCAGACTTGGTTACCTTGTCAGCCACACGATTGCTGGTCAGCCAGTAGTCGATTCTCCAGCCTGTGTTGTTGATTTTAGAAGTCTTGCTGCGCTGCGCCCACCAAGTGTATTGGTTAGGGATATCTCCGTGCAAGTGGCGGAAGGTATCGGTAAAGCCTTTAGCCAGCAGGTTGGTGAAACCGGCACGCTCTTCATCGGTAAAGCCTGGTGAACGGCGGTTGCTGGCAGGATTGGCAAGGTCGATTTCCTTGTGGGCTACATTATAATCACCAGTTGCGAGAACTGGTTTTTGTTCATCCAGTGATGCCAAGTATTCAGCGTATTTGATATCCCAGACCTGACGTTCTTCCAAGCGTTTGAGACCATCGCCAGCATTGGGCGTATAGACCTGAGTGACGAAGAAGTCGTCAAATTCCAGCGTAATAATACGACCTTCAACATCCATGGTTGATGGTGCACCGATTTCTGGGAAGGTCACGATGGGTGTCAGCTCTTTTTTGTAGAGGAACATGGTTCCTGCATAGCCTTTGCGAGCTGGCTCTTGAGACGAGCGCCAAGTGTTTTCATAGCCTGGGAAGAGTTCTTCTAAAATTTCAAGGTGTTTTTTAGTCGGTCCTTTAGCGGAAAGCTTCGTTTCCTGAATAGCGATGATATCCGCATTTTCTGCTTGCAAGGTCCGAAGGACAGCCTGAGAGAGCTGAGCGCGGGCAGAATCACTGGTCAAAGCAGCGTTGAGAGAGTCTATGTTCCAAGAGATGAGTTTCATAAAATGTCCTTTTCTAGTAGAAATTTCCTGAGTTTATTATATCAAAAGATAGAGTTGATTTATAGCAAAGTGATTGCGAAGCTATAAAAAGACTAGAGGATGGAAGAGTCCCCTCTTTCAATCGCTAGGAAATATGATATAATGAAGTGTTATCAAAAAGGTTTCATTAGCCTTGAAAGGATTAAAAAATGACTACAAAACAATCGTTTTATATTACGACACCTATTTATTATCCGTCTGGCAAGCTCCATATCGGGTCTGCCTATACGACTATTGCCTGCGACGTCTTGGCTCGCTACAAGCGCCTCATGGGCTATGATGTTTTTTATCTGACTGGTCTGGATGAACACGGTCAAAAGATCCAGCAAAAAGCTGAGGAAGCTGGTATCAGCCCGCAAGCTTACGTCGATGGCATGGCGGTTGGGGTCAAGGAACTCTGGAAACTGCTGGACATTTCGTATAATAAATTCATCCGAACGACCGATGACTACCACGAAAAGGTTGTGGCTGATGTCTTTGAAAAACTCTTGGCTCAAGATGATATCTACTTGGGTGAATATTCAGGCTGGTATTCTGTATCTGATGAGGAATTCTTCACTGAAAGCCAGCTGGCTGAAGTCTTCCGTGACGAAGCTGGAAATGTAACGGGTGGGATTGCGC
The DNA here is from genome assembly GCF_041432545.1 of Streptococcus sp. 27098_8_113. Classification (NCBI taxonomy): domain Bacteria; kingdom Bacillati; phylum Bacillota; class Bacilli; order Lactobacillales; family Streptococcaceae; genus Streptococcus; species Streptococcus sp. 27098_8_113. The sequence goes on along the minus strand of NZ_JAPVZU010000007.1, from coordinate 74,238 downwards.
CGTCTGGACATGAAGTGGAGTGGGTTTCGGAAGAGTCTTACTTCCTTCGTCTGAGCAAGTACCAGGACCGCTTGGTAGAATTTTTCAAATCACAGCCCGACTTTATCACACCTGATGGTCGTCTTAATGAAATGCTGAAAAACTTCATCGAGCCAGGCTTGGAAGACCTAGCCGTATCTCGGACAACCTTTACTTGGGGCGTGCCTGTGCCATCTAATCCTAAACACGTAGTTTATGTTTGGATTGATGCCCTGCTTAACTATGCGACAGCTCTTGGCTACGGTCAGGAAGACCATGCTAACTACGATAAATTCTGGAACGGAACAGTCTTCCACATGGTGGGCAAGGACATTTTGCGTTTCCACTCTATCTACTGGCCAATCCTTCTTATGATGCTTGATATTAAGCTGCCTGACCGCCTGATTGCTCACGGTTGGTTTGTCATGAAGGATGGCAAGATGTCTAAGTCTAAAGGAAACGTGGTCTATCCTGAAATGCTGGTGGAACGCTATGGCTTGGATGCCCTGCGATATTACCTCATGCGCAGCCTTCCGGTGGGATCTGATGGGACGTTCACACCTGAGGACTATGTAGGTCGTATCAACTACGAGTTAGCCAATGACCTTGGGAATCTCCTCAATCGTACTGTTTCCATGATTAACAAGTACTTTGACGGGCAAGTGCCAGCCTATGAAGAAAATGTAACAGACTTTGATGGTGCTCTGGTTCAGGTGGCAGCTGAATCCATCGCTGACTACTACAAACACATGGATGCGGTGGACTATCCACGCGCGCTGGAAGCAGTCTGGACGCTCATCTCCCGCACCAATAAATACATTGATGAAACCGCTCCTTGGGTTCTGGCAAAAGATGAAGCCAAGGTCAAAGAACTGGCAGCAGTCATGAGCCACTTGGCAGCCAGTCTTCGTGTTGTAGCGCACTTGATCGCACCTTTCATGATGGAAACCAGCAAGGCTGTCCTCAGTCAATTGGGCTTGCCTCAAGCAACGTCTCTGGAAAATCTAGCAATTGACCAGCTCTCAGCAGGACTGACAGTTGTAGAAAAAGGGACACCAATCTTCCCACGTCTGGATATGGAGGAAGAAATTGCCTATATCAAAGAACAAATGGAAGGCAACAAACCTGCACTTGAAAAAGAATGGAATCCAGAAGAAGTCGAGCTCAAACTTAATCGTGAAGCGATCAAGTTTGACGACTTTGACAAGGTAGAAATCCGTGTCGCAGAAGTCAAAGAGGTTTCTAAAGTTGAAGGCTCTGATAAGCTTCTTCAATTCCGATTGGATGCAGGAGACGGTGAAGACCGCCAAATCCTCTCTGGTATTGCTAAATACTATCCAAACGAGCAAGAATTGGTCGGCAAGAAAGTCCAAATCGTAGCCAACCTCAAACCGCGCAAAATGATGGGCCGCATCAGTCAAGGCATGATTCTCTCAGCCGAGCACGGCGACCAACTGACTCTCCTGACTGTGGACGAGAAAGTACCAAATGGAAGTTTGATTGGGTAGCAAACCAATCCCCCAGCAGCCTCCTGCTGGGGGATTTTGATGTATTATTCTCTTTGAGACCGCTTGACAAAAGGTATATATATTTATATAATTTTTATTGAAAAGATTTTAGGAGTTATATTATGAAAATAGTAAAAATTGCATCACTTGTTTTGTTGTTGCTTTTAATTGTCCTTCTTTTTCCGCTGAATCCCTATTTATCAGCGATTCTCGCTATAATTAGTCTTGGAACAGCATTTTTAATTCGGAGGAAATAGGATAATGAAAATAGTTAAGAATTTCATAAGAAAAGTTTTGGGAGCTAAGATTTACGTTTGGATTGTGGTAGCCATTCTCGCTATCTTTTTTGTTGTCGCAAAAACGTATAATATTATTGGGTACTTCCAAGGGAAAAATGTTTCAAATGAACAGACCCAAGTCTATACTCGAATCACTCACTTGGAAAAAGTTAATGAAAGTGTTTTTTTGAATGTTGGAATTCAAAAAGTTGAAACGATTGAGAAAGATAAAAAAATACCTGGTACCAATATCAGTATTCCATTATCTGTCAAGAAAGCAATCATCATTTTTAATTATACGGCTAAATTTGGAATTAAAGAAGGAGTCAAGGTTAGGAAAATCGCTGAGCATGAGTATGAATTGATTATCCCTAAATATGAAGTTATAGGAGTTGATGTTCCAGATAATCCCAAAGATCGATATAAACTATATAATACCAGCGGAGAGTTGTTAAGCGGAGCAACAGAAAATATTGATACGGGAGAGCATGTTATTAAGGAGCTCAGCAATAAAGAACAAGAAGAATATCTTAAACAATATAAAAATCTTATCACAGAATCAGCTGAGCAATATTATAGTGCTATTGTGACTGGTATTGACCCAGAAGCTAAAGTGACCTTCAAAAACGTGAATGAATAAGTCAATCTTAAAATCTTATAATTATTTCTAATCTAAAAGAATCGAGGCTGGGACAAAAAGATTTCAATTTTTAAAAATCTTAATTATTAAGCACTTCAAATCTATAATTAAATGCGAAAAGCGAACAAAGCAGAATTCTGATTACCAGAAAACTAGTTTTGTTCGCTTTTTATATTTGAGATCGGACTTTTGTCCCAGCTTCTTTCTTGGTTAGCTAGGATTTGGTATACCCATATTTAAGAGAGTAAAGTATCATCTTCAGTAGTCTCAGAGTTGTTTTCTTTTGGCTTTTCAGTATTGACAAAAGGGAGTTGATTGACAAACTGAGAGATATTTTCTCGGATTTCTTTTTGGATTTCCGCAGGCTTCAGCAGGTTCATGTCGTCTTTCCAAGACTGGTAGCGCATGTCTACCAGTAGTTTGGCGAGGCGCGACAGCATTTCCCGCTCTTGGTCTGTGAGGGCGTTGGCATTTTCAAAAACAGCTAAGATTTTGTTGAAATTTTCCAGCTTGGTGAGGTCATTGATGGAGCTGATACCAGCATCCAAGATGAGGCCGAAAAAGAGATCGAAAAAGTCTTTTAGTTCGTCATCAGAAATGCTATCTACCCAGTTTTTCAGCGTTTTATCTACTTGAAGGCTTTCTGGATTGAGATTATCTAGTAGGACAAAAGTCTGGCCGCTGATCTGCCAAGTGAAGGTATCGTGCTGGGCCAGACCGCCGATAGCTGTACTTTTGACAATCTGAGCCTGCTTGGGCGTTTCGAGCATCATTCCGACGATAGAGCCCTGCGGAATGTAGCGCTTTATCTTGTCTGAAATAGTCTGGTAGCCTTGACTGGTGATGACCGAGTGATTCAGTCCAGGTGCATCATAGCTGTAAATGCTCTGAATTCGCTCTTGATATTCTGGCTCGATCTGACTAGCAGCGTAGGATGCTAGATTGCCTCCTTTCGAGTGGCCCGTCAGGATGAATTGACCAGGCAGAGCATCCATGGCTTTTCGCAGATAATTGACCGCCGTTTTTTGAGCTGGGACCTGATCCATATAGGTCATGTGGAAGTCCTCTTTCCAGCCGATAATGGAATCATCGGTTCCGCGGAAGGTCAGGACATAGCTATCGGGCTTGATTTTGAAAATCATAGCTGCAAATTGCTTTTGAACATCAGGGTCAATATCATTGACATAGCCCATGAGCTTGATATTTTTGAAGCGGGTGGAGCTGGCTACCTTTTCTAAAAGTTTCAGACGATTTTTAGTCACTAACATGGACAAATCTTGAGGCACTTTTTCAGCAGCTTCAAACAAGCGGCAAGTACAATCAGGGGACATCTGATCAGACACGATCTGGTCAAAAGGCAGATAAGTTATCTCGGTCAGTATCAGCATATCCAGTTCATTAAAGGGGGTGTCGTAGATACTGTCGTAAGCTACTTGATCTAGGTAATCAAAAATTATTCCCATATTTATCTCCAATATTCTATCTTCTTCCAGTATAGCATAAGTGGGGCAGGTTGTCAGAAAGGAAAAAAGAAAAGAGCGGAAACCTGAAGATATCCTTCAGAATTTCCAGCTCTTTTGATCTAGTAAGCCTTACCGATGAGGATGGCGTAGATAAAGAATAAGGCGAAGCCAAAGAGGAAGATCAAACCAAGGATGGAAAGACCTTTTAGCCATTTGCTCAGATGTTTATTCTCGCTTGTAACGAGGAGATAGTTTAGAAGGGCAAAAAATGGAGTAGTCAGGAAGGAAGCAATCATGGCAAAACGAAGCATGAGAGCCACACTACCTTGGAAGAAGTAGATGATAACGCCACCGATAATAGCTGTAGCGGTCATCCAGATATGCAGAGTTTTTTGAGAAGTCTTCTCTTCATTGAGAAGAAGGCGTAGAGATTCAGCATTTACACGGGAATAGCCATCGATAACGGTAATAACCGTACCAAAGATACAGAGAAAGGCGATGAAAGTAATCAGAATCCGTGACCAGTCGCCAAGAACAGATGCGTACATCCCAACGAATTGCTGGATGTAGGCAGCACCAGCATCTTGAACTGCTTGACCAGTTGGATACTGGATGAGAGCGCCCATAGCGACAAAGAAGATGGCCAGAATGGCTGTACCAATATAGCCAACGTTAAAGTCAAAGAGTCCGTCCGTGACAGAGATATTGACAGATTTTCCTTTCTCAGCAGTCCAGAGGGAGTTGATTGCTGAAATCTCGATTGGAGCTGGCATCCAGCCCATTAGAGACACGATGAAAGGCAAGGCAGCCATTTGCCAAGGGGTCTTTTCAACGAAGTCTGCTCCGTACTCAGGATGCTTGATAATGGCAACGATGACTGCAATAACGGTTGCAAAGGTTAGAGCGGACATGATCCATTTGGCAAGGCCATCGAGGAACTTGTAGCCACCAAAGAGTAGCATTGCCCAGATCAGGATGATGAGGATCAGAGACCATTGAGTAATGCTGAGTCCAAGGGCGTTTGGAAAGGCGCTGGCGATGATAGCAGCACAGAGAATTCCGACCCCTGCTGTATTGACCAAAGCGGAGAAGACATTTAAAACGAAGAAGATGCCTAAGTAGACTCTCCCTTTTTGAGCATAACCTTCAACCAAGCTGTGACCAGTTTCTAAGGTGTACTCAGCACCGAAGCGAAAGAAGGGATATTTGAAGAGGTTGGCCAAGATGACCAGTCCCATCAAGGCCCAGCCATACTTGGCGCCTGCTTGAGCAGAGGAAACAATGTGCGAGCCACCAACAGCAGCAGAGGCCATGAGGATCCCAGGACCTAGGGCTTTCAGTTTAGACTGCCAGGTAGATGTCTGAGTTTGTTCTAGCATAATAATCTCCTTATTATAAAAAATGAATTTTCAGACAATTCTGAATGTAGTGTTATTTTATCTTTTTACTATACTTTTGTCAATACTCCTTGAAGGATTTCTTGAAATTTTCTGAAAACAATGTGAATCTCAGATCAAAAAAGTCTCTGTGATTTAAGGGAGAATTTGATATAATAGCAGTAAGAAAAATGAGTGAGGAAATGGAATGCACAAGATTTTACTGGTCGAGGATGATGCGGTCATCCGTCAAATGATCAAAAAAATGCTGGAGCAATGGGGCTATCAGGTTGTGGCGATTGAAGATTTTATGCAGGTTTTGACAACCTTTGTCAAGGAGGAGCCCCAGCTGGTGCTGATGGATATTGGCCTGCCCCTCTTTAACGGCTACCATTGGTGCCAGGAAATTCGGAAGATTTCGACGGTGCCGATTATGTTTCTGTCTTCGCGTGACCAGTCCATGGATATCGTTATGGCCATCAATATGGGCGCAGATGACTATGTGACCAAGCCTTTTGACAATAACGTCTTTCTGGCCAAGGTTCAAGGCCTGCTGCGACGTTCATACGAGTTTGGGACAGATCAAAGTCTTTTGGAATATCAGGGCGTGATTTTAAATCTTAAATCCATGGATTTGGTTTATGAGGGCGAGCTTGTAACGTTGACCAAGAATGAATTTCAGATTTTACGGGTGCTCTTTGAGCATTCTGGCAGCATTGTGGCACGTGATGACTTGATGAAGGAGCTCTGGAACAGCGATTTCTTTATCGACGACAATACCTTGTCCGTCAATGTTGCCCGCCTGCGCAAGAAGCTGGAGGAGCACGGTCTGAAGCATTTTATTGAGACGAAAAAAGGGATAGGGTACGGTTTAACCAATGGACATGCAGGATAAATTTTTCTTTTTGAAGCATCATCTGTACTCCCGTCGCTTCATCTTGTTGCTCTTGCTGATTGTATTTTCGATTATGGGGATGTTTGCCTTTATTTTCGAAGATGGGCGTAGTCTGCTAGAGTATCAGCTGCTCTTAGCCTTTCTCCTTGCTAGCTTTTTCTTGGGAATGGATCTCGCTAGTGCCTATAAGGAATACCGCAACCAGCTCTTTTATGCCTCAGGTCGTCCTCAGACAGCCTTAGAGGTTCTCCTTTTTGAGAAACTGGCTCTTTTGGAAATGGACAAGAAGAACCGTGCGATTGAGGAGAGGGAGAAGCTAAATGACCTGATGGACTACTATACGCTCTGGGCTCATCAGATTAAGACGCCTATTGCGGCTAGTTCATTGCTGGTCAGAGAAATTGAGGACAAGAAGGTCAAGAATCAGCTGGAGCAAGAGCTCTTTAAGATCGAGTCCTATGTCAATATCGTCTTGCAGTATCTTCGTTTGGAGAGTTTCCACGAGGATTTGGTCTTGAAAAAGGAAAATCTTGAAGACTTGGTCAAGGAGATTGTCAAGAAGTATGCGATTTTCTTTATCCAAAAGGGCTTGAGTCTCAATCTACATGATTTGGACCGAACCATCATCACAGATAGGAAATGGTTCGTCGTTATTTTAGAGCAAGTGTTGTCAAATAGTCTGAAATATACCAGTCAAGGCGGAATTGAGATTTATTTTCAGGAGGATACGCTTTATATCAAGGACAGCGGTCTGGGCATTCAGGATGCGGATTTGCTGCGGGTTTTCGAGCGAGGTTTTTCGGGCTATAATGGCCGTTTGACCCAGCAGTCGTCTGGTTTGGGGCTTTATCTGTCCAAGAAAATCGCAGATGAACTGGGGCATCAGATCAGCATCGCTTCTCAAGTCGGACAGGGAACGACTGTCATGATTAGTTTTTCAGAGAAGAAGATGATATTTGAATAAGGCATTCTTACAAATTTGTAAGGTTGGCCAGTGAAATTGAAAGGTTAGGTTATGGTACCGACCTTTCTTTTTTTGTAAGATAGATGTATAAAGAAGACAAGGAGATATGAAATGAAAACAAGAGGATTCAATGCTTTCCAACTCAAGCTTTTCATGGCCTTTTTAATGGTTTTTGATCATATTGGTAAGATTCCAGGGCTTTTGCCGACAGGTTGGGACGGGATTTTTCACCTGCTGACTCGCTGTGTAGCTGCTTGGTTTGCTTTTAGCGCAGTAGAAGGCTTTCTGCATACGCGCAACCGCTTGGCCTACAATGCACGCTTGTTTATCTGGGCGGCTATTATGCAGCTGGGCAATACCATCTTAACGATACTCTTTCATAGCAAGGGAATTCATCTTGAGAATAATATCTTTCTCAGCTTAGCCTGCGGCGTTCTGGTGCTCAATCTTGTATTTGGTCTCTCCAAAAATGGTGAAGAGATTATGGATGAGAAACGCTATTTGCGGATTGGAGCGGCAGTCTTAATTGGTTTGGCAGGAGTTTTTTTGACAGAAGGCGGCATGACCATTATTCCTTTGATGCTGATTAGCTATATCTTCCGCAATCAGCCTGCTCTCAGAACTCTTTCTTACATGGTCTTGGCTTTTCTGCTCTTTTGCCTAAGCATTGAAATCTACCCAACCATGGGAGCGACCCTTTCGATGATGCTCTACAATTCAGACTGGGCCTTTATTACCGTCTTGCCCTTCCTCCATCTCTACAATGGCGAGAGAGGCTATAATGGTAAGTGGGGCAAATATTTCTTCTATGTCTTTTACCCAGCCCATCTCTGGGTCATCGCACTGATTGCTTATCTGGTGCAGAGATAAAAATATTGGCATTTAAAAATTAGTAAAATGTGGAAATAAAGCTGTTTCTGTATTAAAATGGAATTATAGAAAAGGAGATCATGATGACCTTATTAGACGTACAACACGTGAAAAAAATTTATAAGACTCGCTTTCAGGGCAGCCAAGTAGAGGCGTTGAAAGACATTCACTTTACGGTAGAAAAAGGCGAATATGTCGCCATAATGGGTGAGTCAGGATCTGGTAAATCCACCTTGCTCAACATCCTAGCTATGTTGGACAAGCCAACTGAGGGCCGCGTCTTTCTGAATGGAACTGACACGGCAACCATCAAAAACAGCCAGGCTTCCAGCTTCCGCCGGGAGAAATTAGGCTTTGTCTTTCAAGATTTCAACCTTTTGGATACCTTATCGGTCAAGGATAATATCCTGCTGCCGCTAGTCCTCTCTCGTCGTCCCATTACCGAGATGATGCAAAAGCTGGTCGCAACCTGCAACGAGCTGGGGATTAACAAACTCCAAGAAAAGTTTCCTTATGAAATTTCTGGTGGTCAGAAGCAACGGGTGGCAGTTGCCCGCGCTATCATTACTGAGCCTGAGATTTTGCTAGCGGATGAGCCGACAGGAGCCTTGGACTCTAAGTCTTCGGCTGCTCTCTTGGATGTCTTTGACGACATCAATGACCGCGGCCAAACCATTCTCATGGTAACTCACTCGACTTCGGCGGCTAGTCGGGCCAAGCGGGTGCTCTTTATAAAAGACGGGATTCTCTACAATCAAATCTTCCGCGGCAACAAGACCGAGCGGCAGATGTTCCAAGAGATTTCCGATACTCTGACAGTCATGGCAAGTGAGGTGGGCAATTATGTTCAAACTAACGAGTAAACTGGCTTTATCAAATCTGATCAAAAATCGCAGTTTGTATTATCCATTTGCCTTGGCAACGGTACTGGCAACAGCGATTTTGTATAGTTTTGTCTCACTGGCTCACAGTCCAAATATGGAAACTTCTTATGGTGGTACAGCAGCTCGCATGACTTTGCAGTTTGGTATCCAAGTCATTCAGATTGCCGTCCTTATCCTTATCACCTATGCCAATAGCTTTGTCATGAAGAACCGTTCGCGTGAGCTTGGTGTCTATAGTGTGCTAGGGATGGAGAAGCGTCACTTGCTGCTCATGACCTTCTTTGAACTCTGTGTCTTTTATCTGGCTACAGTCGGTCTGGGTATCTTGTCTGGCCTAGCTTTAGATAAGATGCTCTATGCAGTCCTTTTGAAATTGATGGGAATGCCGGCAGTTCTTGCCTCGACCTTCCAATGGCAGAATGTCTGGATGACTCTAGCTAGTCTAGGTGTCGCTTTTGCGGTGATTTTGTTGCTCAACTCTACGCGACTTCTGCGCTATAGCTCTCTTAATTTAATGAAAGAAAAGAAAGCAGGCGAGAAGAAGGGACGCTTCCTTTGGGTGCAAACCTTGCTGGGGCTCTTGCTCATGGGAGTGGCTTATTACATGGCTTTGACCGTTACCAAACCTGTCGCTGCTATCGGCAATTTCTTTGTAGCTGTGATCATGGTTATCCTAGCAACCTATCTGCTTTTTAATGCCGGTTCGATTACACTATTGCAATTTCTCAAAAAGCGCAAAGGCTACTACTATAAAACGCAGAATTTCATTTCTGTTTCCAATCTCATCTCGCGGATGCGTAAAAATGCGGCAGGATTGGCAACCATCTCCATTCTATCTACCATGCTCCTTGTGACTTTGGTTGGTACAATCAATATCTATGTTGGAGGTCAGGATTATATTACTACCTTGCATCCAAAGGATTACAATGTTAGCGTCGTCTTGCCGAAATCAACCGATCAGAAAGAGACTCTGTTGGACAAGGTTCAGCAAGTCGCTCAGGACACAGGTCTGAAGAAGCCAAGCTATACTACCTATCTCTATCAATCAGCCTTCATCATGAAATTAGCTGGTAATGATGTGACGGTTCCAATGCAAAGCGAGCTGGATTCGGATCCAAGTATCTTGACCAAGTCTGCTGGTACGATTACGGTCATCAATCGTCAGGATTATGAAAAAATGACAGGGAAAAAGATAGATTTGGCAGATGATGAAACTCTTGTCTATGGAAAAAATGTTTCCTTAAATAAGGACAAGCCACTCCGAGTAAATGGTAAAGACTGGAAGATTAAGCAGATTTTACCGTCGAATTTCACGCATGGGGAAATCCCTAATCCAAACGACGTGGCCATGGAACAGGGCCTCTATATGGTGGTCAATGATAGTAAAGAAGTAGGGCTTAATGTTGCACACTATTACTACATTGGAGTTGCTTCAGAGACTAAGGGCAGTAAGAAATTTGTCGAGCAAGTTCAGCTGGGACTGAGGGACACTTTGGATCAGGAACAGGCCCAAGATGGTAGCTACGCAATGGCTAGTGACCGTCATAGCGCAGAAAAGAGCTATCAGGAACTTACTGGAACTTTGCTCTTCATCGGTGTCTTCCTCTCCGTTATCTTCCTTCTAGGAGCTGTTCTTGTGATTTACTACAAGCAAATCTCTGAAGGATATGAAGACCGCGATGGCTTTATCATCTTGCAAAAAGTTGGTTTAGATGAAAAGCAGACTAGAAGTACCATTCGCAAGCAGATTTTGACTGTTTTCTTCCTACCTCTCATCTTTGCTTTTCTACATATAGCAGCAGTCTTTCATATGCTGCGCTTGATTGTTGCTCTACTAGGTGTGACCAATATTCCTCTCTTAATTCAGACAACACTTGCAACTTGCGGCGTCTTCCTCCTGACCTATATTTTAGTATTCTTACTAACTTCCCGCAGTTACCGCAAGATTGTCGCCCGCTAATAAGTTTCCCTGACCTCTGGTCGGGGATTTTTTGGTGTCTGGATTTTTACCTCTCATCTCCCTCATTTTACCGCTTATCCAAAAAGCTGAGATTTTTCAAAAAAGACTTGCTATCATAGTTTCAGAAGTTAAGGACAGGAGAAAATATCATGTTAGTAGAAACGAAAAATCTAACCAAAGTTTATGGCGATAAGGTAGCGGTTAACGGCTTGAATTTAGAAATTGAGGCAGGTAGTTTTACAGCAATTCTGGGTCCTAATGGAGCTGGCAAGTCGACAACGATTCAGATGTTGATTGGACTTTTACAGCCAACATCAGGACAAATCATTTATGCAGAACAAGCCAAGCTGGGTGTGGTTTTCCAAAACAGTGTACTGGATGCCAATTTGACAGTAGTTGAAAATCTGCAAATCCGTGCCAAGCAGTACAAGCAGGTGGAAGCAGGCAAGCTTGAGCAGTTGATCGAGCAACTGGGTCTGACTAACTTTGCCAAACAGCGCTATGGTACACTTTCTGGCGGACAAAAGCGACGGGTGGACATTGCGCGAGCCCTGCTCAATAGCCCTGACCTACTTTTTCTGGATGAGCCAACGACAGGCTTGGATATCCAGACCAGAGAAAGCATCTGGAAGCTGCTCAAAGACTTGCAGCAGACGGAAAACATGACCGTAGTCCTGACCACCCACTATCTCAATGAAGCCGACGATGCAGATAAGATTTATATCGTAGACCATGGTCAAGTCATTGCGCAAGGCTCTGCTGACCAGATCAAGGAGCGCTATGCCCGCAATGTTTTGCGGCTTTTGACCTCAGATTCAGAGGACTTGAAGGCTACTTTGCCGACTAGCTGTGAATGGGAGCAAGGCAAGGAAAATGAGTTTTTCTTTTATCCTGAGACGACGAAGGAAGCCTTGACTTTACTGAGCCAGCTTGGCCCTTATATTGAACAATTTGAATTTCAAGCAGGGACGATGGATGATGCCTTTATGGCTCTGACAGGAAGAGAGGTACGTTAAATGTTAATGTTGATCAAACGAAATTTTTTACTCTATTTTCGCAATCATAGTGGGGTGATTCTATCTCTCTTTGGAGCCATTATTCCCTTTGTTTTATATCTGGTTTTTCTAAAGAACAACATGAAAGGATCTTGGTCAGACAGTAGCCATGCGACGGAGTTGCTCGACTTCTGGTTGATTAGCGGAACGCTGGCAGTCACCGCCTTGACAACCACCCTATCAGCTTTTTCACAACAAACTGAAGACCGGGAAAGAAAGGTGACCGCTGACCTCTTTATCACAGATTTGGGGCAATGGGGCTTGCGGTTTAGCTACTTAATCAGTGCCTTTGTGATTGGCTTTGTCATGCAAGTTTTCATGTTTGCTGTCATGCTGACCTACTTTATTCTAGCGGATAAGATTTCCTTTGACTGGTCGCTGCTTCCCCAGCTGCTCTGCCTTATGTTACTCAATAGCTTGCTGGCTAGTCTCCTCAATGCGCTAGTTGTTCCTTATTTCAAATCGGTGAATTCCTTGGGGCAATACGCAACGGTAATCGGTGCGGCCTCTGGTTTTCTAGTAGGAACTTATATTCCGATTGGGACTCTGCCCAGCCTGGCTCAAAATCTCATGAAACTGACTCCCTCAACCTACATGGCTTCCCTTTTCAGACAAGTCCTGATGAAGGATTCTCTGACTGAAGTTTTTGCGGACCAGGATCAGCTCCAGCAAGAATTTGAGAAGCTCCTAGGTATCCGTATTGAATGGCAAAAACTCTTGACAAGCCAAGAAACATACTATATAGTTGGGGTAGTGCTCACGGCAGCAGCCCTGTTCTGGCTAGGTCAAAATTGGCTGCTGAATCGACGGATGAGCTTCAAGTAAAGAAAGTAGGAGGCTTAGGTTTGCAGACAAGATTTGAAGAAGATGCTCAGATTTCCTCCCAAGACCCGCTGGTGGTCGTGAGAGCGGATCAGCTGGCTGGTGAGGCAAAGACCGTCCTAGACTATCTGGAAAACTTCAAGGCTGGTCCAAGTGGTGTCCTGCCTGTTAAGTCGGATGATAAGCTGGTCATGCTCAAGACAGAGGATATTATCCTGGCCGATATTAATCAGACAACCCTGATGATTTACAGTACCGAGGGCATTTACACAACGACAGAAACGTTGACTCGTTTTCAAAATCGTCTCAATAGTCGCAATTTCATTCAGGTGTCGCGGCATGCAGTCATTAATATCGATCATCTGGAATCCTTGTCGGATAGCTTTTCGGGCAATATGACTGCCAAGCTGACCAATCAGCTCAAAACTGATGTCAGTCGCCGCTATGTCAAATTGCTTATGGACTATTTGGGAATTTAGGAGAAAAATTATGACCTTTAAAAAAATTCTTATCGGTATGCAGGATGGTCTGAGAACAGGTAGTTTGGTCTTTCTGCTGGTAGGCCTGTTCTCAGGAAAAATATTTTCGTTGACTCCTAGCTCTATTCTCAGTGTCCTCCTTGTCAGCGCCTTAATCGGAGTAGCAAGCTATATTTTTGATGCGACAGATCGCTTTCCATTTCCTTTCCTACTTTTCTGCCACTTTGTAGTGACTGCAACTATCGTTTGTTTGGCCATGATCTGCAATGACTGGGGAAGTATGCTTTTCGGCTGGTTCTTCTGGCTAAACTTTATTTTGATTTACCTCTTGGTTTGGTTTCTTGTTTCTATCGATTCGATGATCAAAACCAAGAAAATCAACGAGGCCTTGAAAAATCGTAGAAAACACTAATGTATCCAAGACGCAAGCAAGTTTAACGAGACCTTGCTTGTTTTTTTATTTAACAAAGGCGCTATTCTCTCAAACTTCCGTCTTCCTTTCAAAGTATGATTTCCGCCTTTCTTGACAAAGATTTTTAAAGTGTTATAATGTGAATGAATATAAAATAAAATTCATTCAGAGCGGGAGAGAGTCATGGACAAAAAAGCTGAATTATTGGCTGAGGCTAGGCAGGTGTTTGCTGAGAAAGGCTATAAAAAGACGAATATTTCAGATATTACCAAGCGTGCCGGCATGGCTGTTGGCTCCTTTTATAAGTATTATGAGTCCAAGGAAGCTATTTTTTTAGAGGTCTATGTGGCGGAGAATAACCGCATACGTGAGGAAACCATGCAGCGCGTGGATTGGCAAGGTGAACCTGAGGCAGTCGTTGAACAGCTCTTTGCAGTCACTTTTGAGTTGATTTCGCCTAATAAAATTTTGGCTGAGTGGAGCAAGCCGGGCATTTCTCAGATCTTGCACGACTACTATAATCAGGATGCTGGCCGCGCGGCCAATGCCTTTCACCAGTTTCTGATTCAGACTTTCAGCCAGCGCTTGCAGGAGAAGGGCTTTTCACAGGAGGAAGTCGCCCAAATCATGAAGGCTTACGATTTGATCTACTACATTGACATGCATGTGACAGAGCAGGATTTTCCAGGTTATTTTGAGAGTATCGAGACCTTGGTGAAATATTTTTTAAAGGGAATTTTTGCTAAATAAAAATTTCCTTTTCTTGGAAGATGATGTGAATGAATTTATAAGAATATTCATTCAGATAAGGAGGTGGATTTGTGTGATATAGAGCGATGGAGAAAGCAAATTAGAGGAAAATATTTTTTTTGAGAAGGTTTGAATGAATATTATAATCTATTCATTCAAGTTAGAAAGTGAGGAAATAATGATGAAACAAGGTGGAATGCTGTTGAGTGGAAGGACTATTTTGGCTCTTTGCCTAGTTGTGATTGGTCTGTTGACCCTTGGTTATGGTGGGGTGGAATTTGGACTTGGTCTGAGTTTGGGCTTTCAATCTTTTTTGATTGGTGGTCTTATTTGTATCTTGCTTGGATTGCTCGTGATGCCAGGTGTAGCAGTAGCTGTCAAGCTGGTGGTCTTGGCCTTGACGGCGATCAGTATCTTGCTCTATATTCACAGTATGCCTGATTTGGCAATTCTCTTACAACTGATATCGGATGTAGTGGTTGTAGGCTTTGCTGCTTTTCTAGCAGTGCTTCTTTTGAGAAAGTAGGAGGAAAAAATGATTGTAGTTTATGATTCAGTAACGGGAGTTGGGAAGCAATTTGCAGAATCGCTGGGCTATCCGACACAAAGCATCAAGGAAAAGTTGGAAGAACCTTGCATTCTCATTACGCGAAATGCTGGGGCTGGGAAAATTCCCTGGTCCACTAAGCGCTTTATTAAGAAACATTCAAGCCTGATTAAAGGTTTTGTCAATAATGGAGATTCGGTGAAGCATGGACGGACCTTCTGCGGGGCGACACCTTTGATTATCGAAAAATATAGGCTGGCGCATATCTGCGATATTGACCGAGGTGGCAAGGAAGAGGACATCAAACTTGTGCAGGAATACTTGGCTAAACTCTAAGAACAGATTATTTATATGATAAATCTATAAGGAAAGGATGGGTGATAATCACTCATCCTTTTTATAGGAATGTTCGATAAAGTTTGTTTTTCTCCTAATTTTAGGAAAAACGCTCAAAAATATAAAAAAGCTTCTTAGTTTATTGAGATAAGCTATCTTGTTTTATAAAATAGGAGGGAAACGATTATAAAAAGTAAAACGTTTTCTTAAGAATGGAAGCGGTTACTAAAAGAAAAAGAAGGAGGATCCTATGGGAAAGGATCATTGGAATCGAAAGAGAGTTTATAGCATAAGAAAGTTTTCTATTGGCGTTTGCTCGATAGTTATTGGGACTTGCTTCCTCTTATTTGGAGCGAGTGTTGCGGGAGCAAGTCCAGTTTATGCCGAGGAAACAACTGCGTTGGTTGTTGCAGAAAAGCCTATGGAGGAAAAGCCCGTTGAGGAAGAAGTCACTGCTGAACCAGTGACAAATCAGGCAGCTGAGCCTGTTGTGCATTCTCAGGAAGAAAAAAAAGAAGAAAGTCCTCAGCTTTCTAAAGCGGTGGAGGAAGTTTCAACAGCATCTCAAAATGGAGCAAAAGAGAATGCTCAAGAAGCTACTCAAGAAAAAGCTGCTCAGCCTGAGATAAAATCTGCGACCAAGGAAGAAGTGAGCCAAATGATCGAAGACAGAAAAGTGAATTTTAATCAGAATTGGCACTTTAAATTAAATGCTAATGCTAAGGAAGCTGTCCAAGCTGAGACGGATGTCACATCATGGAAAAAATTGGATCTGCCTCATGACTGGAGTATCCACTTTGATTTTGACCATGAGTCGCCTGCACAGAATGAAGGTGGCCAGCTCAATGGTGGAGATGCTTGGTATCGTAAGCCTCTGAAATTAGACGAAAAAGATCTTGATAAAAATGTTCGTCTCACATTTGATGGTGTCTATATGGATTCGCAGGTCTTTGTCAATGGCCAGCTGGTCGGGCATTATCCTAATGGTTATAACCAATTTTCATACGATATTACTCAATACCTCCACAAAGATGGTCGGGAAAATGTCATCGCTGTGCACGTTGTCAACAAGCAACCGAGCAGCCGTTGGTATTCAGGAAGCGGGATCTACCGTGATGTGAGTTTGCAAGTGACAGATAAGGTTCATGTTGAGAAAAATGGTACAACTATCTTAACGCCAGAACTTGAGAAACAACAAAACGGTAAGGTCGCTACTCATGTGACGAGTAAGATTGTCAATACAGACGATAAAGACCATGAAATCACAGCAGAATATCAGATTGTCAGACGTGGTGGTGAGGCAGTCACAGACCTCATCCGTACTGCTAGCCAAAAGATAAAAGCCCACGAAAGCCGTGCCATTCAGGCAAGCTTAGAAGTAGAAAAACCGGAATTGTGGACTGTGTTTAATGACAAGCCTGCCTTGTATGAGCTGGTAACACGGGTCTATCGTGATGGTCAGCTAGTTGATGCGAAGAAAGACTTGTTTGGCTATCGTTATTACAATTGGACTCCAAACGAAGGTTTCTCCCTCAATGGCCAGAAGGTCAAGTTCCACGGAGTATCCTTGCACCATGACCACGGGTCTCTAGGAGCAGAGGAAAACTATAAGGCTGAGTATCGTCGCCTCAAGCAAATGAAGGAGATGGGGGTCAACTCCATTCGTACGACCCACAATCCTGCTAGTGAACAGACTTTGCAGATTGCGGCAGAGCTGGGTCTGATGGTCCAAGAAGAGGCTTTTGATACTTGGTATGGAGGTAAGAAGCCTTATGACTACGGCCGTTTCTTTGAAAAAGATGCGACTCACCCAGAAGCTAAAAAGGGTGAAAAATGGTCTGACTATGACTTGCGGACCATGGTTGAAAGAGGAAAAAATAATCCTGCCATCGTTATGTGGTCAATTGGAAATGAAATCGGTGAAGCTAACGGAGATGCTCATTCGTTAGCGACGGTTAAGCGTTTGGTTAAGGTCATTAAGTCAGTTGATAAGACCCGCTATGTCACGATGGGGGCTGACAAATTCCGCTTTGGTGATGGCAGTGGTGGTCATGAAAAGATCGCAGATGAACTGGATGCAGTTGGCTTTAACTACTCAGAAGATAATTACAAAGCCTTACGTGCCAAACATCCAAACTGGTTGATTTATGGTTCTGAAACGTCTTCGGCTACCCGTACGCGTGGCAGCTATTTCCATCCAGAGCAAGAATGGGTCGGAAGCAATCAGTCTTGGCGCAACTATGAGCAGTCTGACTATGGAAATGACCGTGTTGGTTGGGGTAAAACGGCAACCGCTTCTTGGACCTTTGACCGAGATAATGCGGGCTATGCAGGACAATTTATCTGGACAGGTACAGACTATATCGGTGAGCCAACTCCTTGGCACAACCAAAACAACACACCTGTGAAAAGCTCTTATTTTGGAATAGTGGACACGGCGGGTATTCCGAAAAATGACTATTACCTTTACCAAAGTCAGTGGGTTTCAGCTAAGAAGAAACCGATGGTTCACCTGCTTCCTCACTGGAACTGGGAAGATCAAGACTTGGCAGACAATGTTGCAGATGCTGAAAATAAAATACCAGTTCGTGCATACTCCAATGCTGCTAGCGTTGAATTGTACTTGAACAACCAATCTTTGGGAGTCAAGAAATTTAATAAAAAAGAAACCAGCGATGGTCGTAGCTATCAAGAAGGAGCAAATCCTCAAGAGCTCTACCTTGAGTGGAAAGTGGCTTATCAGCCGGGAACTCTGGAAGCTGTAGCTCGTGACGACCAAGGTAGAGAAATTGCCCGCGACAAGATTGTCACAGCAGGTCAGCCAGCAGGAGTGCGCTTGGTTAAGGAAGAGCACGCTATCGCAGCAGATGGAAAAGACTTGACCTATATCTACTATGAAATCGTCGACCGTGACGACAATGTCGTGCCAACTGCTAATAACCTCGTTCGCTTCCAGTTGCATGGACAAGGCCAACTTGTCGGTGTAGACAATGGTGAGCAAGCTAGTCGTGAACGTTACAAGGAACAAGCAGACGGCTCTTGGATCCGCAAAGCCTTTAACGGTAAGGGAGTTGCCATTGTCAAATCAACAGACCAAGCCGGTAAATTCACGCTGACTGCCCATTCTGGTTTATTAAAATCAGACCAAGTGACGGTCTTTACTGGCAAAGACGAGCAGAAAGAAAAGACTGTTTTGGGTACAGAAGTGCCAAAAGTTCGTACAGTTTTGGGACAAGCTCCAAGCTTGCCAGCGACAGTTCCTTTTGTTTACAGTGACGGTAGTCGTGCAGAACGCCCTGTAACTTGGTCACAAGCAGACGTTAGCCACTCAGGCATTGTAACCGTTAAAGGAGAGGCAGACGGTCGCCAAGTAGAAGCACGTGTGGAAGTTTTAGCCGTTGAAGGAGAATTGCCAGTCATCAAACGAGTAGCTCCAGGAACGGACTTGAGCAGTGTAGACAAGTCGATCCCTCTTGCTCTAACTGACGGCAGTGTCGAACATTATGATGTAGATAAATGGGAAATTGCGCCAGAAGATCAAGCTAAACTGTCTGTAGCAGGTTCACGTATTCTAATGACCGGTCATTTAGCAGGCGATACCATTTCTGCTACCTTGCTCGTGGAAGACGGACAAGCCGCTGGGCCTGTGACGCCACTAGTGACTGTGGATGGTGAGGCAGTATCGGACCTGACTAGTCAAAAACCAGTCCATTATCAGAGCCTTGCCTATGGAGCGCAGCTCCCTTCAGTGGCGGCTACAGCTGAAAATGCGGATGTGACAGTGGTTCAAGCTAGTGCTTCAAACGGTATGCGTGCGAACATTTATGTCCAGCCAAAAGATGGCGGAGCCCTGCAAACTTATGCGGTGCAATTCCTTGAAGAAGCACCGAAAATTGACCATTTGAGTCTCCAAGTTGAGCAAGCTGACGGTCTCAAAGAAGACCAGACTGCCCAATTAACTGTTTTGGCTCACTATCAAGATGGCACTCAGGCAGTTTTACAGGCAGATAAGGTGGCCTTCTCTACGAAAGGTGAAGGAGAAGTTGCCGTTCGTAAAGGAAGCTTGGAACTACACAAGCCAGGAAATGTGACTTTGAAAGCAGAGTATGACGGTGCTGAAGGGCAAGTGGAGTTAGCGATTCAAGCCAATACGGAGAAGAAAGTGGTTCAAGCAGTCCGCCCAGTTCATGTGGTAACAGACTTGCATCAAGAACCAAAACTGCCAACAACCGTGACGGTTGAGTACGACAAAGGTTTCCCTAAAGTTCATAAGGTTACTTGGCAGGCTGTCGAAAAAGAAAAACTTAATCGCTACCACACTTTTGAAGTGGTCGGAAAAGTTGAAGGTATTGAGCAGGAAGCGCGTGCTAAGGTGTCTGTGGAAGGCATTGTCGCAGTAGAGGAAGTCAGCGTGACAACTCCACTTGCGGAAGCACCACACCTGCCAGAGAGTGTCCGGACTTACCATTCAAATGGGCAAGTTTCTTCAGCAAAAGTTGCTTGGGACGCTATTTCGCCAAGTCAATATCAAAAAGAAGGCGTCTTCACGGTCACTGGTCAGGTAGAAGGCACTCAGTTGCCAACCAAACTCCATGTCCGTGTCTCTGATAAGACCGAAAATGGAGCCAATATTTCGGACCAATGGACAGGTTCAGAATTGCCGCTGGCCTTTGCTTCGGACTCTAATCCAAGTGACCCAGTATCTTATGTTAATGATAAGGTGATTTCTTACAATGACCAACCAGCCAATCGTTGGACAAACTGGAACCGACAAGATGAGGCTTCAGTTGGCGTTCTCTTCGGAGATTCTGGTATTATGACCAAGCGGGCAGTAGACAATCTAAACGTAGCCTTCCACGAAGATCACGGCGTTGGGGCTCCGAAATCCTACGTGATCGAGTATTATGCTGGCAAGGCCGTGCCGACCGCGCCTAAAAATCCTAGCTTTGTCGAAAGCGAGGAGCATGTCTTCAACGATGCTGCCAACTGGAAACCAGTGACCAACCTCAAAGCACCAGATCAACTCAAAGCTGGGGAAATGAATCACTTTAACTTTGATAAAGTCGATACTTATGCCCTTCGGATTCGTATGGTAAGAGCGGATGACAAGTGGGGAACCTCGATCACAGAAGTCCAAATCTTCTCGAAACAAGTGGTTGCAGCGAAAGAGGCAGAAACTCGTATCCAAGTGGCTGGTCAAGACTTGCCAAACTTTAACCCAAGCTTGACTGACTATTATCTCCCAGCTAATGACGGAAGAGTACCAGCAGTAACTGCTAGTGTCAGCAATAATGGTCTGGCAACAGTCGTGCCAAGTGTCCATGAGGGAGATCCTGTTCGTGTTGTCGTGAAGGCAGAAAATGGGGATATCCTCGGGGAATACCGTCTCCACTTTACAAATGATAAAGACTTGCTGGCTCGCAAACCAGTAGCAGCAGTGAAACAGTCTCGCTTGCTTCACCTAGGTCAAAGTCTAGACTTGCCAAACAAAGTTCCCGTTTACTTCACTGGTAAATCAGACTATGAAGTCAAAGACCTGACTGTTGAGTGGGAGCCAGTTCCAGCTGAAAATCTGGCAAAAGCTGGTGAATTCATTGTTCGAGGGCGCCTGCTAGGTAGTGGCCTACCTGTCGAGCTCTCTGTCCGAGTGACCGATAAGCAGGGCGCGTCCGTGTCAGACAATCCATATTATGATGAAAATGGCAATCAAGCTTTTGCTTCAGCAACCAATGATATTGACCCAGGTTCTCATGACCGTGTGGACTATATCAATGATGGGGATCATGATGACAGTCGTCGTTGGACCAACTGGTCTGCTACTCCGTCAGCGAATCCAGAAGTCTCAGCAGGTGTTATCTTCAAGGACCAAGGTAAGATTGTCAAGCGGACGGTCGTTCAAGCCAAACTGCGCTTCTTTGCCGATAGCGGAACAGATGCACCATCTAAGCTTGTTTTAGAGCGCTATGTTGGACCAGATTTTGATGCTCCTGTCTATTACTCAAACTATCAAGCCTACGAGCCAAATCATCCGTTTAACAACCCTGACAACTGGGAAGCTGTTCCATATAACATCAACCAAGAAATCCAGGCAGGTACTGAACTTACAGCAAGCTTTAACGCTGTCAAGTCGAAAGCAATGAGATGGCGAATGGAAAGAAAAGATAACAAGAATGGAGTTGCTCTGACGGAGATGACCTTCTTGGCACCAAGCGAATTGGCTAAGGAAAGTACAAATTCTAAGATTTTGGTAGATGGAAAAGAACTGCCAGACTTCTCTCATGAGCGTCAGAATTACCAAGTGACTTATATCGGTCAACGTCCGAAGATCACAGTAGCAGAAAGCGACCAAGTAGCTTCAACAGTTGTGGATAGTGGAGATGATTATTTGCCAGTCTTGGTGCGCCTTGTTTCAGAAAATGGTAAGCAGGTTAAGGAATACCGCATCCAATTGACCAAGGAAAAACCAGTGACTGGGAAAACTGCAGCCGCTGTCCAAGAGGAGCTTCCAAGTCTAGAAGTCCTCGAACAAGAGCTCAACTTCCAAACAGTTGAAAAAGAGGATCCGACGCTCAAACTAGGAGAAAGTCGTGTAGTTCAAGAAGGCCAAAATGGTCAGGAACGAGTTCTCACAGAAGTTTATCCAGATGGTAAGCGAGAAGAGAAGCTACGAGAAGTTCTCCAAGCTCCGACAGATAGAATCGTACTCGTCGGAACGAAGGAAGAGACTCCACAGAAATCACCTGAACATCATCATGTGACTCCTCAAAAATCAGAAGAGACTGGTAAGGGCGAAACTCGGATTGTAGAAGTTGAGAAAGGTCAAAGTCCGACTCAGTCAGCTGCAGAAAGACCTGCTCAAGCATCGGAAAAATCCGAAGAAGAACCAAAGGCTGAAGAAGCAAAACAAAAGATTGAAGAAACAAAATCGGAAGCTAGAAAAGCAAGTCAAACAGACAGTGATCGTTTGCCAAACACAGGAAATCGTTCTGCACAGCTAGCAGCACTGGCAGGAATGGGATTGTTAGGCTTAGTAGCTAGTCTTGTAGCAAAACTAAAGAAAAAAGAAGATTAAGTCTCTAGAAGATTAATCTTGACAACTAAAGCTGTCGCATGAAAGACCAAGGTAGATGCCTTGGTCTTTTTTGCTGTTTTTCTAGGGAATTGTAGAAAATAGAGCAACTGAACTATCAATCGTCAAATTTTCTATTTAAGATGACAAAAATGTAAGTTTAAACACCAAAATGAAAGGTTATTCGATGGTAGCGGGACGAGGAATTTTATATCATATAGGTGTAAGGAAAAACAAATCACAAATAATATCCAAATAAAAGGAGGCCCACTATGAAAACAAATCTCTTCAACCATAAACAAAAAACACAAATGGCGCAAAAGATTTCTAAGGAAGAAATCGAAAAAACCAGACTGGGCTGTGCATCAAGCCAGTATTATTTCTGGTTACAATATAGTCATTAAGAAGCAGATGCAGTGAAGAGGCTGGAGAGTGGGACAGAAATCGGTAATTCGTTAGAATTCGATTTCGTCGTCCCACCTCCGCACAGTTGAGTAGGGCTGTAAAAGCTGATGAAATCAGCGTAGTAGAGCCCACTCAACCACTGCGTCTTGCTCGACAATCCAAAGACAATTGAGAGGCTAGGACTTTTGTCCCAGCCTCGTCCCACCGCCTTTTTGCTCAAATAGAACTGAAAGTTTAGGGAGGCAAACTGGGAAAGCAACCCAAATCATACAGCCCTTTCCCTTTAATGAAAATCAGGTATTTCCATAATGGGAAGATCGCTAAGTGACAAAAATGTAAGATTAGCGTCCAAAATGAAAGATTAGCTTATGGAAACATATCGGGCTTTTCGGTATGATAATAGTATCGTTTTTAGTTTGCTTTCAGTAGGGGCAGTGGCTCAGGCAATAGTAGAGTAGAGCTAGCTAACAAAGTATTGAAAGATGAGCTAAATAACCATTTTACACATAAATAAAAAAAGAGGTTTAAGTATGACATTATTAGACGTACAACATGTGAAAAAGATTTATAAAACTCGCTTTCAGGGCAGCCAAGTAGAGGCGTTGAAAGACATTCACTTTACGGTAGAAAAAGGTGAATACGTGGCCATCATGGGGGAATCAGGTTCTGGGAAATCCACCCTTCTCAACATCCTAGCTATGTTGGACAAGCCAACTGAGGGCCGCGTCTTTCTCAATGGAACTGACACAGCGACCATCAAAAATAGCCAAGCATCCAGCTTCCGTCGGGAGAAATTAGGCTTTGTCTTTCAGGACTTCAATCTGCTGGACACCCTGTCGGTCAAGGATAATATCCTCCTACCTCTGGTGCTTTCTCGTCGCTCCATTACCGAGATGATGCAAAAGTTGGTTACAACCTGCAACGAGTTAGGGATTAACAAACTGCAAGAGAAGTTCCCTTATGAAATTTCCGGTGGGCAGAAGCAGCGGGTAGCAGTTGCTCGCGCTATTATCACCGAGCCTGAGATTTTGCTGGCGGATGAGCCGACAGGAGCTTTAGATTCTAAGTCTTCGGCTGCTCTCTTGGATGTCTTTGACGATATCAACGACCGCGGCCAAACCATTCTCATGGTAACTCACTCGACTTCGGCAGCTAGTCGGGCCAAGCGGGTGCTCTTTATCAAGGACGGGATTCTCTACAATCAAATCTTCCGCGGCAACAAGACCGAGCGACAGATGTTCCAAGAGATTTCCGATACGCTGACGGTCATGGCAAGTGAGGTGGAAGCTCATGCTTAGATTAACTAGTAAGCTTGCGCTTTCTAACTTAATCAAAAATCGTAAGCTTTATTATCCTTTCGCTCTGGCGACTTGTCTGGCTATCGCCATCTCCTACATCTTTTTCTCCCTGACTTTTAATCCCAACCTAGTAAAAATGACGGGGGCAAGCGCCGTTTCTATGGTGCTATCTTTTGGGATGGTGATTGTCAGCATCACGACCAGCATTATCGTCTTTTATGCTAATAGCTTTGTTTTCAAGAATCGCTCCAAAGAGCTGGGGCTCTACAGTGTGCTAGGGCTCAATAAATTCCACCTCTTTGTCATGGTGGTAATCGAATTACTGGTATTTGGTCTGGTCACTCTTATCCTTGGACTAGGGATTGGGCTCTTATTTGACCAGTTAATCTATGCTCTCTTGCTGAAAATCATGGCGATAAAGGTCGTCTTGGTGTCAACTTTTCAGCCTGCTGTAGTTATCGCGGTTGCTGTTTTCTACGCCTTTGTCTTTTTCTGCTTGATGATTAGCAATGGTCTGCGCCTGAGAAAGCTTGATGCGCTGCAATTAGTCAAAGAAAAGAATAGCGGAGAAAAGAAAAGTCGCTTTTTATTCCTACAAACGCTACTTGGACTGGCAGCCTTGGCATACGGTTACTTCCTTGCACTAGGAGTGACCAATCCCTTGTCAGCAGTCTTTACCTTCTTTGTCGCAGTGCTCTTTGTGATTCTAGGCACCTATCTGCTCTTTAATGCTGGAATTACAGTCTTTCTACAATTTTTGAAAAAGAGGAAGTCCTATTATTACCAACCTAATAACATGATTTCCGTTTCCAACCTGATTTTCCGCATGAAGAAAAATGCGGTGGGCTTGGCGACAATTGCTATCCTATCAACCATGGTTTTGGTAACCTTATCTGGCGGAGCTAATATCTATGCTGGCGGTGACTACATGCAAAAGGCTATGTTTCCTCATGACTTTAGCATTCAAGGAAAAGGAACCACAGGTGAGCAGATGGACCAAGTGCTGACAGAGTTTGTGAATGAGCAGCAGTTACCAGTCACAAAGAAAGGTGTCTATCCATACTATACGATGGGAGTGACAAGTCGTGCTGACAACCAGCTCGATATCAACGCTGCCGCTCAAAAATTTGTCACACCGAAAACGTATATTTTGGCTATTTCAGAAGCGGATTATCAGAATATGACAGGGAAAACTCTGAATCTTGGGGATGATGAAGTGGCTCTCTATCAGCAAGGAGTGAAGTTAGATTCTAAGCAAGACTTGCAGCTGGCTGGTCAGACCTTTAAAATCAAAGAGGAACTCAAAGAAGACTTTATCTTTGGGCATTTACCCGATCAGATGAACATGATCGTCCCAGAGAAAATCTACATGGTTCTTAAAAATCCTGACCAAATCTTCTCTGCAATGACGGATAAATATGCTGTAAACCTTAATTATTATGGCTGGCTTGATACAAAGCTGTCAACGGAAGAACAGCGTAATCTGAGGGATGCTTACCAAGAAAAATTGAATCAGTTTAATCAGACCTTGCCTGAAAATCAAGCGGTATATGGCTCGGTAACAGCTTTTGATAAGCAAGAAATCAAAGGCATGCTGGGCGGTATGTTCTTCATCGGTATCTTCCTATCAATCGTCTTTATGCTGGGAACCATCCTCATCATCTACTACAAGCAGATTTCAGAAGGGTACGAGGATCGGGATCGCTTTGTGATTCTACAAAAGGTCGGTCTGGATGAGAAGCAAATCAGACAAACCATTCGGAAACAGATCTTGATTGTTTTCTTCCTGCCGCTGGCCTTCGCCTTTATCCATCTGACCTTTGCTTATCATATGCTGAGCTTGATCTTGTCTGCTCTTGGTGTTCTTAACTCAGCTCTCATGCTGGCTGTGACACTGGGTGTCTGTGCGATCTTCTTTATCAGCTATGTGATTGTCTTCATGATTACTTCCCGCAGTTATCGTAAAATTGTCTCTATGTAAGAAGTTGGGGTTTCCCAGCTTCTTATTTTTTATTTCTTTGACAAATGATAAAGTGGCATTTTAAAAGAGACTTTGGTAAATCCAATAATCTATGATATAATAAGCCATCTATGCTTTGGAGGGAGATTTTATGAATATTTTTCGAAAAAAAGATGCCAGTAAAAACAGGACGGGAATGCGGCGGCATCTGAAGCTGATGGATTTGATTCTTTTAGGGATCGGTGCCATGGTTGGTACAGGGATTTTCACGGTTACGGGAATTGGGGCGGCGACTTATGCAGGTCCAGCTCTGATTGTGTCGATCGTGATTTCTGCCCTATGTGTCAGCATCTCTGCCCTATTTTATGCGGAGTTTGCCTCTCGAGTTCCGGCTAATGGCGGAGCTTACAGCTATATTTACGCTGTTTTAGGGGAATTTCCGGCTTGGCTGGCTGGTTGGCTGACCATCATGGAATTTATGACAGCTATATCAGGTGTGGCTTCTGGCTGGGGTTCTTACTTGAAAGGGCTTTTGAGCGGCTTTCATATCCAGCTACCGACAGCCTTGAATGGCACATTCAATCCAAAAGCAGGGACTTATGTGGATTTGTTGCCTATTCTGGTTTTGGTCTTTGTGACAGGCGTGGTACTTCTAAACTCAAAAGCAGCCCTGCGCTTTAACTCAGCCTTGGTCGTCCTAAAATTCTCAGCCTTGGCTCTCTTTATTCTCGTTGGGCTTTTCCATCTTCGACCTGAGAATTGGTCTAACTTTGCGCCTTTTGGTTTTGGTCAGATTTATGGCGGTCAGACGGGGATTATGGCTGGAGCTTCTCTGATGTTCTTTGCTTTTCTGGGCTTTGAGTCGATTTCTATGTCTGTGGATGAGATCAAAGAGCCTCAAAAAAATGTGCCACGCGGTATTGTCCTTTCCCTTGGGATTGTGACCATCCTCTATATCTTGGTAACCTTGGTCTTGACAGGTTTGGTCCACTATACCAAGCTAAATGTTCCAGATGCAGTAGCCTTTTCACTTCGCAGTATTGGACTAGATTGGGCTGCCAATTATGTTTCTATCGTAGCGATTTTGACCCTGATCACTGTCTGCATCTCCATGACCTATGCCTTGTCTCGGATGATTTACAGTATAGCGCGCGACGGACTTTTACCGCGGTCTTTCAAGGAATTAACTGCTACTAGCCGTGTGCCTCAAAATGCTACCATCTTAGTGGGGATTGCCTCAGCTATTTGTGCGGGTATCTTTCCTCTTGCTAGCATCGCCTCTTTCCTCAATATCTGTACCTTGACTTATCTGATTATGTTGGCCTTTGCCATTTTGAAGTTGCGGAAGGAAAAGGGACAGCCTAAAGCTGGAGAATTTAAAACTCCGCTAGTGCCTCTAACTCCTATTTTATCTATTATCATCTGCCTTTCCTTTATGACTCAGTACACATGGGATACTTGGTTGGCCTTTGGCATCGCCCTGCTCTTGGGAATTTTGATTTACTTTGGTTATGGTTACCGCCATTCAGGAATAGAAGTGAAAGAAAAATAGTGTAAAAAAGTTGTTCTGAACAGAACGTAGAAAGAGAAAAGAATGAAGAGTTTTAACCTAACGAAAAAGAAGAAAGTTTGGCTGTTTGCGCTTGCTTTGCTTGCCCTTATCTTACTAGCCATTGTAATCAATATCCAGTTGAATCAACCTGAACATATGAGCGCTGACTATGTTGGACTTTGGAAGTCAAGATGGCATGAGGAAAATAAAGACTGGCTGTATCCTCTGAAAAATATCTGTCTTGTCATTTTAGCGGTTCTAGCTGGTTCTGGTCTCATGATTGCGTTTTCCAAGAGTGAAAGATGGAAATAAGCTTTTGTAGATTAAAATAAAATAATCTTACAAAAATGTAAGATTGACGATTATAAATGTAAGGTAGAGACATGGAAAACGTGTCTCTATTTTGCTATAATCAGCTCAGGAATCCTCACAAGAAAGGTTGTGCAATTATGAAAAAAGTTCTTTTAGGTTGCTTGGGAACAGTACTGGTTTTGCTTGCTCTTTTAATAGGTTTTCTAGTCTACTTTGGTCCAGACTATGGAATTTTTCTTTTTCCACCTAGTCCGCAGGACTACGCTCGCTCGGTTGTGAAAAAGCTTGATTTTGGTCTTTATACGGATAAAGATTGGGAAAATGAGAAAAAGAAAGCTTTAGAGAAGCTTGAATCAGCCAAGACTTATCAAGACACCTATCCTGTCTTGGAAAAATTAACCAAAGAGGCTGGCGGGAAGCATTCTTATTTTTTAAGCCCACAGGATAATCCCGAAAATAGTCCAGAAAGCAAAAATCAGCCTGAAGTGCAGAATCGGGAGGGAATTCTCTATTTAAAAGTTCCTGATTTCACTGGTGACGCACAAGCGGCGAAGACTTATGCCAACAAACTGTCAGCAGCTCTTAAAAAGGATGATTATCAGGCAGTTCTTGTAGATTTGAGAGATAATACCGGCGGGAATATGTATCCGATGATTGCGGGCCTGTCCTCTCTTTTGCCTGATGAAGACCTCTTCCAATTCGTTTATAAAAACGGAAGCAAGAGTGCGGTTTCTCGGTCAGATGTTCTGAAGCAGCTTGGTTTGGAGCATACTGATGAGAAAGCAAAGAAAGTGCCCATAGCCATCCTTACCAATGGGAAGACAGGCAGCTCAGGAGAAATGACTGTTTTAGCTTTTAAGGGACTTGAAAATGTTAAAATTTTTGGTCAGCCAACGGCAAGCTATACTACGGGAAATAATTATTATCAACTATATGATGGAGCGGTTTTGCTCTTGACTACCTCGAGTATCCTAGATCGCACGGGCAAGCTTTACGAGAATGAGGCAATTCAGCCAGATATCCCAACAGATCAGCCTTTAGAAGAGGCCGAGTCTTGGTTGAAGGGACAGATGGGAGAATAGTTCATTGAAAGCAGTCAAAGAGACTGCTTTTCTGCTATAATAAAGAGAAGAACGAGGTGACAAATGATTCGTAAAGTAAAACTAAGAGACGCCGCAGCCATTCAGCAACTTAATGCTGAGTGCCTGGGCTATGACTTCGATAGGGGAGCGACAGAGGCTCAACTGAAAAAGTTACTAGAGAATGACCAGCATTTGATTTTGGTAGCTGAAGAAGGCGGTCAGGTCATAGGCTACGCTCATGCGGCTAGCTACGACTGTCTCTATTTCCCGTCCTTGCTCAATCTCTTAGCTTTGGCCGTCGCTCCGGATTTTCAAGGGCGGGGACATGGCAGAGCGCTGATGCAAGCTTTGCGTGAAGAGGCAAAAGCAGCAGGCTACACAGGAATTCGGATTAATTCAGGCATTTCCCGCTCCGCAGCCCATGAATTTTATCGCAGTCTTGGCTGCAGCGAAAAAGCTGACCAGAAACGCTTTTATTGGGAATTTTAGAGAAAAGAGGAGAAGATGGAAATTGAACAATTAAGCCATCAGCATGCTTTAGAAATTGCTAACGACTGGCATTATGAGGCACCCTATGACTTTTATGATATGAAAAATGATCTGGAAGATTATGAAGAAATGGTCTCCCCTGAAGCGCGTGGGGACCGTTATTATCAAGTGTTGCGAGAAGAGAAACTCTATGGATTTTTCTGCTTGGAGCAGAAAGGAGAGCGAACTTTGGAGCTTGGTTTGGGGATGAAGCCGGAGAATTGTGGAAAAGGCCAGGGCGCTTCATTTCTGCAGGAAATTCTGGACTTTATCATGGGTAATTTTGCGCCCCAAGTCATAAGCCTATCCGTGGCTGACTTCAATCACCGAGCCCAGCAGCTTTATCTCAACATGGGCTTTGAAGTGGTGAGGCGCATTCCGCAGGAAAGCAATGGCGATATTCATCTCTTTGTGGAAATGGAGAAGAAGTTTTAACTTACCTATGACTGCTAATAGCAAATTTTGATAAGAGTATTAATAAACAAAAGGAGAAAATCATGACATTTGAAGAAATTTAGAAAAACCATGATTTTAGATATTCTTTAGTGTCTCTTTACAGTGATTTATAGCGGTTTATAGTAAGAATACCAATATTAGTTCATCTTTGATATTCTTCAGGAGTCCACAAAAAGGTGAACAAAAAAAGCCCTCGAAAGGGCATGAAATTTGATGAGTTCAGCAGGCAAGAACTAGCACCCCACAAGGTGCTTTTTTAATTACTTGTGGAGTTGCTGATAGATATATTATATCATGAGGTGCATGCTTTGTAGAGTTATAACTTCACAAAAGCCCCTAGATTTTTTTCTAAGGGCTAGCTATAAGAAAGGATAGGCGGGACCGCCGAATGTCGCCCGCATTTCTCGACCCACTAGCTAAGTGGCGCGTTGGAGGCGGATACTTTTCAACCTCTATCCTTTATATCTTGATTATATCATATTTCCTCTTAATCTAAATCTGTGAAGAATAATTCTTATCCTTATGTCCATATCGGCCGTAAAAAGCATACTCCTTTTCTTAATTGTTCCGTGAAAAATGTATAGTGATGGTGTGAAGGACGTAAAGAGTAGAGGGTAGGCCCATAGCTCCTGCCTTTGATAGTGTTAATCTTTTATTACTCTCGATATTTGCAGTCCTCTTTGTTCGCTCCTTGTTCAATTAAAAAATGAAAATCTTTCTTGGTTCACTCTCGGCTCGATCATGCGTAGCTTCGTCCTCACGATAACTGGTGGAATGTGTAAGAACTTGTTAGTACTAGGTTGTTTTTATAAATATCCTTAGTCAATGGGTAGCCTTATAGTTAAAAAATCAACTTAAAAGCCTAATAATACCGCATTTCTTTCTGCTTTAAAATTTTCAAAAAGGGAATTTTTCGCACAGAAAAGGCCGCGTCCTTTTAAACCGAAACAATATAGCCCCGTCCAAAAAAATAGGGGGTAGTTTCCGAATGTTGAACAGTATAAGTGATAGCCTGAAGCATTTGGCCAAAAGGCAAGTAGCGGAAGCAGTTGCTTTGCTAAGTAAGTTTAGAAGCTCTATCATCCATGAGCTTAGCAAGCTTCTTTATTCCTGAACTCTTTATCCTGTAAATTGTAGTTTTTGACTTTTCTATCTTGTCTTCGATATTCCATATTTCCAAGTGATTGACATAGAACATCCGCAACACTGACCTTTCAAGAGGATCATTCAGTTTGTCAATGAGTTTAGAAGTTTCTGAACGTTCCTCGATTAGATTGGAAAGTCTGTTTTGTATATCTTCTTTCAACTTCAAAACATAGACAAGTTCATTCTCTGTATTGTTCACTCTACTAGTCTGGACTTTGGTTTGTGTCAGAGTTGATTTTTTAAATAGACCTTGATCTAGATATTGAAGTTCTAACTGCAAACTCTGAATCTCTTTATCTAACCATCTAATACCTTCTAACTTTGCTTTTACTTGCTCTGGTGTCACGCTTTGGCCTCCTCTTGTGGTATAATAAATCTATCAAATCTATACCAAGGAGTCAGTCACAAGGCTGGCTTTTTGTTTGCTTTTCTCTCTTTTTAGGTATATACTTGATATATACAAACAAAGGAGAAAAGAAATGGATACAGTAAAAACCCGTAAAGTTGGGAACTCTCTGACTGTGACCATTCCCAAGGCGCTAGATGTCCCGGAAGGTCAAGAAATGGTCGTTTACAAAGGCGCTGATAATGTGATCGTCCTAGCTCCAAAGATTGCAGATCCATTCGCTGAAGCGGCTGACCTCCGTATGGAAAATGATTTTGAAGGGGTGAAACTACTTGACAGCGAAATCTAACTATGTCCCAGAAAAGCAGGATATCATCTGGATAGACTTTGATCCATCTGTCGGGCGTGAGATACAGAAGCGCCGCCCTGCTGTGGTGGTATCTCGTAAGGAATACTCAGAACGCACTGGCTTCGTTGCCGTCTGCCCTGTTACGCATGGCCAGAAGAAACTAGAAAAGCTAGGCTTGCTGGTTCCTGTCCTATCCTCTGAGGTAGACGGCTCAGTGAATCCGCTCCAGCTCTACACCTTCGACTTTCGAGAACGCCAGGCGCAAAAAATCACCACCATGGACACACCGAGCTTTCAGAAGGTTGTTCAACTCTATAACTTCATCTTTGAAGCATGAATCGATCAAGCTAAGGCGGAGCGTCTTGGCTTTTTCTGTTTTCGAAAACTGGGAGAATGTGTACATACTTTTCCATACCTGCCAACATGTTGTAAGCAGATAAGGAGAGATATTTGTTCCTTCCCTGTATAAATGGTAGGGGATATTTTGCATTTTCTCCAGCTTTGCTCGAGCTTTGAGCACGCGCAGCCTAACCCAAGACTTGGTACTTTTTTAGAGCTTTAGCCATTCCGTTTAGTGGCCAAGAAGCTACCTCAATCTACCCAAGCCAGTCATCCAAAGACCGTCACCTTTTCTAGTATAGTTCAGGAATTTTTGATAATGCTTATAATACTTGTCATGTTTCATATACTTTGGTCGTTCAGGAAAAGCGTCAAACATATATCCGCCACGTTTAGGACTCCAACCCGGCTATACCTTTCTAGCCTCTCTCAGTGCTCTCTCCCAATAGTATTGACAATCTGTTTTACTGCGGTTCAGGGTTGACTTGTGTATTTTCTGGCATGATCCGCAACCATAGAGCAAATATCGTTTATAAAGTATTCTACACCGCCGACCACAAATAGGGCATAGAAAGAAGTAGCGATAGCCTCCCTTAGTCCCTGGTATTCTATCTAAATCAAAGTAGTCTTTGCCAAGGGTGATATATAAATTATCTAAGTCTATTTCTAGTTTCCTGCCGTCTAACTCAGCTATACCATGGGTTAGATTTTTTATTTTCAATGGCTTTATAAATGTCTCAATAGCTATTGATTTTATAGTTTTCATCCGTTCAAAAATACCTATATACAGAAAAACCCAAATCTATTGGGATAAGTAGCAATTAAGCCACAAAAAGAGGCAATGCCCCTTTGCTGCTATTCTTCACTGAGTAAGCCACTTACTGCCACATCACGGACAAACTGAGCTTGTTTTTCTTTGGGTAGTTGCAAAGCTCCAAGTAAAGACTCCAGGGCTTGCTTGTCTGTGCCTGCGACTAACTTCTTAATGATATTCTGGAACTGCCCTTCTAGGTACTCGCAAAAATGGATCCGCTGTGCTTGTGTTGGCTGCACTGTTACTGGTGAACTATCTGCAATCAGCAAGAAGCAGGCTTCCGCGATTTGGGCGAATAACTTTGCACGCGCTTCAGGGTGTCTGTATAACTCATAGGCGTTTATGCTGGTATCTTCTGTCCGGAGCTTTTCACCTAGTTCAATCAATTCAGGCGTATCTTCAAGACACACTGGTGTCGCATCGGTCATAAAATCCCTGCGCTTACGGTTGAGTTCCTCCAGTTCTTGATCTGCCTGTTCGAAGTATGCTGGTTCTGTCATGGGATTCCTCCTTATTCTTTATATAGGATCAGTAGACCCAATGTTGCAGTTAAATTCTCATAATCACCTTCAGTCGCTTCAGTGCATTTCACATCCACAACTTCAACACTTGCCATAAAGTCGTTGACTTGAGATTCAAATTCCTGTAGGCTTTGCTTCTGTTGTCGATAAAATAGTTTGATTTTCATTTTTTCCTCCATTTTTTAGACGCTTCTTTTGTTTTTTATACACTTAGTTTTGAAAGTGTATAAATTTAAAACCCAGTCATATCAAGGGATAAAGTCTTGTTTTATACACTTTAGACACTTTATACACTAAAAATAAAATATATATAAACAAATAATAGGGGAGCTTTCTATAATACTCTTATAGGGAAATTTCAAAAAAAGTGTATAAAGTGTGGGAAGTGTCTAAAACCATTGATAATACAGTGTTTCTAAGTGTGTTAAAAAAATAAGCTAGTGTATAAAGTGTATAAAATTTCAACGTTTTTTCTTAAGTTTTAGCCTATTGTTGTAGTAACCTCGTTCATTTTTTGGTTTTTTCTGTCTTTCTGGGGTTTCTCTGCCATTGAAATAATTAAGACTGGCAAAAGACGGTAAATCCTCTTTAGGATAAAAACCTTTATGAATCTGTTGACCCGCTGGAATAGTTTTCTGGCCAACTGCGAAACCTTCAGGAAGATTACTCTTAATTTCTCGGTGTAAGCCCATTTCTGACCTAGATTGTTTTATGTCATAGTACTCCAAGAAACACTTCCAAACGTGATAGACAAAACTATTAGGGATAAATTCACTGTTTAGATCATCAGTAAAAAACTTGGAAATAAAATCAATAACAGGGTTCATATCTTTGTGGTGTTCTTCCAAGATTTCAATAGACTTCATAGGGTTAATATCAGTAATCGGTGTTTCAATCGCCAACTTAACCAAATACTCCAGGACTTCCTTTCGGTTGATATAATCTTCTTTTATGGCTTTATTAGGCTTGTCTTTGAATACTTTGGTAAAAGGTAAAATTCTAAATCGTCGATCAATAGCCGACTTATCCCCGTTCATTCTTGGTAAGCCATTAGAAGATTGTACCACCGTCATATTCAGGCGTATGCTATATGGTCGCTTGCCTTTATCTTCAATGGTCATGATGTCGCCAGTTGCTAAGCTGAACATATCTGACGTGTCTTTTATAACAGCGTCTTTCTGCACATCATCACCGATAACTAGGGACTTTCCCAATAGGATAGAGGTTGAGAATTGACTTTTAGTTAAGCCTGTAATTTTCAAACTGGCCACATTTTCCATCCCCACCAAGTTGATCAGCAACTGCTGGAAAGTGCCCTTTCCGGTGCCTCCCTCGCCAAATAGCCAAAAGATTTTTTGCAAAGATTGCCCCGTGATACTGGCTTTTATGATCTGGATAGCGAGGTTATAAAGTTCCGTATCAGCGTCAAATAATTCTAGAAGCCACGTTGTCGGTTTCCAACCTTTTATGATTGGTTCTTTTGCGTTAGGGTTGTAGCTCGTTCTTATCTTTCGTGTGACCGTTATAGCTGGTGTAATATCTTCAAATATGCCTGATTTGGCATTGTAAAGCTGCTTACCGATAACAGTATAGTCACTTTGAATCTCTTTCATTTGGCTCTGTCTAGCAATTTTATACAATGTGTCAAAGGCTTGTTTCTCAGTAGCATTTGGGAAGATTATAGAGATAAGATCCTGTAAAAATTCGTTATCTTCTACCCAGATGCCAAAATCAGGGTTATAGAAATAGAGTGGGGCTTTTTGCCCTTGTGCCTCTGGTTTAATCCTGATAAAGCGAATATGCTTTGTCAGCATGATTGCCACGCCTAGCGGTTTAGTAGGTAGGGCTTTATTACTCGCTTCTTGCCCTTTTTGTCTAGCTAGTTCCTCGTGCTGCTCTATGGTCAATCTTCCGTCTTTTACATTTTCAAGGTGCTTGCTATCAGCCATAATTCCATCATAGGCTGCTTGATAAGCCTCTTCCTTGAGTTCCTGGCATTCTTTGATTAGTTGTCCCCTAACACCTTTGAATGTTTTGAAATACTTATCCTCGGTTTCACGCGCATCTAAGATTTCACTTTTTAGGTTTTTCAATTCTTCTAGTTCTATGGTTCTACCCTCTCTTTCTAAATTCTGCTCTAGCTATACTGGTAAAAGTACGGTCTAGCTCCTCGATAGGCAACGGGTCAGGCGTCACGTTGTTAGCTATATTTGCCAATTCGTAAGCTGTTTCTATGTCACAATCCACCCACTTATTAAAGAGTAGTCCTACAAAGCGCGTGAGTGCTACATTCCGTCCGCCCTTGTCACCAAGACCATTGAAAAGGGTGTCTATGACTCTCATAGTGATAGAGCGTTGTCCGTTTGTTCTGGGGGTGTAAGGAGTAGCAGTAGTAGTTATTTTGTTGAGTGGTTCAGCACTCCCCTGTGGTACTGGATAATCTAGGCCATGCTCGATAATTTTTTGATATTCTGCTGGTTCTCCAGTTGTTACCGGTAACCCTTGGAGTTGTGACCAGGTTAAACTAGCCATGTCAAAGGGAATCCCTATCTTGTCAGCAATCTCTTTCACTACCTGCTTATAGGTTGCCTCATTCATCACGTTGTCAGGTTTCACCACAAGGCGAAAACGGGGCTTTTCTGGGCTATGTTTTATAGTTGGGTATAAAATATAGGAGAAGCCAAACAAGGCGCTAGAAACAGCTTCTATGAATCTCTCAGTTGTTCCCTTAATCTCATCATAATCAAGGAAAATCAAATCACGATAAACTAAACTTTGATTACTTCTGCGATAGCTGCCGTTTTTTTCTACAATTATTTTTCCACTTAAGCAGTAGGGCGCCACAGTTTGTTTGTATTCCTCAATATCTGCGCCCTCTGGGACTGCCATGGGTTTAAACTGTGCGATATATTCAAACGGCTCTAACTTGCCTTTATATGGCCGGACTAGTGATCCAAATCCTCGGCTTTCGTAGATAGCCATCCTATCGCCCCTTTCTCCGTTTCTTTTTCAGGCGTTTTAAGCGTTTTTGTTCCTCGTGTGTAAGAGGTTTAGGCTGCCTATCTTTATAAATTTTCATATCATGATATTTACCGCCGCTTTGTGCGGGGTGTACGTTATACCTTGCCATTTTCCACCCCCAAAAATTTTAAAAGTTCGCTAACCCTGTAATATACTTTTCTAGCATCCTCTAGCGGTGGTTTGTATCGTCTTAGTCCTGCTTTTTCCCACCGTTGCAGTGTCTTATATTTTATGTCCAGTTCGTCCATGGCTTGCTGGGCTGAAATTAACCCCGTCAAGCGTGGTTTGACCTTCTCACGCGCTTCTAGATAGTTCTCCACAAGCTCCAGAACGCCATGGGTTAGCTCATATTCACTTTCTTTGCTGAGACTAAACATTCTGATCAGCTCCCTTCAGCAGCTCTTTATAGCTTTCTAAATCAGCTTTAATTAGCACATCTAGACGCTTTCCCTCTGTGTCATACTGAGCCTTTAGCTCCCTGATCCCTGCTAGGCGTTCGGTATCGTTAGCAGGAATATAGTAGCCGTTACCTACCCCACGTTTGGCCACAATAGGGATACCATAGCGAACGATAAGCCGGAGAATATGATCTCGTAAGGCTCTCATCTCCAGCCCTAGCACATTGGCTATATCCCGCCCTGCGCGTGGCTCGTCCGCCCCTACGGGTATCAGTCTTAGAATTCTTTCTTCAAGCTCTGTCATGGCAGGCCTCCTTCCGGTATGTCTCGGCTAGAGCGTCATGTTCTGAAATGAGTTGTTTTAGAGCGTGGTTAGCTGTATGGAGCAGGGAAAAAGTTCTCTGCCCTTCCTCTGCACTAGCTAACTCTAAGACATCTAGAATGTCCTTTAACTGTCCGCAAAGCCCTTCATAGTCCACTAGAATATCATTCGTTTTATTTGTCATCCTCTGCCCTCCATTGTTTCAAGCTATTTTTCCATCTTTCTGAGTTGCCGTTTGGTGATATACCCTCGGCGTCTGTAAGCAATAGCCCAGGAGTGAAACAGCTCAGCGCATACGCCAGCCAGAAAGAAAAGTAGTAGTGTTAAAATTGCGCCTAGTAGTTCGCTCATTTTTTATAACTCCTCGTGTTGTACATTGCTACTGATAGCTGCTGTAAATAGTTCGATATTTCGAACCCGTTTTTCTTGATAACTAGAATTGGGTAAATTTTGGTCAGTATCTTTTATGATTTCTTTGAGAGTTTTAGTTGATTCTAGATATAGATTCTCTGTATAAGTGATATAAGATTGTTGTTCTGCCTCTGTCAAGAAGAATGTTTTGGCTTGTCTTTTGAAAAAGGCTTGTCGCATAGCATCCATTTCAAAAATACCAGGATGGAAAAACATTCCCGTAGTGCTTTTAGAGACTGCCTCGATTTTATGACTTTCATTCAATTCTGGAAATTCAATCCAAAGTAAACGGGACAAATCTTCTTTGATGGACTTTGTCTGATTTGCCAATAAAGAAAGTCTTCTTAGGCCATTTTTTTCGCTAATTTCTCGCATTTCTGCGCTAATTCTGTCTATACGTCTAGTTAAATTCTCGTATGATGTTTCTGCCATGGTGTTTACTCCTTTTTCTGTGTTTGTGTAATTGCCTTGATAGGCTTGTTCCTGTTTCGACAGCTTTTTAATGTCTTTCTTGCCTTTTACTATACTAGTTAATTCCCACGCTCAGAGTCGCCAAAGTTTGAAAGCGTGAGAAAGTACCAGTTTAAAGAGTTGGCGCTCTACGTATGGTCAAAATGTCCTAGATATGCTATAATCTAGGTATAAATCTTTACTAAAACCCTTTTAATAACAGCTTGCCTGCTTGTTTATTATGTTTTAGTGATAGTGTGAAAGGCTTGATAGTTTGGTCGCTCTCAAAGCCTTTTTTGTTGCTCTCACGCGCCTTGTGGTGCGTTTTCTTTTGGTCTGAAGACCATGGACTTAATATCCTGATAGGTCATGCCTAGGTTAATCATAGCGATAGCCATATCTTCCAAGGCTTGGTATTTGACAAGCTCGGTACTGGTTAGGCTATCAATGCCTGTCAGACCGCCACGCGCCGCCATCAGTTGCTTTTTATTCATGCCGCTAGTGCCTTTTAGCAAAAGATTTGTAATGGTGCTATGCGCGTGCTTGGGTTTTGCCTCCCATGTCTCTATACTGTCATGCAAAATTTTACGCTTTGGCTTCTCTAAAGCACGCTGCAGCTTAAACTGTGTCAGCTCGTCCCGCATTTCAAAGAATGCTTTTACTAGATTTGCCTTGAAGTTTCTAACAGGTCGGGTATTTCCTAGATAAGTCACTAATAAAGTAGCCTGTTGTTCGTTTAAGCGATAGATTTTTCTAGGCCGTCCGCCTAACGATCCTTTTTTAGGTTTATGGATTTCAAATGACAAAACCCCAAAGGCCTCTAAATCTTCTTTGTGCTTATCAATTAGTTTTCTTACTGAATTTATTTCTATTTCAGCATGTTCTGCCACTATTTCGTGGGTTGTATACGGCTCTTTCTTACCGTCCATGTAGACTAGGTTCATGGTTTGGCCCCTTTCTTACTCTTCTGGTGTTAATAATTCGTCAATAGTAACGCCTAGATAGTCAGCGATTTTAAGCAAAGTTTCTGCTTCAGGGTTTTTGGTGCGCTCATAGTACAAAGCGGTCAATGTACTTTTTGAAATACCAGTAGCCTTATAGACGTCTGAAACCTTTTTACGCTTTTTAGCAAGCAAAATACGAAAATTGTTTTTCATAAAAAAACTCCTTCCAAAATAAATTATAACAAGAAATATAACCTGTTATAATTTATTTTACACTATTATTTTTATTTGTCAATAGTTATATTTCTTGTTATAATGTGTTTTAATAGGAGGTGTTACGATGATAGGAACTTATTTAAAGGATTTACGCAAAAGACAAAATATAAAAGTGGTGGAATTAGCTAAATCTGTTCAGGTTTCTCAACCTTATATTTCAAATATAGAAAATGAAAAACGTTACCCTACTAAAGAATTGTTTTTTAAGATAATTCTTTCTATCGCTGAACTATCTCCAATAAATTATGATGTGTATTTTGAATTAGACTTATCAGACGAAAAAAAAGAAGAGATATATGTTCCTGATACACTACCTGAATTTTGGGAGAAGTATTCTTCACGTATTCTTGAAGAATTAAATGAACGATTAGATGATGACGAAGGGGAAATTAGATCTTTAGAAGATTTTAGTGATTATGTTAGTTCATGGAATCTTGAAGATATGTCCGTTTTCCCTGAATATACTGAGTTCCTTGATTCTAAGTATGGTGTTAATGGATATGGGGAGCATCTAAATCATGAGGATTATTCTTCTTATCCCGATTCAGAATATGTTAAAGGTATGGTGGTCGATTATTGGTATCAAAGATTTTTAACAGAATTTGTTGAATATTTTGAAGATAGCAGTATAATTGACGGGATTTCAAAAGCTGAATATACTGAGATTATGTTAAACACTTTGACGGATCAAGAATTAGAAATATATTCTGCTGTAAAAGCTCTTCAACATAAAACAGGAACGTTCGATAGATACCGTTTCAAAGAATTAGATAAAACTAAATTAACTGATTTGAATATCATTGATGATCCCGAAGTAATTCATAAATTAACTCTAGATGGCAAAAGTTTATCAAGTACCGATATTGTTGCACTTCAAAATACAATTAATGGAATAAGGTACAACCGGTAATAAATCACCTATCAACCCACTTGCCACAATGTCCAACAACCATGAAGCGCGTGATTTCTCGGCGTTCAGCAAATCAAACATCTAAAAAATCTAATTTTTAAAACACTAACAGAAAGGAAGCTATGAACGAATTACAATTTTTAATCTATTCAGCAGATAACAACCAAGAAACAGCTAGCGTTATTATACGCGGGGAAACTATCTGGGCTAGTCAGAAAGAAATGGCTCGCTTGTTTGATGTAGGTGTTCCTGCAATCAGTAAGCATCTAAAGAATATCTTTGAAGAGGGAGAATTAGAAGAAAAGGTGGTTGTTTCCAAAATGGAAATAACCACAAAACACGGTGCAATTGCTGATAAAACCCAAACTAAGGATGTCAGCTACTACAATCTTGATGCCATCATCTCAGTTGGTTACCGTGTTAATTCTCAAAAAGCCACGCGCTTCAGACAATGGGCTACTTCGGTACTTCGTGAGTACATGATAAAAGGCTTCGCTATGGATGATGACCGTCTAAAACAAGGTGAGAACCTTCTGGAAAAAGACTATTTCCGTGAGCTCTTGGAGCGCGTGCGTTCTATCCGAGCTAGTGAGCGTCGTATATGGTTGCAGATTACAGATATTTTTGCTGAAATCTCTATCGACTATGACCCACAAAGCACGTTGACAAAGCAATTCTATGCGGATGTACAGAATAAGTTCCATTACGCAATTACTGGCCAGACTGCTGCGGAAATCATCTACACAAAAGCAGATCATACAAAGGACAATATGGGGCTTACTACATGGAAAAACTCCCCTGACGGTCGTATATTGCAATCAGATACCCAAATAGCAAAGAATTACCTAACAGAAAAACAGATCCGTTCCCTTGAACGAGGGATATCTAGTTACTTTGATTACCTGGAAAGGCAAATTGAACAAAGAAAAGCTCAGACAATGCAACAACTAGCCCAAAGCATTGACCGATTTTTGACTTTCCAAGAATACGATATTTTAGAAGGTCATGGGAAAATCACTTCCAAGGCTGCGAAAGATAAAGCAAAAGCAGAATATCAGCTATTCAACAAAACCCAAAAGATAAACTCGGACTTTGAAAGACAAATCAAGCACCTAGCGGATAAATAGTCTCATACCTTCACAATCTCATTTTTTGACCTAGATTATTCACCCAAAATATGCCACGTTTTAAAACGCAATATAAGCCCGTTTAAGCGCGTGTTTTCTTTTCTGGTATATATGCTGCCCAACTCATTAAAAACGAAAATAGAGGGGGGTCTCGTAGCTCCTAGCATGATATAAACCTAATTCAATCTAAAATCTTTTTAATAACAGCTTGCCTGCTGATGGAAAGGTATATCATGAAAATAACAGAAGTCAAAAAGAAAGACGGTAGCAACGTGTACCGCGCAAGTGTCTATCTAGGAGTGGATCAGGTAACGGGGAAGAAAGTAAAGACCAGTATCACCGGACGGACAAAAAAAGAGGTCAAAAGCAAAACCCAGCACGCGCAGCTTGACTTTAAAGCGAACGGGTCAACGGTTCATAAAACTGTGCGGGTGAAGAGTTATCAAGAATTGGCTGCCCTATGGCTGGAAAGTTACCGGCTGACTGTCAAACCCCAAACCTTCATAGCGACAGAAAGAATGGTGAATAGCCACTTAATCCCAGTTTTTGGAAAGATGAAACTGGATAAGCTGGCAGCTAGTTATATCCAGAGTTTCATCAATGACTTATCAAGTCGCTTGGTTCACTTTGGCGTGGTTCACTCGATAAATAGCCGTATCTTAAAATATGGCGTTTCGCTGCAGCTCTTGCCATTCAACCCAGCGAGGGATATTATCCTGCCCAGGAAGCCAAAGCGTGAGAGTAAAGCAATCAAGTTTATCGCTCCGGAGGACTTGAAGTCTCTTTTAGGCTATATGGAGAAGCTGGCATTCAAAAAATACAGTCATTATTTTGATTATGTGCTGTATAGCCTACTACTTGCGACTGGTTGTCGCTTTGGTGAGGCAGTGGCTCTGGAGTGGTCTGATATCGACTTGGAGAATGCGACCATCAGCATATCAAAAAATTATAATAGGCTGGTGGATCTAGTAGGCCCGCCTAAAAGTAAAGCAGGAGTTAGAGTGATTAGCATTGACCGGAAAACAGTCAATATGTTGAAGCTCTACAAAAATAGGCAGCGGCAACTATTCGTAGAAGATGGGGCGCGTGCTCCGTCTGTAGTATTTGCTATCCCGACTAAGGAATATCAGAATATGGCCACAAGGCAAGATTCCCTGGATAGGCGTTGCAAAGAAATTGGAATACCCCGCTTTACCTTCCACGCCTTCCGCCATACTCACGCTAGTTTATTGCTCAACGCTGGTATCAGCTATAAAGAATTACAATACCGGTTAGGCCATGCTACCTTGGCTATGACCATGGACATCTATAGTCACCTATCCAAGGACAAAGAAAAAGAGGCTGTTTCATACTACGAAAAAGCCATAAATGACTTGTAAGTCCACAAAAAGGTGAACAAATTTAAAAACCACCTCATTCCAGAGGTTCACAAACCTTATCAAATCAAGGTTTATAGACAATAAAGGAGAAAACCATGACATTTGAAGAAATTTTACCAGGCCTTAAGGCCAAGAAAAAATATGTGCGTACAGGCTGGGGTGGGGCAGAGAACTACGTCCAGCTCTTTGACACGATTGAGCAGAATGGGGTGGCTCTCGAGGTGACACCTTATTTCCTCATCAATGTTTCAGGCGAAGGGGAGGGCTTCTCCAT
Source organism: Streptococcus sp. 27098_8_113 (assembly GCF_041432545.1). Taxonomy (NCBI): domain Bacteria; kingdom Bacillati; phylum Bacillota; class Bacilli; order Lactobacillales; family Streptococcaceae; genus Streptococcus; species Streptococcus sp. 27098_8_113. The sequence continues at coordinate 31,292 of NZ_JAPVZU010000007.1, read as the reverse complement.
GTGGAGTCCAACTCCTTGTGATGTCCTCGCGACAGATTGGGTAGAAGTGGATGACTAAGACAGTACTGGTGACGGGAGCTAGCTCTGGCATCGGCCGAGCTCAGGCTCTGACCTTTTTAGAAAATGGCTACCGCGTTTATGGGGTAGATAAGGGTGAAAATCCGGAGTTTCTAAATGAACTACGTTTTTTTAAAATGGATTTGACAGATGACTTGGCGCCACTCTTCACTAGCTTGCCTGAGGTGGACATTCTCTGTAATACGGCCGGTATTTTGGACGATTATCGTCCCTTGCACGAGACAAGTGACGAGGATTGGGAGCAGCTTTTTGCGCTGAATCTGACCGCAACCATGAAAATCACTCGCTTTTACCTGCAGAAGATGCTGAAGAAAAAGTCTGGTATCATCATTAATATGTGCTCGATTGCTAGTTTTTTGGCTGGCGGCGGCGGTGCTGCCTATACAGCCTCTAAGCATGCTCTAGCTGGTTTGACCAAGCAGATAGCCCTGGACTATGCGGATCAAAATATCCAAGTCTTTGGCTTGGCGCCAGGCGCTGTCAAGACAGCCATGACTGCCGCAGATTTTGAGCCAGGCGGGCTGGCAGACTGGGTTGCTGAGGAAACGCCGATCAAGCGCTGGCTGGATCCTCAAGAAGTAGCTGATGTCAGTCTCTTTCTGGCAAGCGGTAAGGCAGCTGCTATGCAGGGCGAGATTATCAAAATTGACGGCGGCTGGAGTTTGAAATAGGAGATTTACTGAGTTTGGGGACATCATCCGTGGCAATCTACTACAAAAGAGAAGATAAATTTAAGAGTATCGGATGAAGATTAACAGGTCTTAGCATAAAAATAAATATTTTTTCTAACTTTTATAGATAAAAATAAAAGAATTTCTAGCAGAATTGCTTGAATTGTGATACAATAAAGCGATTTGTGAAAGGAAATGATTGAATGAATGAAAATGAGTTGAAAAACAACGAGAAAAAAGAAAAGAACGGGATGAAACGTGGCTTACAAAATCGGCATGTTCAGATTATAGCCATTGCTGGAACCATTGGTACGGGACTTTTCTTGGGGGCAGGGCGCTCGATTAGTTTGACGGGTCCGTCCATTATCTTGATTTACATGCTGACGGGCCTTTTCATGTATCTGATGATGCGGGCGATTGGGGAAATGCTTTATTATGACCCTGACCAGCATACCTTTATCAACTTTATTACCAAATATTTGGGAACTGGCTGGGGGTATTTTTCTGGTTGGTCCTACTGGATTTCTCTGATTTTTATTGGAATGGCTGAGATTACGGCTGTTGCCCAGTATGTGCAGTACTGGTTTCCTGACTGGCCAGCTTGGATGATTCAGCTTGTCTTTCTAGCTCTTCTTAGCTTGGTCAATCTGATAGCGGTTCGAGTTTTCGGTGAGGTCGAATTTTGGTTTGCTATGATAAAGATTGTAGCTATTATTGCTTTGATTGCAACGGCTGTCTTTATGGTATTGACAGGCTTTAAAACGCCTCACGGAGTAGCTAGTCTTGGGAATATTGGACGAGGTTTTCAGCTTTTCCCTAATGGCTTTGTAAGTTTTGTCATGGCTTTCCAGATGGTTTTCTTTGCCTATCAGGCCATTGAATTTATCGGGATTACCACTTCTGAAACGGCTAATCCACGGGCGGTCTTGCCAAAAGCCATCAAAGAAATTCCTTTGCGGATTGTCTTGTTTTACGGGGGTTCTCTCCTTGCCATTATGGCTATCATTCCTTGGGAAAAACTGGCAACGGCTGACTCTCCCTTTGTTATCGTTTTTAAGTTAGCGGGTCTCAAATGGGCGGCAGCCTTGATTAACTTCGTGGTTCTGACCTCAGCGGCCTCCGCACTAAACTCGACCCTTTACTCAACAGGTCGCCATTTGTATCAGATTGCCCACGATACGCCCAATCCTTTTCTTGAGAAAATAGGAGCTGGGAAGTTATCTCGGCAAAATGTTCCGCAGAATGCGATTTTGGCTTCGGCGGCTACCATTGCCTTTGCGGCCTTTATCAAGATTCTTCCGGGAGTATCGGACTCCTTTGCTCTGATTACGGCCTCCTCATCTGGTGTCTACATCGCTATCTATGGTCTGACTATGCTGGCCCACCTCAAATATCGTAAGTCACCAGATTTTATGGCAGATGGTTATCTCATGCCAGCTTACAAGTTTCTCAATCCTTTGACCATGCTCTTCTTTGCCTTTGTCTTTGTCACTCTTTTCTTACAAGAGTCAACGGTGGTGGGAGCGATCGGTTCAGCTGTCTGGATCATCGTCTTTGGTCTTTACAGCCAGTTCAAATTCCGAAAATAATCCCTTTTTAGGAAAAACGTGTTGTCTCTCAGTCCAGCTGGCTGAGAGATTTTCTTTTTAGTTGTTTCATGGCTGTTTTGGGTATAGGTATTTGGCTGAGAAAATGATATAATGAAGAAAAAATAATGTAAAATGAGGCTGAAATGTTAAATATTCAAGAAATTAAGAAGAATGCTGGCGGCTTGCGGTTCGACCAAGACTTTGATTTGGCGCAAGAGCTACAAGAGCGTAATCGTGAAGTGTTAGATATCCAGAAAATCGTGGCCAGAGGTCAGGCTCAGTATGAAAATGGGCTTTATTTTTTGGATTACACCTTGACCTACAAGATTATCCTCGCTTCTAGTCGCAGTATGGCTCCGGTTGATAGGGAGGAAGCCTACATGGTTCATGAAGTCTTTGCTTCCGTCGAAGATGGCTCCGTGCAAAAAGATTTGCTGGAAGATGATTTGGTTCTACCATTTGAGGGAGATACGATCGATCTGGCAGCCAGTGTGGCGGACAATATTTTACTTCATATTCCGCTGAAAGTTTTGACTCCTGAAGAGGAAGCTGGTGCGAGTATGCCTACGGGAAATGACTGGCAGGTGCTGACGGAGGAAGACTACCAAAAGCAGCAAATGGAGAAGAAAGAAGCTAACAGTCCTTTCGCCAGTCTTCAAGGCTTATTTGATGAATAAAAGCGTCTAAAATCTAGCAGGATTCTGGAGGATTATCAAGGAAATCTCTTTGAATCTTCTTGAAATATGAGCGCAATTTTGTTACACTAAATAGAAAGACTGTGAAGGAGATATGATGACAGAACGAGGCTTGTTAATTGTCTTTTCTGGCCCCTCAGGCGTTGGAAAAGGGACAGTAAGACGGGAAATTTTTGAGAGTACGGACAATCAGTTTCAGTATTCTGTATCTATGACGACTCGTCCGCAGCGTCCTGGTGAAGTTGATGGTGTTGATTATTTCTTTCGCACTCGTGAAGAGTTTGAGGAGTTGATCCGTCAAGGGCAGATGCTCGAGTATGCAGAGTATGTCGGCAATTATTACGGGACTCCACTCACTTATGTCAATGAGACCTTGGATAAGGGGATAGATGTTTTCTTGGAAATCGAAGTGCAAGGAGCACTCCAAGTCAAGAAAAAAGTGCCCGATGCTGTGTTTATCTTTCTGACTCCGCCAGACTTGGAAGAGTTGAAAGACCGTTTGGTTGGCCGTGGTACAGACAGTGCAGATGTTATTGCTCAGCGAATTGAGAAAGCAAAAGAAGAAATTGCCTTGATGCGAGAGTATGACTACGCTATTGTCAATGACCAAGTGCCTTTGGCAGCTGAACGTGTGAAACGTGTAATTGAAGCCGAGCATTTTCGTGTGGACCGGGTCATCGGTCACTACCAAGACATGCTTCCTAAGGATGAAGTAGTTGTTCGTTAATAAAGTTAGAAATTAGGTAAATAGTTATGATGTTAAAACCGTCTATTGATACCTTGTTGGACAAGGTACCGTCAAAATATTCTTTGGTTATCTTAGAAGCTAAGCGTGCCCATGAGCTAGAAGCTGGCGCTAAGCCAACTCAAGATTTTAAATCAGTAAAATCAACGCTACGTGCTTTAGAAGAAATTGAATCTGGTAATGTTGTGATTCACCCAGATCCAGAAGGAAAACGCGAAGCAGTTCGCCGTCGTGCGGAAGAAGAACGTTTGCGTAAAGAAGAAGAAGAGCGCAAGATCAAAGAACAAATTGCCAAAGAAAAAGAAGAGGGTGAGAAAATTTAAGGTTGGGATACTCAATCTTATTTTTCGTTTAGGGAAAGCGGGGTGAGAGTGTGAAAGTTGCCAAGGTTATTGTCGATGTTCCTCTGATGCAGACGGATAAACCATACAGCTATGCGGTTCCAGAGGAGTTTTCTGAGATGCTAGAAGCTGGGATGCGGGTGCATGTGCCTTTTGGTAAGGGCGGTCGGTTGATTCAGGGGCTGATTGTTGGCTTGGCTGATGAGAGAGAGGAAGATTTGGCTGGTCATATCGGAGAATTGAAAGATATTGCTGAAGTTCTTGACTTTAGGCCGGTTCTCAATGCCGAGCAGCTCTGGCTAGCTGACCAATTGCGCCTGTCTGTCTTTTCCTATAAAATTTCCATCCTGAAGGCCATGTTGCCGAGTCTTCTTAATTCCAGCTATGACAAGTTGCTTTATCCAACGGAGCAGCTTTCTTCCGAAGAGCGGCAGGCCATTTTTGGCCAGGAAGCTAGTCTTCGCTTTTCTGATTTAGACAAGAAAAGTCAGTCCAAGCTCATGCGGCTAACTCAGGCTGGTAAGATTCGCTTGGAATACCAAGCGACGGACCGTAAGCATATCAAGACAGAAACTTGGTATCATGTGAACAGTGAGAAATTGACTCAGTTCTTGCCTTCTGCCCGAGCGAAAAAGCAGCAGGAACTTCAGACTTATTTGCTGGAAAATCCACAATCAGGTCTTCTCAAAGACTTACGTAAACTCTTTTCGCCTGCAGTAGTCAACATTTTCTTAGAAAAGGAGCTTCTTCATACAGAGGAGAGAGAGGTCAGCCGGTCTGCAGCGCATTTCCAAAAGGAGCGACAGGATAAAAAGCTGGTTCTAAATGAGGAGCAGGCAGCCGCGGTCACTGCGATTTGTCAAAAAATCGGCCAAGCTGACGCTCAGCCCGTTTTGCTAGAAGGAGTGACGGGGAGTGGCAAGACCGAGGTTTATCTCGAGGTGATTGAGGAGGCTCTAATCCAAGGAAAGACCGCGATTATGCTGGTGCCGGAAATTTCCCTGACTCCTCAGGTGACCGATCGCTTTATTTCGCGCTTTGGTAACAAGGTAGCTATTTTGCATTCTGGTCTATCTGATGGCGAGAAGTACGATGAGTGGCGCAAGGTGGAGCGAGGAGAAGCTCAGGTCGTTGTTGGTGCTCGTTCGGCCATCTTTGCCCCCTTGACAAATATCGGAGCCATCATCATTGACGAGGAGCATGAGTCTTCCTACAAGCAGGATTCCAATCCTCGCTACCATGCCAGAGAGGTGGCTCTCCTGCGAGCTCGCTACAATCAAGCTGTCTTAGTGCTGGGTTCGGCGACTCCGAGTTTGGAGAGCAGGGCCAGAGCCAGCCGTGGCGTATATGACTTTTTGCAGCTGACCAAGCGGGCTAATCCGCTGGCACAGATTCCCCAGGTTCAGGTGGTGGACTTCCGAGATTACATTGGGCAAAATGAAGCCAGTAATTTCACTCCAGTCCTGCTAGAAGCTATTCAGGATCGTCTGGAGCAGGGTGAGCAGACGGTTCTCATGCTCAACAGGCGAGGTTATTCTAGCTTTGTCATGTGTCGGGAATGCGGCACGGTGGACACCTGTCCCAACTGTGACATTTCTCTGACCCTGCATATGGATACCAAGACCATGAACTGTCACTACTGTGGCTTTACCAAGGATATTCCGCAAACCTGTCCTAATTGTGCCAGTCGCAGCATTCGCTACTATGGTACGGGAACGCAGAAAGCCTATGATGAGCTGGTGACTCTCTTTCCAGAGGCCCGCATTCTGCGGATGGATGTGGATACGACCCGAAAAAAAGGGAGCCACGAAGAGATCCTAGAGGCTTTTGGTCAGGGGCGGGCAGATATTCTGCTGGGAACTCAGATGATTGCCAAGGGATTGGATTTTCCTAATGTGACCCTGGTCGGTGTGCTCAATGCGGATACGGCTCTGAATCTGCCAGATTTTCGCTCTTCAGAACGAACCTTTCAGCTGCTGACTCAGGTAGCAGGTCGGGCAGGTCGAGCTGAAAAAACTGGGCAAGTCTTTATCCAGTCTTACAACCCGCATCACTATGCCATTGACTTTGCCAGAAAGCAGGATTACGAAGGTTTTTACGCTTATGAAATGGGAATTCGACGGCAGTTAGGATATCCGCCTTATTACTATACAGTCGGGCTGACCCTATCCCACAAGGATGAGGAAACGGTAGTCAAGAAATCTTATCAAGTCATGGATATTTTACGGAGTGGCTTGTCGGACAAGGTGCAAATTTTGGGTCCCACACCCAAACCCATTGCTCGAACCCACAACCTCTACCACTATCAGATTTTACTGAAGTATCGCTTTGAAGATGACCTGCAAGCTACACTCAATCAGGTCTTGGAATTAACGCAGCAAGCGGAAAACAAGGACCTGCGCCTTAGTATTGATAATGAACCCCAGAATTTTATCTGATGGCGAAAGTGAGCGAGAGCTATCAGCTTTGCTCGCTTTTTTGATATAATAGAAAGAAAAACAGTCGCAGGTGATGGGATTCTGCGACAGATTTGAGGAAATGACAGTGAAATTAATTTTTATGGGAACGCCTGACTTTTCAGCAACGGTCTTAAAAGGCCTGCTGGAAAGCGAACAATATGAAATTTTAGCGGTGGTCACTCAGCCAGACCGAGCGGTGGGCCGCAAAAAGGAAATCCGCATGACACCGGTCAAGGAAGTGGCTTTAGCTAACGGCTTGCCAGTTTACCAACCAGAAAAGTTAGCTAAAAGCGCGGACTTGGAAGAGATTATGAACTTAGGGGCTGACGGCATCGTGACAGCAGCCTTTGGTCAATTTTTGCCTAGCCGCTTGCTGGACAGCGTTAACTTCGCAGTGAATGTCCATGCGTCTCTCTTGCCCAAATACCGTGGCGGAGCGCCCATTCATTATGCCTTGATAAATGGTGACCAAGAAGCAGGTGTGACCATTATGGAAATGGTTAAGGAGATGGACGCTGGTGATATGATTGCCAGTCGAGCGACAGCTATTGAAGAGTCTGATAACGTGGGAACTCTCTTTGAAAAACTAGCTGTGATTGGTCGCGATCTTCTTTTAGAAGTCTTGCCAGCCTATGTAGCGGGAGAGATTCAAGTTCAGCCTCAAAATCCAGAGCTGGTGACTTTTTCACCGAATATCAGCCCAGAGCAAGAGCGGATTGATTGGACAAAGACCAGTCGTCAGATTTTCAATCAGGTTCGGGGCATGAATCCTTGGCCGGTGGCCCATACCCTGCTAGCTGGCCAGCGCTTCAAGATTTACGAGGTTAGCCAAGTAAAAGGCAGCGGTCGTCCAGGTGAAATCTTGACAATCAGCAAGAAAGAATTAGCGGTCGCAGCGGGGGAGGGAGCTCTTTCTCTAAAGACGGTGCAGCCATTCGGCAAGCCCAAAATGGATATTAAGGACTTTCTCAACGGTCTGGGTCGGAATTTAGCAGTAGGTGATGAATTTGGAAAGTAAGCAAAAAAGAGCCCGAGAGCTTGCTCTGGAAATTCTGGAAGAAGTCTTTGAAGAGGGCGCTTATTCCAATATCGCCCTCAATAAGGCTCTGAAACAGAGTGCTCTCAGTTCAGCTGATAAAAGCTTGGTTACGGAGCTGGTCTATGGAACGGTCGCTCGCAAAATTAGTCTGGAATGGCAATTGGCTCATTTTGTGGAGGATAGAGACAAGCTGGATGCTTGGCTTTATATCCTGCTTGAGCTCAGCCTTTATCAGATGCTCTATCTGGATAAAATCCCCCAGCACGCTGTCGTCAATGAAGCTGTTGAGATTGCCAAAAGTCGTAAGCGTGGCAGTGAAAAATATGTCAATGCGATTCTGCGGAAAATCGAGCGGGAAGGTGCAGCCGATCCGACCAGTATAAACCGCAAGAATAAGCGCTACTCAGTCCAGTATTCTCTACCAGTCTGGCTAGTCAAGGTGTTGATTGACGAATACGGGGAAGAACGCGCGGAAGCTATCTTTTCTGGTCTCTTTGAGCGCAACAAGGCCAGCATCCGAGTGACGGATTTGGCTCGAAAGGAAGAAGTTAAAGCGGTTTTGGGTGCGGACGATTCGCTCTTAGCCCCTTCAGCCTTGGTCAAGAAACAAGGCCATTTTGCTGGTCATGAATTCTTTGAAAAAGGCTTGATTACTATTCAAGACGAGTCTAGTCAGCTGGTTGCTCCAACCTTGCATATTGAAGGGAATGAGCAGATTCTGGATGCCTGCAGTGCGCCAGGTGGGAAGGCTGTGCACATGGCTTCCTATCTGACGAGTGGTCAGATTACAGCCTTGGATCTTTACGACCATAAGCTGGACTTGATTCGTCAAAATGCAGAACGTCTAGGCTTGGCAGATAAAATTACTACTAAAAAACTGGATGCGATCAAGGTATTTGAGACTTTTGGACCAAATGCTTTTGATAAAATCCTAGTGGACGCTCCCTGCTCTGGCATCGGCTTAATTCGCCGCAAACCAGACATTAAATACAATAAAGAAAACGCTGATTTTGAAAATTTACAAAAAATTCAGCTGGATATATTAGACAGCGTTTGTCAAAGTCTACGTAAAGGTGGTATAATAACTTATAGTACTTGCACGATTGTGTCTGCAGAGAATTTTGAAGTAGTCAAGAAATTTCTAGAAAGACACCCAAATTTTGAGCAAGTTAGACTAGAACATGAAAGAGAAGATATCGTGAAAGACGGCTGTATCTTGATTACGCCGGAATTATACGGAAGCGATGGATTTTTTATCAGTCAATTTAGGAAGATATCGGACTAAGAGGAGGAAACTGACAGTATGGAAATTTCAATATTAACAGATGTTGGTCAAAAGCGGACAAATAATCAGGATTATGCCAATCTTTTTGTAAATCGGGCTGGCAAGACCATGATTATCTTGGCCGATGGTATGGGTGGCCACAGAGCTGGTAACATTGCCAGTGAAATGGCTGTAACAGACCTGGGTGCTGCATGGGTTGATACTCAGATTGACTCAGTAAACCAAGTCCGTGAATGGTTTGCAGAGCATTTGGAACAAGAAAATCAGCGCATCCACCAATTTGGTCAGGACGAAGAATACAAGGGTATGGGCACGACGCTAGAAGCCTTAGCCATTATTGATAATCAAGCTATCTATGCTCATATTGGTGATTCTCGCATTGGCTTGATTCGCGGTGAGGAATATAGCCAATTAACCAGTGACCATTCACTTGTTAATGCTTTGCTCAAGGCTGGACAGATTACACAAGAAGAGGCGGAACGCCATCCGCAGAAGAATATTATCACTCAATCTATCGGTCAAAAAGACGAAGTGCAGCCTGACTATGGCATGATCACGTTAGAAGCTGGTGATTACCTTCTGCTCAACAGTGACGGTCTGACCAATATGATTTCAGACAGCGAAATTTATGATATTGTCACCAGCGATATCAGCCTATCTGAAAAAACTGAAACCTTAATTCGCTTTGCCAACAATGCTGGAGGGCTGGATAATATCACAGTTGCTCTGGTTCGTTTTGACAAGGAGGAGCAGGAATGATTCAAATCGGCAAGATCTTTGCCGGGCGATATAAAATCATCAAACAGATTGGCCGTGGAGGCATGGCAGATGTCTATCTGGCGCGAGATCTGATACTTGATGGTGAGGAAGTTGCTGTAAAGGTTCTTAGAACCAATTATCAGACGGATCCTATTGCAGTTGCCCGCTTCCAAAGAGAAGCCAAAGCAATGGCGGACTTGGATCATCCTTACATTGTCCGGATTTCCGATATTGGAGAAGAAGATGGTCAGCAGTATCTGGCCATGGAATATGTGTCTGGCCTTGACCTCAAGCGCTATATCAAAGAAAATTCTCCACTTTCAAACGAAGAAGCGGTCAGAATCATGGGGCAAATCCTACTGGCTATGCGCCTGGCGCATACACGCGGGATTGTCCACCGTGATCTGAAACCACAAAATGTCCTCTTGACACCAGATGGCGATGCTAAGGTAACAGATTTTGGGATTGCCGTGGCTTTCGCAGAGACCAGTCTGACCCAGACCAATTCGATGCTGGGGTCGGTGCATTATCTTTCACCAGAACAGGCACGGGGTTCCAAAGCCACTGTTCAGAGTGATATTTATGCCATGGGGATTATTTTCTACGAGATGCTGACAGGGCATATCCCTTATGACGGAGATAGTGCTGTGACGATTGCTTTGCAGCATTTCCAAAAGCCTCTGCCTTCAATCATCGCAGAAAATCCGAATGTTCCTCAGGCCTTGGAAAATGTGGTCATTAAGGCAACGGCTAAAAAGCTGAGCGATCGCTATCAATCGGTTGCGGAGATGTATGTTGACTTGTCTAGCAGCTTATCCTATGACCGTCGAAATGAAAAGAAACTGGTCTTTGATGATGGGGCCAAGGCAGATACTAAAACTTTGCCAAAAGTTCCTCCAGTTCCTCAGTCAACCCCAAGCCCTGCCACAGAAGCAGTGGCTCCTAAAGCTACAGCTGATGTGAAGAGAGAGGCCCCCGTTTTGAAAGCTCCAGTCAAAAAGCCGAAAAAACGTCATTTAAGAGCTAGATACAAAGTTATGTTTTTAGCTATTCTCTTAGTTTTTGCAGCTTTCTTCTTTCTGATCTACAAGAGTCCTGCTAATACTACGGTTCCAGATGTAGCAGGACAAACAGTGGCAGAAGCTCGTTCGACCATTACTGCTAAGGGTCTTGAGGTAGGAGAAATCAAGGAGGATTACAGTGATAAAGTGGCGGAAGGTAAGATCATCAAGACAGATCCACCAGCTAATAGTCAACGTCGCGAAAACAGTAAAGTGGATTTGATTGTCTCTAAAGGAGCAAAAACCTTTACGGTAGAAAATTACGTCGGTAAGAAGTCCTCAGAGGCGATTGAAGATCTGAAAAGCACTTACAATATTCCTGAGAAGCTGATCAAGATTGTAGAAGAAGAAAGTTCTGATGCTGAAGAAGGAGTGGTCATCAGTCAAACCCCAGCTGCAGGTTCTTCTTATGATGTGACGTCAAATAAACAGATTACTCTGACCGTTGCTAAAACAGTGACTACTGTTCCAATGCCGGACTTTGGTCATCTCCAAGTTTCGTATGCCTATGCGAGGTCCTATCTGATGGAGATGGGAATCGCTTCGTCTCGTATTGAGAGAGTGATTGATCGCTCCGTGGAGTCCAGCCAAGCTGATTTGGTGACATCCCAGTCTCCAGCAGCTGGTCAAGGTATTAAATTGAAATCAAATACCAAGATTACTTTCTACGTGACAGACGGTACGGTAACAAGTTCTTCTAGTTCAAGCGAACGTTCATCGTCGTCATCGCCTTCCAGCAGCACCACGAGTGAGAGTGAAAGTCATTCTAGCTCTTCCAGCAGCTCTACAACGGTATCTACGGACCATCAATAAGGCGACTAGCTACAGTTATCCTATCTAGTCTATTCGAGGTTTTGTAGAGAAATAGAAGTATATCCCTTGATTTTCAAGGCAGACTATGCTATAATCATTTTAGTGAATATAAAAGAGAGGCGAGGAAGTATCTTCGCCTCTTATCTGTGAGGAGGTGCAGTCTTATCGCAACGATTGTTGAATTAGTAAGAGAAGTCATTGAGCCAGCCATACAAGAACCCTATGAATTAGTAGATATTGAATACGGCAAGATGGGCGGTGACCATGTTCTCAGTGTTTTTGTAGACAAGCCCGAGGGGATTACGGTCAATGATACAGCAGATTTGACTGATATAATCAGTCCTCTGTTGGACTCTATCAAGCCCGATCCTTTTCCTGACCAGTATTTTCTGGAAGTGACTAGCCCAGGCTTGGAGCGTCCGCTGAAGACCAAGGAAGCTGTGGCAGCTGCAGTTGGAAGCTATATCCATGTCAGTCTTTATAAGGCACTGGATAAAAATAAGGTTTTCGAAGGAACGTTGCTTGGATTTGAAGATGATGTCTTGCTCATGGAATATATGGATAAAACACGCAAAAAAGAAGTTGAAATTCCATATAATCTAGTGTCAAAAGCAAGACTGGCCGTTAAATTTTAGTAACAGATCGCAATAATATAATGAAGAAAGGAATACTTTTGCTTCAGCAAAAGTTACATGAAGATGAGTAAAGAAATGCTAGAGGCCTTCCGTATTTTGGAAGAGGACAAAGGTATTAAAAAAGAAGATATTATCGAAGCAGTGACAGAATCCCTTCGCTCTGCTTATCGTCGTCGCTACGGTCAGGCAGACAGCGCAGCCATTGAGTTTAATGAAAAAACAGGTGATTTCCATGTCTATACCGTCCGTGAAGTCGTGGATGAGGTCTTTGACAGCCGCTTGGAAATCAGCCTCAAGGACGCCTTGGCTATCAGCTCTGCCTATGAGCTAGGAGACAAGATCAAGTTTGAAGAAGCGCCAGCTGAATTTGGCCGCGTAGCAGCTCAGTCTGCTAAGCAGACCATTATGGAAAAGATGCGCAAGCAAACTCGTGCTATCACTTACAACACCTACAAAGAACATGAAAATGAAATCATGTCAGGAACAGTGGAGCGATTTGATAATCGCTTTATCTATGTCAATCTGGGCACTATTGAAGCACAATTATCTAAACAAGACCAGATTCCTGGTGAGGTCTTTGCCTCTCATGACCGCATCGAAGTTTTTGTCTACAAGGTAGAAGACAATCCGCGTGGTGTCAATGTCTTCGTTAGCCGTAGCCATCCAGAGATGATCAAGCGCCTGATGGAGCAGGAAATTCCTGAAGTTTACGACGGAACTGTTGAAATCATGAGCGTGTCTCGCGAAGCGGGCGATCGGACCAAGGTAGCGGTTCGCAGCCACAATCCAAACGTGGATGCGATCGGAACCATCGTCGGACGTGGTGGTGCCAATATCAAGAAGATTACCAGCAAATTCCACCCAGCTAAATATGATGCTAAAAGTGGCCGTATGATTCCGACTGAGGAAAATATCGATGTCATCGAGTGGGTTGCTGATCCAGCCGAGTACATCTACAATGCCATTGCTCCAGCAGAGGTCGATCAAGTTATCTTCCATGCAGAAGACAACAAGCGAGCTTTGGTTGTTGTGCCAGATAATAAACTTTCTCTGGCTATCGGCCGTCGTGGTCAAAACGTTCGCTTGGCAGCTCATTTGACTGGCTTCAGAATTGATATCAAGTCAGCCAGCGAATTTGAAGCAATGGAAGCAGCCAACGAGCTTGGTGGATTTGGCCAAGATTACATAGCAGAAGAAGTACCAGCCGAAGTAGATGCCCTTTCAGCAGAATTTGAAGCGGAAGAGCTGAATGATACAGAAGTGGCAACTGAAATTGAACTCGAAGAAAGTGAAGCAGTAGCCGCAGAATAAGGGAGGCAGATATGGCAAAAACAAGAAAAATCCCTTTAAGAAAATCAGTTGTGTCAAATGAAGTGATTGACAAGCGTGATCTGTTGCGCATCGTCAAGAATAAAGAAGGTCAGGTCTTCATTGATCCGACAGGCAAGGCCAATGGGCGGGGCGCTTATATCAAGCTAGATAATGAAGAAGCTCAGCAGGCCAAGAAAAAGCGGGTCTTTAATCGTAGTTTCAGTATGGAAATAGAAGAAAGTTTCTACGACGAGCTGATTGCCTATGTCGATCACAAGATCAAGAGAAGAGAGTTGGGTCTTGAATAAAGAAAAACTAGCAAACTTGCTGGGTTTGGCCCAGCGGGCTGGCCGCATCATTTCAGGAGAAGAATTGGTCATCAAAGCCATCCAAGAAGGCAAGGTTCATCTGATCTTTTTAGCTGAGGATGCCGGACCAAATCTGACAAAAAAGATTACTGATAAAAGCCATTATTACAAGATAGAAGTGTCAACCGTGTTTTCAACACTGGAATTAAGCACTGCGATTGGCAAAGCTCGTAAAGTAGCCGCCATCACAGATGCTGGTTTTACAAAGAAAATGAGGTCTCTTATGCAATAGAAGAGGAGGACAAGAATTGTCTAGAATTAGATTGTACGAAATCGCAAAAGAATTGGGGAAGGAAAGTAAAGAGGTAGTAGCTCGGGCTAAGGAATTAGGCCTAGAAGTCAAAAGCCATTCTTCCAGTGTAGAAGAAGAAGCAGGTCAGCGCATTAAGGCTAGCTTCGCAACTAAAGAAGTTGCTAAGCCTCTTCCAGAGAAAGAAGTGGCAGTCCAGCCCGCACCCAAAAAAGTAGCTGAGAAACCTGCTGCTCCAGTCCAAAAAGAAGTGGCCCCTGTTAAAAAAGAAGAGCCAAAAGTAGCCGACGCACCGGCAGCTGAAGCTCCTGCTAAACCGGCTCCAGCTCGGCCACAAAGTCGAAATTTTAAGGCAGAGCGTGAAGCACGTGCCAAGGAACAAGCAGAGCGTCGTAAGCAGCAACAAAATCGGAAACCACAAAATTCTGACCAGAAGGAAAGCAATGAGCGTGATCGTCATGACCGCAAGGCCAACAACGATCGCCAAGAGCGCCGCAATGACCGTCGTGATAATCGTGGTCAAGATGGCCGTCGGAATGGTCAGAATCATCAAGGATTTAACGGTCAGAACCGCCAACAGCCTCAAGGGCCGAAAATTGACTTTAAGGCTCGGGCAGCAGCTCTGAAAGCAGAGCAAAATGCGGAGTATGCCCGTTCTAGTGAGGAGCGTTTTAAACAGGCTCAAGCAGCTAAAGAGGCACATGAACGCCAGAATAGACGAAAAGAGCCAGTCCAAGCAGAGACAACAACTGCTGAAGTATTTAAAGCTACTCCAGCTGAAACAGTCCAACAGGCTGCTCCTGCACCAGCACAAGCTGCGGTAGATACTCGTCGTAAAAAGCAAGCTCGACCAGATAAGAAGCGCGATGATTTTGATCGCGAAGAAGAAGGTCCAAGAAAACAACAAAAGAATCGAAATAGTCAAAATCAAGTGAGAAATCAAAGAAACAGTAACTGGAATAACAATAAGAAAAATAAAAAAGGAAAAGGTAACCAGAATCAGGTTCCAAAACCTGTTACAGAACGCAAGTTCCATGAGTTGCCAAGCGAATTCGAATACACAGATGGCATGACCGTTGCGGAAATCGCAAAACGGATCAAGCGCGAGCCAGCTGAAATTGTTAAGAAGCTCTTTATGATGGGCGTGATGGCAACGCAAAACCAATCTCTTGACGGTGATACTATTGAGCTCCTCATGGTGGATTACGGTATCGAAGCTAAGAAGAAGGTAGAAGTGGATACGGCTGATATTGAGCGCTTCTTTGTCGAAGAAGGCTATATCAATCCAGATGAATTAGTAGAGCGTCCGCCAGTTGTCACTATCATGGGACACGTTGACCATGGTAAAACAACCCTCTTGGATACTCTACGTAACTCTCGCGTTGCGACAGGTGAAGCAGGTGGGATCACTCAGCATATCGGTGCCTACCAGATTGAGGAAAATGGCAAGAAGATTACTTTCTTGGATACACCTGGACACGCGGCCTTTACTTCGATGCGTGCGCGTGGTGCTTCTGTTACCGATATTACCATCTTGGTCGTAGCAGCTGATGACGGTGTTATGCCTCAGACTATTGAAGCGATCAACCACTCTAAAGCGGCTAATGTGCCAATTATTGTGGCCATCAACAAGATCGATAAGCCAGGTGCCAATCCTGAGCGCGTGATTGGTGAATTGGCTGAGCATGGTGTTATGTCAACTGCTTGGGGTGGAGATTCTGAGTTTGTTGAAATCTCTGCGAAATTCAACCAAAACATCGATGAGCTTTTGGAAACAGTTCTGCTTGTAGCAGAAATTCAAGAACTCAAGGCAGATCCGACTGTTCGCGCTATCGGTACGGTTATCGAAGCCCGTTTGGATAAAGGAAAAGGTGCAGTTGCAACCCTTCTTGTTCAACAAGGTACGCTGAATGTTCAAGATCCAATCGTTGTCGGAAATACCTTCGGACGTGTCCGTGCTATGACCAATGACTTAGGTCGTCGTGTCAAAGTAGCAGGTCCATCTACGCCAGTTTCTATCACAGGTCTTAATGAAACTCCGATGGCAGGTGACCACTTTGCCGTCTATGAAGATGAAAAAGCTGCGCGTGCAGCCGGTGAAGAACGTGCGAAACGTGCCCTTCTCAAGCAACGTCAAGCTACTAATCGTGTCAGTCTGGAAAATCTCTTTGATACCCTCAAAGCTGGTGAAGTTAAGTCTGTTAACGTCATTATTAAAGCCGACGTACAAGGTTCTGTAGAAGCCTTGGCTGCTTCCTTGCAGAAAATTGAAGTGGAAGGCGTTAAGATTACCATTGTCCACTCAGCGGTTGGTGCTATCAATGAATCCGACGTAACTTTGGCAGAAGCTTCAAATGCCTTTATCATTGGATTTAACGTTCGTCCTACACCACAAGCTCGCCAGCAAGCAGAAGCTGATGATGTAGAAATCCGTCTTCATAGCATTATTTATAAGGTTATCGAAGAAATGGAAGATGCCATGAAAGGAATGCTGGACCCAGAATACCAAGAAAAAATCATCGGGGAAGCCCTTATCCGCGAAACTTTCAAAGTTTCCAAGGTTGGTACTATCGGTGGATTTATGGTTATCAATGGTAAAGTTACCCGTGATTCTAAGGTTCGTGTCATCCGTGATGGCGTCGTAATTTACGACGGTCAGTTGGCGAGCTTGAAGCACTTCAAGGATGATGTGAAAGAAGTCACTAACGGCCGCGAAGGTGGTCTCATGATTGACGGCTATAACGATATCCAAGTGGATGATACGATTGAAGCCTATATCATGGAAGAAATTAAGAAATAAGAGAAATACGTCGAAAACTCTCAGTGAAAAGCATATTGGGTGGAAGTCGATACTTCTATCCCAAGCACCTTTTCACAAAGAGTTTAGAGCGACTTTCATTCAACTAAAACTAAAAATATGAGAGTGGGACAGAAATCGGTAATTCGTTAGAATTCGATTTCGTCGTCCCACCTCCGCACAGTTGAGTAGGGCTGTAAAAGCTGATGAAATCAGCGTAGTAGAGCCCACTCAACCACTGCGTCTTGCTCGATAATCCAAAGACAATTGAGAGGCTAGGACTTTTGTCCCAGCCTCATATTGCAGAAGAAAAAATTAGAAAGGAAATCCTATGGCAAATCATTTTCGTACCGACCGTGTAGGGATGGAAATCAAGCGTGAAGTCAATGAGATTTTGCAAAAGAAAGTCCGTGATCCACGTGTCCAAGGTGTGACCATTACTGACGTTCAAATGCTGGGCGATCTGTCTATGGCCAAGGTCTACTATAGCATCATGAGTGACCTGGCTTCGGATAATCAAAAGGCACAGCTGGGCTTGGAAAAGGCAACCGGTACCATTAAGCGTGAACTGGGCCGAAATCTCAAGATGTATAAGATTCCAGATTTGACTTTCGTCAAAGATGAGTCTATTGAGTACGGTAATAAGATTGATCAGATGTTGCGCAATTTGGAAAAACATTGATAAGAAGAGTGAGATGGGGCAGTGTTTACGAGCCCTGTCTCATTTTTATTTTTTGAAAATACTTTTTAAAAGTTTTGAAAAAAGGTGTTGACAAGGGGAGATTATCCTGTTATACTAGTAAAGTACTCAATCGCGGGGATGGCGGAATTGGCAGACGCGCAGGACTAAGGATCCTGTGACCGCTTTAGGTCGTGAGGGTTCAAGTCCCTCTCTCCGCATAGGATTAGCTGACTTCGGTCAGTTTTTTTGTTTTCTCAAAGAAGCTGAAGATGTCTGAATTCAAAAATTGCTTGGGAATTACTTAAAATTTCAGGAAAAACTAGCAATTTTAATGAAAAAGTGATAAAATAAACAATGTAAGTGGTTCATTCCACAAAAAATAAGAGGAGGCCTATTACAAATGGCAATCGTTTCAGCAGAAAAATTTGTCCAAGCAGCTCGTGACAATGGTTATGCAGTTGGTGGATTTAACACAAATAACCTTGAGTGGACTCAAGCTATCTTGCGCGCAGCAGAAGCTAAAAAAGCACCAGTTTTGATCCAAACTTCAATGGGTGCTGCCAAATACATGGGTGGTTACAAAGTTGCTCGCAACTTGATCGCTAACCTTGTTGAATCAATGGGTATCACTGTACCAGTAGCGATCCACCTTGACCATGGTCACTACGAAGATGCACTTGAGTGTATCGAAGTTGGTTACACTTCAATCATGTTTGACGGTTCACACCTTCCAGTTGAAGAAAACCTTAAATTGGCTAAAGACGTTGTTGAAAAAGCACACGCTAAAGGTATCTCAGTAGAAGCTGAAGTTGGTACTATCGGTGGTGAAGAAGACGGTATCATCGGTAAAGGTGAATTGGCTCCAATCGAAGACGCTAAAGCAATGGTTGCAACTGGTATTGACTTCTTGGCAGCTGGTATCGGTAACATCCACGGTCCTTACCCTGCAAACTGGGAAGGTCTTGACCTTGACCACTTGAAGAAATTGACTGAAGCTCTTCCAGGTTTCCCAATCGTATTGCACGGTGGTTCAGGTATTCCTGATGATCAAATCCAAGCAGCGATCAAACTTGGTGTTGCGAAAGTTAACGTTAACACTGAATGCCAAATTGCATTTGCTAACGCAACTCGTAAATTTGCTCGTGACTACGAAGCAAACGAAGCAGAATACGACAAGAAGAAACTCTTCGACCCACGTAAATTCTTGGCTGACGGTGTCAAAGCTATCCAAGCATCTGTTGAAGAACGTATCGACGTATTCGGTTCAGAAGGTAAAGCATAAGAAGCTTGCAAAAGCTTGATATAACGGGGTTTATCCAATTTGGATAAACCTTTTTTCTTTGTTTTGCCACACTTATTTAGTTAACGAATCTAATACAGGAATAATGAGATCTTTTGCTTTTTGTGTAAGGTGCAAATAGATATCTGTAACACGACTTCCTCGTGTGTGCCCAACACGATCTTGAATTGCTTCGAGTGGAATTCCTTGCTCATCTAAAAAACTGATACGTGTGTGACGAAAAATGTGAGTTGAAATATGCTTATTGAATCTTTGGTTCGATATTTTAAATATAGGAAAAATAAATTTTAAAAATACTAATTAAGAAAATATTGAAATAATAGTAATTGAACATATGGTATAATAAAATGAAATCAAGTGCTGGCAACACATCTAACCTAAATCTAAACAGTATAAAATTACGAGGAGATTATAAGATGAACGATTATATAAAATTCAATGAAGATAGATGGAATAATGTAAAAAATGACTATACTGAGCCATTGACACATGAAGAATTAGAAGAAGTTAGAAAACATCCAATTTCTGTTGCCTTAACTGTTGGAAAAAAAGTTCCGAAAGAATGGTTTGAAAAAGCCAACGGAAAAAAGATATTAGGGTTAGCTTGTGGTGGTGGACAGCAGGGTCCCGTTTTCGCTGCAAAAGGTTATGATGTAACCATAATGGATTTTTCTAAATCGCAATTAGAAAGAGATGAGTTGGTTGCTAAAAGAGAAGGCTTAAAGATCAATACCGTTCAAGGCGATATGACAAAACCATTTCCATTTGAAGATGAAACTTTTGATATTGTTTTTAATCCAGTTTCAAATGTATATATAGAAGATTTAGAAAACATGTATAAAGAAGCCTCTCGAGTATTGAAAAAGGGCGGTTTGTTAATGGTCGGATTTATGAACCCTTGGATATACATGTATGATGCTGACACTGTATGGGATAAACCCGATGAGGAATTACTTTTAAAGTTTTCAATCCCTTTTAATTCAAAAGAGCTTGAAGAGGAAGGCAAGATAACCATAAATCCAGAATATGGATATGAATTTAGCCATACCTTAGAAACTCAGATTAGAGGACAACTTAAAAATGGTCTCGCTATGATAGATTTTTATGAATCATGTGATAAAAGAAATAGATTATCACGTTATGGAAATGACTATATAGCTACACTCTGCATTAAACTATAATATTATAGAATATACTTCAGGAGAATAGCCCGTTTTATTTTCCGTAAGGGTTAAAATCTAAATCCCAGTTTGTCGAAATAAAATAATTAAATAAAATGATAGAGAGGAGGTAAAAGCAAATAGCCGCTATTTCCTTTTTTGTTGTCAAACATTCAAAAAAGAAAAGGAGAATTTATGGAAGAACTGAAAAATACAGATAAAAAAGGCAGTAGCACAAAGAGAAAGATTGGAAAGACCACCTATGAGGTTGTTGTCCATTTCAATGAAAATACAACTGAAACAATGCAAGATAAACTTATAAAAATAATGCTGAGGAAGCTTAGGAGACAATTGGATGAAAAAAAGATGATTTTGATTAAAAAGCCTTTGACAAGTAGCAACAGGAAAAACAGCAAAGTCTATTCTAATTTCATGTGGTGCAAGGCTTGCATAATATAGGAAATATAAACGAATAATCAGGCTATAGATAGAAAATCTCGCTCCAGCGGGATTTTTCTTGTATAATGAAGCTAGAAAGTAGCTGATGGAGGTAAAGAAAGGTTGAAATGCAAGGAAAAAATGTTTAGCGCTGTTATTGATCGGCCGGTCGGTTTTAAAGATTCTTTTGGGAATGTCTATCCGATTAATTATGGCTATATCCCTGAGCTGATGGGTGGAGATGGCGAAGAGCAGGATGTGTATATTGTTTCCCATGATCAGCAGCAGCCTCTGGAAAAGTTTACAGGAAAGTTGGTTGCTATCATCCATCGGCGTGATGATATAGAAGACAAGTGGGTTTTGGCTCCTGTTAATGAGGAGGTTGACAAAACTTTGATAGCGGAGCAGACTCAATTTATGGAGCAGTATTTTGATTCCTGGATTGAGATGGTGGAAGAGAGCAATGATTCAAGTCCCTAAAATCCAGGATAAAGACCAGAAATCGGCTTTTGTGAGCGCTGTTCTAACTGGTTTAGCTTAATAATGAAAGTCTATATTCGATTAAGCTTTCCTCAATATCAGATAAAATTGCAAGATGGTCAGTCACGAAAAAAATCGCATGGATGAACCTAAAATGATTTGTCCATGCGATTTTTATATTTAAGGAACTATCGTAAGTAAAGGTTTATCTAGCAGAATAGAAATTCTTACGCTTCTTTCTTTTTGAGCAAGATGAGGCCACCACTTGTAGCCAGAAGAATCGTTGCAACTGTGAAGAGAGCAGAGTTTTCCTTGCTTCCTGTTTGTGGGAGCTGGGCCTGTTGTGTATTTGTTGCTTTTTGAACTGTAGCGCTAGGCTGTGCTTCGCTTGTTTTCTGAGCTAGGCTTTCTAATTGCTCTTCTTTCGCTTTCGGAGCTGTCGGTTTGTCGGCTGTTTTGCCTGCTTGTTTTGGCTGAGGTTTTAGGTTCAAAATTTCTACAATTTCGACACTTGGTTTGTGAGTGATAGGCATATCTTTCAGCTCAGCCAATTGATTGCCAAAGACAGCGTTCGATACCCAACGGTAGAAGTGAATAGTATGCAGACGGTTGGTTGGATTTCCAGCATAAACGAAGAGCGGATGTTCCTTGTAATTACCAGAAATAGCAACGATTTTATTAGCTAATTTTTCGTTGCCTGGCCACCAGCCTGCAATGTAGTAGTCACTGTCTGCAATAGTCGCCAAAGTCTTGAAGTTGGCAGGGGCTTTTGCGATCCAGTTTCCGGAATTAGAATAGAAGAGATCATTCTTCTTATAGCCGCTAGTCAATGGATCTTTATCTTCTATAATAGCCTTCATCAGACCTTCAAAATCGCTGCCACCAGAGAATCTTTCTGCATCAAATCCATCTAGGACACCGAGTTTTTCAAGGCGTTGCATAGCAGAGCCACCCACTACAATGGTTGGTTTGCGACCAAGGATAGACTTGTCAAACTTGTTACTTTCAAGGACGATGACATCAGCTTCCTCAGGTGTATCGACAATATCAAAACCTAGATTTTTCAATGCCAGAGCGGTATGAGTAGGGGAGTCCACTCCTGCCCAGTAGAATTGATGAGGAGGTGCATAGACCTTCAGTGCTTTCAAGCTTGGCCCTTCTGGAACCTTATACAAGGCATCTCCATAAATAGCATAATCAGCTAAGAGGCTTGCAAAGGTTGATGTATCCACGATATAGCCATCTTCTGTCAGATAGACCTTCTTACCTTGGCGAATGGCTTGGTTGACAGCTTTGACTGCGCTGTCAGATGTATTAGCGATGACATAGTAAGGTGCTGAGTAGTTGATATCGCGCGTCCGAGTAGCACGGAGAGCAGTGACTTCACCGAGCTTGCCATCAAAGAGTTTATCTTTAAAGATAGGTTCAGCTTTAAAGCCTCTCATATCTGGGAAGTTTACCAAAAGTTCAGCATACATGGCAGCCCAAGCAGATTCGTTGGAACCCTTGTAGAGGATATGATTGGCATAGCCGCGCTTAGCTTGAGCCATATCAACAACCAGGTCACCCTTCTTATAGTTGCCAACATCTTCCTTCAATTCTTGAATGACAACCCCATTTCTCTTGAAGTATTCAATCATATTAAAGGCTTGTTGGGAATCATTGTCTTTATCGAGACCCATTGGGATGACATAATAGTCAGGGAAGAATTTTTTCTGACCGTTTTTCACCCGTCCAACAACCTTGCCGTCAGGTCCAACCAACTCATTTTCAGCTTTTGGATCTTCAACCTTGTTGATGCCACGGAGATAGAAGTTGAGGCGCATTTCCATGAGCTTGTCAGGATTTTGGAACAGGTAAGAGATACCTCCGAGGACAGCGTGGTAGCCAGCTTTGTAGGATTCCTGATTGCCCTCAGGGATTTCAATGGTATGTCCTAATATGCCGTGGTACATGGCATAGACACCAGTGTAGCCAGAGAAGGAGTCATCCCAGCCATCGCCCCAGTCTAGTTTAGGGATGATATAGCTGTCATACTTAGAGTTAGCGACGCCGGCACGTCCCATGTGGTGGGCATTTTCCAGCATATTTTTTGACAGAAGGTCGTATTCAAAGTTTGGATCATGCGGCGGTGTCGCTGGCTCGATCAAGAATTCTTTAACGAATCCATGAATGTCATAAAGTGCAATTGGATTCCATTTGTTGATGAGTCCAGCTACAGTACGGGTTTCTGGGTTAGCCTGATAGCTAGTGTCGCGGTTTGGATCAATTCCGTTGGCAAGAGCACGCGTATTGGCAACATCTCCGTCAGGATTTTCAGTAAAGTCAAAGAGGAAAATGAATTTCTTGAGGAGTTCTTTGACATTGAGGGTGATATTTTTAGTAGCACCGTTGGCATCAGTTGTTTGGAAGGAAATTTGCTCCTTGGTCGCAAAAGTATTGAAGAGCCCAGTGATGATGTCGATGGCTGGCTGTTCGTCAGCGTGGGTGTTATTGATAAGGACTGGAAGTTTATAGTCCAGCGTACCATTTTTCAGAGCAGCTAACATTTCAGCTGGTTTAGTAAGGGCGACTTTATTGGTTGTGTTGAGATAGTCGTCAATACTCTTTTGGTCGGAGCTGATGATACCGAGCTTGACGTCACGACCTTGGGCACTCTTTCCGATGTTCTCAATCTGTACCAAGCGATCCGTTTTAGCATCTTGTCGACTCTTTTCGATAGCTGCCAGCATTTCATCGTGGGTATGGAAATCTTCGTAAGGTCGCAGAACGATGTTCTTGCGAATAGTCAGGCCAAGATCTTCGCTGGTTCCGACTAATTCATGACTTCCCATAAAGTTGCGATAGGTTCTACGGATATTGTTTGGTGTGCGCAGGCTTAAGTCTTGCCCAAATAGTTCATTAAATTTGAGGGAAACTTTTAGGTCATTTCCATCAGCTTTTTCTTCAACAGTGACAAATGGGTCGCCAGTGAAGGTGCCGTCCTCCATTTTCCAAGTTTTCCACTCGCTAATAGGCTTGTTGTCCAGTGTCCAAGTGATTTTACCAGCTTGAGCCCCCTGTTCTTGAATAGTTTCTTCAATGCTGGCTTTTTCGGACATGTAAACCTTACTGTCGGCAAGCTGAACCTTGTTTTCTTGGGAGCTAGCTGCACGGACTTCTGTTTTAGTCGTAGTGTCCAGTTTTTGGGTAGTTTCAGCTGCTTTTTCCTCTGACGCTGTGGAAGGAAGACTTGGAGACTTGCTGTCGGTAGCTTCAGATGGGCTGCTTTTTTCCAGTGGTTCAGCTTGTGGAGTAGTCGAAGGTTCTTCAGCCTTATCTGTACTTGCAGGTGTAGGCTGCTCCACAAGAGTACTGATTTTGCTGCTGTCTTGAGGAGTTTCAGCAGGGTTAAGCGTATCAGCTGCCG
Organism: Streptococcus sp. 27098_8_113; assembly: GCF_041432545.1. NCBI lineage: Bacteria > Bacillati > Bacillota > Bacilli > Lactobacillales > Streptococcaceae > Streptococcus > Streptococcus sp. 27098_8_113. Next base: position 6,927 of record NZ_JAPVZU010000007.1, on the reverse strand, counting down.
CATTTCCTTGAGCTAAAACGGCTAAGAGGACAGCAGCAGAGAGGCTGAGGGCTTGTGTATATAAGTGTTTCTTATATGAGTTTTTCATAAGAAACCTCCTTTTAAATGTGTTCTTTAAGTTTAGTATAACAGAGTTTGAAACCGTTTACAATTAAAAACATAGATAAAAAATAAACTTCTAACGAAAGGAAGAGATATGTGTAATTTCTGAAGAGTATTTGAGTCTGATATTTAAACAGCACGCAATATTCGCAGTTTGGATTTTTGCAATTTCATGCAAAAAACAGGCATTTATGCTACAATATTAGCAATAAAGATGATTGGAGCAAACGATGAAAGCGATTATTACGGTTGTTGGAAAAGATAAGGCAGGAATTGTGGCTGGTGTAGCTACTAAAATTGCCGATCTAGGGCTCAATATTGACGATATTTCTCAAACTGTTTTGGACGAGTTTTTTACCATGATGGCTGTCGTTTCTAGCGACGAAAAGCAGGATTTTGCAGCACTTCGTAGTGAATTTGAGGCCTTCGGTCAGACCCTCAATGTCAAAATCAATATTCAAAGCGCAGCGATTTTTGACGCTATGTACAATATCTAAGGAGAGTGCACATGGATATTAGACAAGTTACAGAAACTATTGCCATGATTGAGGAGCAGAATTTTGATATTCGGACCATCACCATGGGCATTTCTCTCTTAGACTGCATTGACTCGGACATTGATCGGGCTGCTGAGAAGATTTACCAAAAAATTACGACCAAAGCGAAAGATTTAGTTTCAGCCGGGAATGAGATCGCAGCTGAGCTGGGGATTCCTATCGTTAACAAGCGGGTCTCCGTGACTCCGATTTCTCTGATCGGAGCGGCTACGGATGCTACAGACTATCTGCCTCTGGCTCATGCTCTGGATCGGGCAGCAAAAGAAATCGGTGTGGACTTTATCGGTGGTTTCTCTGCTTTGGTCCAAAAGGGTTATCAAAAAGGAGACGAAATCCTCATTAATTCCATTCCACGCGCTTTGGCGGAGACGGACAAAGTCTGCTCCTCTGTCAATATCGGCTCAACCAAGACCGGCATCAACATGACAGCAGTTGCGGATATGGGGCGGATTATTAAGGAAACGGCCCAGCTTTCTGACATGGGTGCGGCCAAGCTAGTTGTCTTTGCCAATGCGGTAGAGGACAATCCTTTCATGGCGGGCGCCTTTCATGGTGTCGGTGAAGCAGATGTGGTCATCAATGTCGGTGTTTCTGGACCGGGTGTTGTCAAGCGGGCTCTGGAAAAGGTTCGTGGTGAGAGCTTTGACGTGGTGGCTGAAACGGTCAAGAAAACAGCTTTCAAAATCACTCGCATCGGCCAGTTGGTCGGTCAGATGGCCAGCGAGCGTCTGGGCGTCAAGTTCGGGATTGTTGACTTGAGTCTGGCTCCAACACCGGCGGTCGGGGATTCAGTGGCCCGTGTCTTGGAAGAAATGGGCTTAGAAACAGTCGGCACTCATGGTACGACAGCGGCACTTGCCCTGCTCAACGATCAAGTCAAAAAAGGCGGTGTCATGGCTTGCAATCAGGTTGGCGGACTGTCTGGTGCTTTCATTCCTGTGTCAGAGGACGAGGGCATGATTGCTGCTGTGCAAAATGGCTCGCTCAATCTAGAAAAGCTAGAAGCTATGACAGCAATCTGCTCGGTCGGTTTGGATATGATTGCCATTCCAGAAGCGACACCGGCTGAAACTATCGCAGCCATGATTGCGGATGAGGCAGCGATTGGTGTCATCAATCAGAAGACAACAGCTGTGCGGATTATTCCGAAGGGCAAGGAAGGCGATATGATTGAATTTGGCGGGCTCTTGGGAACAGCTCCAGTCATGAAGGTCAATCAGGCTTCGTCAGCTGCCTTTATCGCGCGTGGCGGTCAGATTCCAGCGCCTATTCACAGCTTTAAAAACTAAGTATATAGGGGTCTGTCTAAACAGACCCTTTCCCTCTGTCTTGCTTGGTCAAGTGCGAGACAAATAAGCCACTCTTAGACGAGTGGCCTTGATTAAAAAGGAGATATTCATGGCAAAATCAAAATTATACATCATCCGGCATGGTAAGACTATGTTTAACACCATTGGTCGGGCTCAGGGTTGGTCGGACACTCCCTTAACTGAAGAAGGCGAACGTGGTATCCGTGAACTAGGGATTGGGCTGAGAGAGTCTGGCTTGGAATTTACCAAGGCTTTCTCGAGCGACTCTGGTCGAACCATTCAGACCATGGGGATTATCCTAGAAGAGCTGGATTTGGTAGGGAAGATTCCTTATAAGTTTGACAAGCGTATTCGAGAGTGGTGCTTCGGGAGCTTTGACGGGGCTTATGGTGGCGATCTTTTCCGTGGAGTGATTCCAAGGGTGCGTGATACTGACAATTATAAAGAGCTGACTTTCCCAGAATTGGCTGACGGTTTGGTTGAAGTGGATACGGCTGGCTGGGCTGAACCATGGGAGCAACTCAGTGGGCGGATTTTAGCTGGATTTACAGATATTGCTCAAGAAGTGGAAGCTGCTGGTGGAGGCAATGCTTTGGTCGTCAGCCATAGTATGACCATTGGGACTTTTGCCTATCTGCTCGATAAATCCATTAGCAAAAATCCTGAAGTTGACAACGGCAGTGTGACAGTCGTTGAATATGAAAAAGGACAATTTACGATTCAGATCTTGGGAGATGTGTCCTACCGTGAAGTTGGTGCCAAAATATTGGACGCTAAATAAACGGTTGAAAGAAAATATGGCAATAATTGAGCTTTCTTGAGCTGCTTTCTCTCAATCTTAGAAACTACTTTTTTTCAGAAACGTGATATAATGAGAGGAGAATAAGGGGGAAGTGTATGGCAAAAACAAGATTATACCTGATCCGGCATGGTAAAACGATGTTTAATACAATCGGACGAGCTCAGGGCTGGAGTGATAGTCCGTTGACAGCAGAAGGCGAACGTGGCATCCATGAATTAGGAATTGGTTTGCGAAAAGCGGGTATTGATTTTAAACTAGCTAGATCCAGTGATTCGGGTCGAACCATTCAGACCATGGGAATTATTCTGGAAGAGCTGGGCTTGACTGGAAAGATTCCTTATCGGTTTGACAAGCGCATTCGAGAGTGGTGTTTTGGCAGCTTTGATGGTGGCTATGATGGCGAGCTCTTTATGGGGGTCATGCCTAGGGTCTTTAATATTGACCATGTCCATCAACTCAGCTATGCCGAGCTGGCAGAAGGCTTAGTAGAAGTCGACACGGCTGGCTGGGCTGAGAATTGGGAAAAACTCAGCGGCCGAATTTGGCAAGGCTTCTCAGAGATTGCTGAGGAGCTGGAGGCAGCTGGTGGTGGCAATGCTTTGGTAGTTAGTCATGGCATGACCATTGGAACCTTTGTCTACCTAATTAATCGCATGCAACCTCATGGACTAGGCAATGGTAGTGTGACCATCGTAGACTATGAAGATGGACAATTTTCGGTTGTTTCCATCGGTGATATGTCCTATCGTGAAGTTGGAGCGAAAGAGCTGGAGGACAAGTCTTGAGACGAGGTCGCCATGAAAGAAAGAGAAAACTCTCTCTGTTTCGACTAATAAATAGGCTCTTATTTCTAGGAATTGGGATCAGTTTGCTGTTTGCTCTATTGCGAGTGCAAGATATGGATGAAGACTTGCCAACTTTTATGAATCATGCTCTTAAAGCCCAGAGTTCTGACTTGCCCAAAGTGTCAGTTGATGATTGGGAGTTGACTTTAATCAATCGTAGCCATTTACAGGAAGAGTCTCATCCTAGGTTGACCCAAATCGATGATATTCAGGTAGATAGTCGGATTGCTGAAAATACTAGACAATTTTTGGCTGCAGCTCGGGCCATTGCGCCAGAGGAAACTTTGATTTCGGGCTATCGTAGCCGAGCGGAGCAGACAGAGCTCTATGAAGAAGCCCTAGCTCTGGCCGAAGAAGAAGGCTTGTCTCGGCAAGAAGCGGAGCAAGAAGTGCAAAAGCGGATTCAGCTGCCAGGTGCCAGTGAGCATCAGACAGGCTTGGCGATTGATATGAGCGAGCCAGAAGGTCAGGAAGACGGCATGGCAAATAAGATTGCGGAAATTGCCCCTAAATACGGCTTTATTCTGCGCTATCCTGAAGGGAAAAGCGATATTACTGGTGTGGATTTTGAAAATTGGCACTATCGTTATGTTGGCGTAGAGTCGGCCCAATATATGCAAAAACATCACCTAGTTTTAGAGGAATATCTAGCTCTTTTAAAAGAGTCGGCTCGGTAAATCGTTACAATCCATTGATAGACAAAAAATCAGCTGCTCAAATGAGCAAGCTGATTTTTAAATTTTAGGGTTTAAACAATACCTTGCGCAATCATAGCGTTTGCTACGTTTTCGAAGGCAGCGATATTTGCTCCTGCAAGGTAGTCTGTACCAAGTCCGTATGTTTCAGCAGTTGTTTTAGCTGTGTTGAAGATGTTTGTCATGATGTCTTTGAGGCGGCCGTCAACTTCTTCACGGGTCCATGAGAGGCGAAGGCTGTTTTGGCTCATTTCAAGCGCTGATACAGCTACACCACCAGCGTTAGCAGCTTTGGCAGGTCCGTAAAGGATTCCGTTTTCTTTGTAGACTTTAATCGCATCAAGGTCACTAGGCATGTTAGCACCTTCAGATACACAGATAACGCCTTGAGCAACCAAACGTTTAGCTGCGTCGCCGTTGATTTCGTTTTGAGTCGCACATGGAAGAGCGATGTCGTAGTTTCCAGCGTAAGTCCATACAGAACCTTCATGGTAAGTAGCAGTTGCTTTCTCAGCTGCATACTCAGTCAAGCGAGCACGGCGTTTTTCTTTAACATCAACCAAAAGATCAAAGTCAATTCCGTTTTCGTCGATGACATAACCGTTTGAGTCAGATACAGAGATAACAGTAGCGCCAAGTTCAGTCGCTTTTTGAAGAGCATATTGAGCTACGTTACCAGAACCTGAAATTACCACTTTCTTACCAGCAAAACTGTTACCATTAGCTTTGAGCATTTCTTCAGTGTAGTAAACCAATCCATAACCAGTTGCTTCTGGACGAATCAAGCTACCACCAAATCCAAGAGGTTTACCAGTCAAGACACCCGCATCAAATTGGTTAAGACGTTTGTATTGTCCGTAAAGGTAACCAATTTCACGTCCTCCAACACCGATATCACCAGCAGGTACGTCAAGTGATGGTCCGATGTATTTTTGCAATTCAGTCATGAAGCTTTGGCAGAAGCGCATCACTTCAGCATCAGTCTTCCCTTTAGGATCGAAGTCTGATCCCCCTTTACCTCCACCGATTGGAAGTCCAGTCAAGACGTTTTTAAAGATTTGTTCAAATCCGAGGAATTTCAAGATCCCTTGGTTTACAGTTGGGTGGAAACGAAGTCCGCCTTTATATGGTCCAACAGCTGAGTTAAATTGAACACGGTAACCACGGTTGACTTGCACTTTTCCATCACGGTCAACCCAAGGAACACGGAAAGAAATCACGCGCTCAGGCTCGGTGATACGTGCCAAGATGTTTTCTTCGATATACTCAGGGTGTTTTTCAAATACAGGTTCCAAAGTGCTGAAGAATTCTTCAACTGCCTGAAGAAATTCAGCCTCGTGCCCATTACGAGCTTTTACAGTTTCAAACACGCTTTGGATATATTCTTTAGCAGATGTCATATCGTTCTCCTTTTGTTGTTATATTTTATTACACGAGCCATTATAGCAGAATTTTTTTAGGGTGTAAAGAAAAAAGTTGAATTTTCTGAAAATTTCCATAATATTTTTTTGAAGATTCTAGATGGAAATGCCGAACCTTTTGCTAGAAAATTAGGATAAATTTTTTATAGGAAGAATTTTAATGATATAATAGAGAAAATTAAGGAATAAGAGGTCAAAATAATGACAACAACCAAGACAAAAATTGCGGGTTTTGAATTTGACAACTGTTTGATGAATGCTGCAGGGGTGGCTTGTATGACAGTGGAAGAGTTAGAAGAAGTCAAAAACTCTGTTGCAGGAACCTTTGTGACAAAGACGGCAACGCTGGAATTTCGTCAAGGAAACCCAGAACCTCGCTATCAGGATGTGCCACTGGGCTCTATCAACTCTATGGGCCTGCCCAATAATGGTTTAGATTATTATCTTGATTACTTGCTGGAGCTGCAAGAAAGCGAGCCAAATCGTACTTTCTTCCTTTCTTTGGTTGGTATGTCGCCAGAAGAGACTCACACCATTCTCAAGAAAGTGCAGGCGAGTGATTTTAAGGGAATTACCGAGCTTAATCTTTCTTGTCCAAATGTCCCTGGTAAGCCACAGATTGCCTATGATTTTGAAACGACAGAAAAAATCTTGTCAGAAGTTTTTGCTTATTTCACTAAGCCCCTGGGTATCAAGCTGCCTCCTTATTTTGACATCGTGCATTTTGATCAGGCCGCTGCGATTTTCAATAAGTATCCACTCAAGTTTGTCAATTGTGTCAACTCGATTGGAAATGGCCTTTACATTGAGGATGAGTCAGTGGTCATTCGTCCCAAAAATGGTTTTGGCGGTATTGGTGGCCAGTATATCAAGCCAACGGCTCTGGCTAATGTCCATGCCTTTTACCAACGTCTGAAACCAGAAATCCAAATCATTGGTACCGGTGGTGTCCTGACTGGGCGCGATGCCTTTGAGCATATCCTCTGTGGTGCCAGCATGGTGCAGGTAGGAACAACCCTTCATAAAGAAGGAGTAGCAGCCTTCGAGCGCATCACCGCCGAACTCAAGGCGATTATGGAAGAAAAAGGCTATGAAAGCCTGGAAGATTTCCGTGGAAAGCTGAAGTATATTGATTAAAAGTTTAAGAAAGAGAGAGTGGGACAGAAATCGCTAATTCGTTAGAATTCGATTTTGT
>NZ_JAPVZU010000006.1:0-100070 GCF_041432545.1 Streptococcus sp. 27098_8_113 | reverse complement strand
TCTTCACTTGCTTATAAACTTGACCAAACACTTTCCAAGATATTGGTTTGCTCGCGACCTGGTCCGACTGAGAAGGTCGAAATGCGGACTCCAACCAGTTCGCTGACACGGCGAACATAATTGCGGGCATTTTCTGGGAGGTCTTCTAGACTGCGGACACCAGTGATGTCTTCTGACCAACCTGGCAATTCTTCATAGATTGGCTTGCAGCGCTTGAGCTGCTCCAGACTTGCTGGATAATGGTCGATTCGCTCCCCATCCAAGTCATAGGCCACACAGATTTTGACTGTATCTAGACCACTTAAAACGTCAATGGAGTTGAGAGAAAGGTTGGTAATTCCTGATACGCGGCGGCTGTGACGCATCACAACGGAATCAAACCAGCCCACACGACGCGGACGACCCGTCGTTGTACCGTATTCATGGCCCACTTCGCGGATACGGTCGCCCACTTCATCAAACAATTCAGTTGGGAATGGTCCATCACCGACACGGCTCGTATAGGCCTTGCAGACACCAACTACCTTGTCAATCTTGCTTGGACCAACACCTGAACCAATCGTCACCCCACCGGCAACTGGATTAGACGAGGTTACAAATGGATAGGTACCTTGGTCAATATCCAGCATGACACCTTGTGCCCCTTCAAAGAGGACACGCTTGCCTTGATCCAGAGCGTCATTGAGGATGACAGATGTGTCAGTCACATACTGCTTGATTTGCTGACCGTATTCATAGTATTCTTCAAAAATATCGTCAATGCTCATGGCTTGGCTATCATACAATTTCTCAAAGAGGCGGTTTTTCTCAGCTAGATTACGCTCCAAGCGCTCTCTGAAAATATCTTTATCCAAAAGGTCAGCGATACGGATACCAACACGCGCAGCCTTGTCCATGTAGGCAGGACCGATTCCCTTGATCGTGGTACCAATCTTATTGTCGCCTTTAGCTTCCTCTTGCAGGCGATCCAGCTCGATATGGTAAGGCAGGATGACATGGGCACGATCTGAAATGCGTAAATTATCTGTGGTAACACCTTCTTGGTGCAGATAAGCCAACTCCTTGACCAGAGATTTAGGATTGACCACCATCCCATTTCCGATCACTGAGATCTTTTCTGGGAAGAAAATTCCTGACGGAATCAAGTGCAATTTATATTTTTTCCCGTCAATCACAATCGTATGTCCAGCATTGTCACCACCTTGGTAGCGGGCAATCACTTCAGCATTGGCCGAAAGGAAATCCGTAATTTTCCCTTTTCCTTCATCTCCCCATTGGGTTCCTACAACAACAACTGATGTCATAATTTCGTCTGAGCTACAAGAGCTCTTCCTTTCTTAATCTACAAGGCAGGAGTTTCACCTGCAAACGTATCTTACACCTTATTATAAGAAAATTTTGAATTTTTTTCAAGGTCAGGTGTCTTTTAAATTTGGATTTTCACTTTTGAAAGCGAATAATTCTTTTTAAAATTTTCTATTTTCACGAAATATATCTAACAAATGGCGATAAAAGTTCGGGAATTCATTAAAAACGTAGTGAATAGTTGTTTTCTGGCCTTTTTTATAATAGACTGAAAGTACTATACTAAGGACGGAAAAACATGATGACTATTGATCGTTTACTCGAAAAGCTAGACCCTGCCAGCCCGATCTTACAGGCGACTTTTGGACTGGAGAGAGAATCCCTACGCGTGACAGAGGCTGGGACACTGGCATCAACTCCCCATCCCAGCTCTCTGGGTTCTCGGAGTTTTCATCCCTATATCCAGACGGATTTTAGCGAGCAACAGCTAGAATTGATTACGCCCATCGCCTCTTCAACTCAGGAAGCCCGTCGCCTACTGGGTGCCATCACCGATGTAGCTGGACGCTCCATTCCCCAAGATGAACTCATGTGGCCCTTGTCCATGCCTCCCCAACTCCGAGAAGACGAGATTGAAATTGCCCACCTCGAAAATACCTACGAACTCCATTATCGTCAAGGTTTAGCAGAAAAATATGGCAAACGGCTCCAGACCATTTCCGGCATTCATTACAATATCGAGTTAGGAAAAGATTTGATGGCGGCTCTCTTTGAGGCTAGCGACTTTTCTTCCTTCAAGGATTTTAAAAATGCTCTCTATCTCAAATTAGCTCGCAATTTCCTCCGTTTCCGCTGGTTCTTGACCTATCTTTATGGTGCAGCTCCACTGGCAGAAGCTGGCTTTTACGATGAGCCAGTTGAGGCTCCTGTCCGCTCACTACGCAATAGCCATCACGGCTACGTCAATGACGAGCATATCCATGTATCATTTCGCTCGCTGGAAAGCTATGTCTCGAACATCGAGGCCTATGTCGGGTCTGGCGACCTAAGTGCAGAAAAGGAATTTTACTCGCCTGTGCGCTTTCGCGGTCAAAAACGAAATCGAGATTATCTGGAACAAGGCATTACTTACTTAGAACTGCGCTGTTTCGACCTTAATCCTTTCGACGTTTTGGGCATCAGTCAAAGAACCTTGGACACAGTCCACCTCTTTCTCTTGGCTCTATTGTGGCTGGATGATGTGACAGATAGCGATACACAGCTAAAAGCGGCTCATGCTCTCAACGATGCCGTTGCTCTGGCTCACCCCTTGACGCCTCTACCTGCAGAGGCTGACAGCTCTGCTATTCTCCAAGCTATGGAAAATGTGATTCAGCATTTCAATCTCCCTGACGCCTACCGTCAATTACTAGCGCAAGTCAAAGCTACGCTGGCTGACCCTAAACTGACTCTGGCGGGGAAATTACTGCCTCATATTGAGAAGGACTCCATCTCAGCTTTTGGACTTGCAAAAGCACGGGAATATCGAGATTACGCCTGGACTGCACCCTACGCCCTCAAGGGCTACGAAAAGATGGAGCTGTCCACTCAAATGCTTATGTTTGACGCTCTCCAGAAAGGCCTCCATCTCGAAATCCTAGATGAAAATGACCAATTTCTCAAGCTTTGGCATGGTCAGCATGTGGAGTATGTCAAAAACGGAAACATGACCTCTAAGGATAACTATGTCATCCCTCTGGCCATGGCCAATAAAACAGTCACCAAAAAGATTTTGGCAGCAGCTGATTTTCCTGTTCCGGCTGGGGCAGAGTTTTCTTCTCTCGAAGATGGTCTGGCCTACTACCCTTTGATTAAAGATCGACAAATTGTCGTCAAACCCAAGTCAACCAACTTTGGACTGGGCATCTCTATCTTCCAAGAACCAGCTAGTCTGGAAGCCTACCGCAAAGCTTTGGAGATTGCTTTTTCAGAAGACGCCGCCGTCTTGGTGGAGGAATTTATCGCTGGAACGGAGTATCGCTTCTTTGTCTTAGACGGTCAGTGTGAGGCAGTCCTCTTGCGAGTAGCAGCTAATGTGGTCGGAGACGGTCAACACACCGTAAGAGAATTGGTTGCCATCAAAAATGATAATCCGCTGCGGGGCCGAGATCATCGTTCACCGCTCGAAATCATTGAACTGGGAGACATTGAGTTGCTCATGCTGGACCAGCAAGGCTATGGACCAGATGATATCCTTCCTGATAGAGTCAAGGTTGACTTGCGGCGCAATTCCAATATTTCTACTGGAGGAGACTCGATTGATGTCACAGACAGCATGCACCCGTCTTATAAGAAACTGGCTGCGGACATGGCACGTGCTATGGGAGCTTGGGCTTGTGGCGTTGACCTCATCATCCCTGACAGCTATGCTATTTCCACCAAGGAAAATCCCAACTGTACCTGCATCGAGCTTAACTTCAATCCCTCTATGTATATGCACACCTATTGCGCTGAGGGGCCGGGACAAAGCATCACCCCGAAAATACTGGCCAAACTTTTCCCAGAAATGGACTGATAAAACAAGAATCGCAGGGGATTCCTTGCGATTTTTGCTTGCCCACTTGTGATAAAAAAGAACTCTCACACTTGTTTTCGAGAAAGGAAAGAGGACTCTTTCTTGATGAGGCAAATATTCTCATCAAATCTAAAAGTGCGATTGAATATATCAATCTTTCTCCTTCAAAAACCAGCTTTTATGTTAAAATAGAGATATCATATTGAGAAGAAAGAGAAAGGTTCATGTCGAGAAGAAAGAATAATTCTAACCAGCAGCCGGAATGGTTTAGCTGGATTTGGATACTTGCAATTATATTTGGTTCTGGAGTGGTAGCCAGCTATCTGATCCCCATTGCTATTTTGGGAGGTATTGGCTACGGAATCTATCGCTACCAAAAGCAGAAAAGAGTTCGTATTGAAGCTAAACAAGCTAGCATTGGCCGTATTGAAGATTTAAAAGCAGAGATTGGTCAGGCTGACCGCCGTATTAAAGAATTAGAAAGCTACCAAGAATACGGCAAGAAGGAAGACTACCAAGATTTGGCCCTGCAAATTCTTCCCCAACTCACCTATATCAAAAACGTTGCTAAGGAATTGCGAGATGAAATTCCTGCATCTGTCTACCAGCGCATTCAGACTAAAATTACTACTGTAACCGAGGAAATTGATAAACAACTGCAAAAGATTGAACGAGAGAAAAGGCAAAAGGAAGCGCAGCCAAAGAAAACGAGTCTAGAAGAACTAGCCCCAGAATTAGTCGCTACAGTTCGCAATATTCAGATTGACCACGAGGCCATTCTTCAAAAAATCTCTCAATCCGAAAGCAATAACAAGGAAGAACTGACTGCCATCCATCAGTCCCAGATGGAGCACTACGAAGATATTTTAGAAGGCTACCTCAAAATCAAAGCCTCTCCCAAAGATTTTTATAATGCCGAGGAGCGGCTAGCCAAAGCCAAAGCAGCTATCGAGCAGTTTGACTTGGACCTAGACGAGGCGCTGCGCCAGTTAAATGAAGCTGATTTGAGGGACTTTGACATTAGCCTGCGTATCTTAGACAAAGAAAAGCAAACAGACACCAGCTTTTAAGCTAGATAAACCAAAGGAGAAACTATGAGCCAAGAATTTAATTTTGACATTGATAAAATTGCCAACAATGCCATCAGCAAAAGCGACAAAACAACAGAAATCATCGAAGCCAACACGACTCAAGAAAATGGCCAGCTCACTTTTCTAGAAAAGCTGACTCCTGAGCAACAGAGTGCGATTACTGCTAAAACCCCTCAGCTTGTGGATAATTTCGTATCGGACCAAAATGCCTTGCTGGACTTTGGCCAATCTGCGGTCGAAGAAGTCAACAGCACCGTCAATCGTATCTTAGCCGAGCAGAAAAAATTACAAATTCCTCAGGTAGATGAGCTCTTAAAAAACACTAACAAAGAACTCAATGGCTTTGTCGCAAAATACAAGGACGCTCAAGTTGCGGAACTGGACAAGAAGCCTAATTTCCTGGAAAAACTCTTCAAACAGAGCAAAAACACGCTTCAAGAATTCTATTTTGACTCACAAAATATTGAGCAGAAAATGGATGGCATGGCTGCAACCGTCGTCAAACAAGAAGATATTCTAGCTCGTAACATCGTTTCTGCTGAAATGCTGATTGAGGACAATACCAAATCGATTGAAAACCTAGTTGGAGTTATTTCCTTTATCGAAGCTGCTCAGCGAGAAGCTGGCAATCGAGCGCTCAAACTTCAGGCTGAAGTCGCTCAGTTAAATATGACAACTGTTGACTACCAAGTCAAATCGCAAGAATTAGCCCGAATGACAGAGGTGGTCAATACCTTAGAGCAGCAACACACTGAATATGTCAGCCGTCTCTATGTGGCTTGGGCGACAACGCCTCAAATGCGTAATCTGGTCAAGGTTTCCTCTGATATGCGCCAGAAGCTAGGAATGCTCCGTCGAAATACCATTCCAACTATGAAACTGTCTATCGCCCAGTTAGGTATCCTCCAGCAATCGATGAAGTCTGGTCAGGTAGCTGACGCCATCTCTAATGCGAATAATGCTGCCCTGCAAATGCTCGCTGAGACCAGCAAGGAAGTCATTCCTCAGCTGGAACGGATTTCCCAAAGTCCTACTATTGCTGTTGAGTCTGTCACTAAGCTAGCAGAAAGCCTCGTTGCTCAAAATCAAGGCATTATCGAAGCTATTGATAAGGGTCGGGAAAAACGCGCTCTGCTAGAAGCGGCCGTCATCCAATCCGCAGAAACTATCAACAACTCTGTCAAACTGCGTGATCAAAAGATTATCCAAGCCCTGCTGGACCAAGGCAAAGAAGCCCAGAAAGAATTAACTTCAGAATAAGTAAAAAAGCCTAGATGGCTCTTTCAAATCGTAGACAAACGTCAAAATTGATGTTTGTCTTTTTGTATTTTCCAAAATTTTTAGCCAAGAAGACAAAAATACACTCAACCCTTAGGAAGAATTGAGTGCATTTTTTGGAAAAGTATATTTCTTTACAGACTTTTGACTGCCGCAATGGCTGCATCATAATCTGGCTCGGTGTTGATGTTGTCAACATATTCAGCGTAGGTCACAGTGTTATTTTCATCCAAAACTAGGACTGCACGAGCCAATAGGTGCCATTCATTGATGAGGACAGCATAGTCGCGACCGAAAGAATGGTCGAAGTAGTCAGATAGCATAACGGCGTTTTCGATGCCTTCAGCAGCACACCATTTGCCTTGAGCGAAAGGCAAGTCAACTGAAACCGTGATCACAACAGTATTATCCAAGTCAGAGAGTTCTTGGTTGAAACGACGGGTCTGAGTTGAACAAACACCAGTATCGATAGACGGTACGATGCTTAGGACTTTCTTTTTACCAGCAAAATCAGCCAAAGTTTTCTTTGAAAGGTCAGTAGCTGTTAGGCTAAAATCGTGGGCTGTGTCGCCGACTTGCAGTTGTTGGCCCGTAAAGGTTACGGGATTTCCGAGAAAAGTTGTCATAGGAAGTCTCCATTCATGTTTGATAGCTCCATTGTACTGCGAATAGTGATTTTTTTCGAATAATTTGACCGGAAATTTGAGAGCGACTCCATGTGAAGCTCCTTCTACATAAATAAAAAGGTTGGGGTTTTATCTTCCCAACCTCTTATTATTATTTAGACAGACCTTCTGCAATCTTTTCTAAGTTGTATTTCATCATGCTGTAGTAGCTATCACCCTCTTCGCCTTTGTCAGCGATTGAGTCAGTGAAGATTTTAGCGTAGATCGGAATGTTGGTGTCTTTAGAAACGGTCTTCATCGGACGGTCGTCTACACTTGATTCGACAAAGAGAGATGGCACTTTGGTCTTGCGTAGTTTTTCAACCAAACTTTTAATTTGGTCTGGAGTCCCTTCTTCTTCAGTGTTGATTTCCCAAATGTAGGCTGATGGCACATTGTAGGCCTTAGAGAAGTACTTGAAGCAACCTTCGCTGGTTACAATCATTTTCTTTTCTTCAGGAATGTTGTTGAATTTCTCTTTGGCTTCCTTGTCCAAAGCGCTTAGTTTTTCCACATAAGCTTTAAGATTTTTCTCGTAAGTTTCTTTGTTAGCTGGGTCTTTTTCGCTCAAACGCTTAGCAATGTTTTGAGCATAGATGATCCCATTTTCCAAGTTGAGCCAAGCATGCGGGTCTTCCTTGCCCTTTTCATTTTGACCTTCAAGGTAAATGACATCAACACCTTCGCTGACAGCATAATAGTCCTTGTTTTCTTTCTTCTTAGCATTTTCTACTAATTTTGTGAACCAAGCATTACCGCCTGTTTCCAAGTTGATCCCATTGTAGAAGATCAGATCCGCTTGGGAAGTCTTTTTGACATCTTCAGGCAGAGGCTCGTATTCATGTGGGTCTTGGCCGACAGGTACGATACTGTGCAAATTGATCTTATCGCCAGCGATATTCTTTGTAATATCCGCAATAATCGAGTTGGTCGCAACAACATTCAATTTTGAAGAACCAGTCTCGGTACTGCTTTTTTGACTAGAGCAGGCTGCTAGGCCGACAAAAGCCAGCAAAAGCAGAACTAAGAAACGACATTTTTTCATTGGAAATCCTCCATAAATATATTATTTTACTTTTCTTTTTAAATACCGCTGTTTTGGTGCGATAAAAAATGAAACCAAAAAGATCAGGGCAGAGGTTAGAACGATACTAGAACCTGCTGCAACATTAAAACTATAACCGATGAAGAGACCTAAAACAGATGCACCAGCCCCCAAGGCAGATGACAATAAAATCATGGTCTTGAGACTCTTGGCATAGAGATAGGCTGTCGCAGCTGGTGTAATCAGCATGGCCACAATCAGAATCGTTCCGACACTTTGCATGGCTGTGACAGATACCAGAGTCAAGAGAATCATCAGTAAATAGTGGTAAAAATTCACCTTCATTCCCATAGCTTGGGCTAAGAGCGGGTCAAAGGACGTCAGCAAAAGCTGCTTGAAGAAAATAGCAATGACCAGCAGCACCAAGATACCCACACCGATACTAATCCACATATCAAGGTCTTGCACCGCCAAGATATTCCCAAAGAGAATATGGAAAAGATCGGTCGAACTCTTGGCAACACTAATCAAAATGACCCCCAGAGCCAAGAAGGAAGAAAAAGTAATCCCGATAGCTGTGTCACTCTTGATAATGGAATTGCCCTTGATGTAGGTGATAATAATAGAAGCTAGTAAGCCAAAGGTAATGGCACCGATGAAGAAATTAATCCCCAAAATGTAAGACAGGGCCACGCCAGGCAGCACCGCATGAGAAATGGCATCCCCCATGAGTGACATGCCCCGCAGAATGATAAAGCATCCAACGGCACCGGCCACCACCCCAATCACAATGGCCGTAATCAACGCATTTTGCAGGAAATGAAAATCATGCAATCCTTGAATAAATTCCTGGATCATCCTAGTCACCTCCATTCATAAAGAGCTGAGAACCGTAGGTCTTCTGCATATTTTCTTTGATGAAGGTGCTCTCAGTTGATCCGAAAGCAATGACTTCCTTGTTAAGCAGCAAGACTTGATCAAAATAAGCGACTACCTTGCTCAAGTCATGATGAACAATCAAAATCGTCTTCCCAGCTTTTCTTAGCTGACGGAGTGTTTTCATAATAATCTCTTCGCTGACCGAGTCAATCCCAACAAAAGGCTCATCTAGGAAAATATAGTCCGCCTCCTGAACCAAGCAACGGGCAATCAAGACCCGTTGAAATTGCCCACCAGACAACTGGCTAATCTGCCGCTCAGCAAACTCTTCTAAACCAACGATTTTCAAAGCCCGAGCAACCTTTTCCCAGTCAGACGCTTTGAGGCGTTGAAAGAGCTTGATCTTAGGATACAAACCCAGAGACACACACTCCTTGACCTTGATGGGGAAATGATAATCAATGTGAATCTTCTGCTCTACATAAGCAATCTTGTTTAATTCTTGCTTCATGGGTTTTCTGTCTAGAAAGGTCTGCCCCTCACTCTCAACAATTCCTAACATCCCTTTTATGAGAGTTGACTTTCCAGCCCCGTTTGGTCCGATAATCCCTGTGATAGTTGGTCCTTTTATTGTTAAAGAAGTTGGTTCTAAGGCCAGCTGTCCTTGATAACTGACACTTAAATTTTTCATTTCAATCATTGTTATACCTCTTTTGTTTTAATATACATTAAAATGAAAATTAAGTCAAGTTAATTTTTAAAAAATCCTTAAAATCAATATAGGAAATATTTGAAAAAAGGAGTTAATTTTGATAAGGTTATATCAAAAGCAGGAAAGTGAGAACAAGATGACACGTTTACAAGATGATTTTTATGATGCTATTAATGGTGAATGGGCCAAAACGGCCGTTATCCCAGATGACAAGCCTGTCACCGGCGGTTTCACAGATTTATCAGATGAGATTGAAAAGCTGATGCTCTCCACCACCGATCAATGGTTGCGGGGTGAGGAAGTTCCTGATGATGCTATTTTGCAAAACTTTATCAAGTACCATCGTTTAGCAGCTGACTATGACAAGCGGGAAGAACTCGGCGTCAAGCCTGTTTTGCCTTTGATTGCGGAATACCAAGCACTCAACTCCTTTGCCGAATTTACCACAAAGATTGCCGAGTTTGAACTGGCTGGTAAGCCCAATTTCTTTCCTTTTGGCGTAGCGCCTGACTTTATGGACGCCCGTATCAATGTCCTCTGGGCAGATGCACCAGGTACTATTCTCCCAGACACAACCTACTATGCTGATGGGCATCCTCAAAAGGATAAACTCTTGAAAAAATGGCGCGAATCTTCCGAAGCTTTGCTGCAAAAATTCGAATTTTCAGCAGAAGAAATCCAAGATTTGCTGGATAAAGTTTTAGAACTGGATGCTCGAATTGCCAAAGTCGTTCTGTCACGGGAGGAAAGTTCAGAATATGCTAAGCTCTACCACCCTTACAAGTGGGAAGATTTCAAAGCCTTAGCACCGAATCTACCTTTAGATGCGATCTTCACCCAACTCATCGGGCAAATTCCTGACCAGATTATCGTACCTGAGGAGCGTTTCTGGCAGGCTGCCGACCAATTCTACTGCGAAGAGGCTTGGCCCCTGCTCAAGGCCGTGCTTATCTTTAACGCTATCGCGTCAGCTGAAGCCTACTTGACTGACGAAATCCGTGTCCTAGCAGGCGCTTACCGTCGCGCCCTATCTGGAACACCTCAGGCGCAAGACAAGAAAAAAGCTGCCTTTTACCTAGCTCAAGCGCCTTTCAATCAAGCCATCGGACTCTGGTATGCTGGACAAAAATTCTCCCCTGAAGCCAAGGCCGATGTGGAGCAAAAAGTAGCCAACATGATCCAAGTCTACAAGGAGCGCCTCGCCAGCAATGACTGGCTGACACCAGAAACTCGGGACAAGGCCATTGTCAAACTCAATGTCATCAAGCCTTATATCGGCTACCCGGAGGAGCTGCCTGAGCGCTATGCAGACAAGATTGTGGATGAAAATCTCAGCCTCTTCGAAAATGCTCAGAAGCTTCGACAAGTGGAAATCAAGCATGGTTGGAGCAAGTGGAACCAGCCAGTGGATTACAAAGAATGGGGAATGCCAGCCCATATGGTCAATGCCTACTACAATCCTCAGAAAAACCTGATTGTCTTTCCAGCGGCTATCCTGCAGGCACCATTCTATGACCTGCACCAGTCCTCTTCAGCCAATTATGGCGGAATCGGTGCGGTTATTGCCCATGAGATTTCTCATGCCTTTGATACCAACGGCGCTTCCTTTGATGAAAACGGCAGCCTCAACAACTGGTGGACGGAGCATGACTACCAAGCCTTTACTGAGCGGACTCAGAAAGTCATCGACCAGTTTGAAGGTCTAGATTCTTACGGTGCCAAGGTCAATGGTAAGCTGACCGTTTCAGAAAATGTAGCGGACTTGGGCGGTATTGCAGCAGCTCTTGAAGCAGCCAAGAAAGAAGACGATTTCTCTGCGGAGGAATTCTTCACAAACTTTGCCCGCATCTGGCGGATGAAGGGGCGCGAAGAGTACATGAAGCTTCTAGCCAGCGTCGATGTCCATGCGCCCGCTAAACTTCGGACCAATGTCCAACTGCCTAACTTTGACGACTTCTTTACGACCTTTGATGTCCAAGAGGGAGACGGCATGTGGCGTAGTCCAGAAGAGCGCGTGGTGATTTGGTAAGCAACTTCAATAATAATTAATCAATCAAAAAACCTGCTCAGGAAGGGCATTAGAGCCTTCCCGAACAGGTTTTTATAGTTCTTTGATTTCTTTCATATAGCCTGCTGTGATGATACCAGCAGGCAGAGCCACAATGGCGATTCCTAAAAAGGAAGAAATCATGGTAATAATTTTTCCAGTCGTTGAAACTGCATAAATATCACCATAACCAACCGTCGTCAGGGAGATGGTTGCCCAGTAGAGGGCGTCAAAAAAATTAGGAAATGTGCTGGGCTCGACATTAAAAATGATAAGGGCAGAGATGAAGATATAGCCGAGAGCCAAAAGACCCACGATCATCAAACTCTCCTTCTGCTTTTTTAAGACATTGGTCAATATTTGGATATTTTTAGAATAGCGAATAAACTTGAAGACGCGCAAGATCCGAAGCATGCGCAAAATCTTAAAGAGCCGCAAACTATTATTCAACAAAAAGAGGGAAGGCAAAATGCAGAGCAAATCAGCCAGCGCCAGAAAGGTAAAAGGATAGAGGAAAAAAGAAAGCTTCCCCTTTCCCAATTTATAATCAGCCGTTAGAAGCCGAAGAATGTAGTCAATAATAAAAATAATCGTTGACACAAAATCCGACCACATGAAGATTCCTGTGTGACTCTTGGTGGTCAGAGGGATCAGGCTGACAATAATAGTCAGGAACATAAGCACATCATAGGATTTTTCAATCGCATTTTCCTTTTGATGGGGCTCAATAATCTGAAATAAAATCTTTCTTGTCATCCTCAACCTCACTTTTTTAAACTTGCTTTCATTCTATCTGTTTTTAAAAATAATTCAAGGTCGATCCGCAAAGATTTTCTTCATTCTCTTTCGTCGGTTGCTTTCAAAATCCCTTGAAAATGGTATAATAGATAGAAACGTGTTTAGAACACAGAAAAGATCGTTGGAGAGTAAATGATTATGGCAACTTACAATCACAAAGAAATCGAGCCCAAGTGGCAGAAATACTGGGCTGAGCACCATACATTCAAGACAGGTACTGACAAGGAGAAGCCTAACTTTTATGCGCTGGATATGTTCCCTTATCCATCAGGAGCTGGTCTGCACGTAGGACACCCAGAAGGCTATACAGCGACGGATATCCTCAGTCGTTACAAGCGCGCCCAAGGCTACAATGTCCTTCACCCAATGGGTTGGGATGCCTTTGGACTGCCAGCCGAGCAGTACGCTATGGATACAGGCAATGACCCGGCTGACTTTACAGCAGAAAACATTGCCAACTTCAAACGCCAAATCAATGCGCTTGGTTTTTCTTACGACTGGGATCGGGAAGTCAATACAACTGACCCCAACTACTACAAGTGGACCCAGTGGATTTTCACCAAGCTTTATGAAAAAGGCCTGGCTTATGAAGCTGAAGTCCCAGTAAACTGGGTGGAAGAGCTGGGAACTGCTATCGCTAACGAAGAAGTTCTGCCAGATGGCACATCTGAGCGTGGTGGCTATCCAGTCGTCCGCAAGCCTATGCGCCAGTGGATGCTGAAAATCACAGCCTATGCAGAACGTTTGCTCAATGACTTGGAGGAGCTGGACTGGCCAGAGTCTATCAAGGATATGCAGCGCAACTGGATCGGGAAGTCAATCGGTGCCAATGTAACCTTCAAGATTAAGGACACTGACAAGGACTTTACCGTCTTTACGACTCGTCCGGACACCCTTTTTGGTGCGACCTATGCTGTTTTGGCTCCAGAGCATGCACTGGTAGACGCTATTACAAGTGCAGAACAAGCCCAAGCAGTTGCAGACTACAAACATGCAGCCAGCCTCAAATCTGACCTGGCTCGGACTGATTTGGCTAAGGAGAAGACCGGGGTATGGACAGGAGCTTATGCCATCAATCCTGTCAATGGCAAGGAAATCCCAATCTGGATTGCCGACTATGTGCTTGCTAGCTACGGAACAGGAGCTATCATGGCTGTTCCTGCGCATGACGAGCGCGACTGGGAGTTTGCTAAGCAGTTTAACTTGGAGATTATTCCGGTTCTAGAGGGTGGCAATGTTGCTGAAGCTGCTTATACAGAAGACGGTCCGCATATTAACTCTGGCTTCCTCGATGGCTTGGACAAGGCTGCCGCGATTGATAAGATGGTTTCTTGGCTGGAAGCAGAAGGGGTCGGAAATGAAAAAGTCACCTATCGCCTGCGCGACTGGCTCTTTAGTCGTCAACGCTACTGGGGTGAGCCGATTCCAATCATTCATTGGGAAGATGGCACCTCAACAGCTGTCCCTGAAAATGAACTGCCGCTTGTCCTGCCTGTAACCAAGGATATCCGTCCTTCTGGTACTGGTGAAAGCCCTCTGGCCAATCTGACTGACTGGCTGGAAGTGACTCGGGAAGACGGTGTCAAAGGTCGTCGTGAAACAAACACCATGCCTCAATGGGCAGGTTCTAGCTGGTATTACCTGCGTTACATTGACCCGCACAACAATGAGAAATTAGCAGACGAAGAGCTGCTCAAGGCTTGGCTGCCAGTTGATATTTACATCGGTGGCGCGGAGCATGCCGTGCTCCACCTCCTCTACGCTCGCTTCTGGCATAAATTCCTTTATGATCTTGGAGTGGTTCCGACCAAAGAACCTTTCCAAAAACTCTTTAACCAAGGAATGATCTTGGGGACTAGCTACCGTGACCACCGCGGTGCTCTAGTAGCGACAGACAAGGTGGAAAAACGCGATGGTTCTTTCTTCAATATCGAAACGGGAGAAGAACTAGAGCAAGCGCCTGCTAAGATGTCTAAATCCCTGAAGAATGTGGTCAATCCAGACGATGTAGTAGAGCAATACGGCGCTGATACCTTGCGTGTCTATGAAATGTTCATGGGACCGCTAGATGCATCCATCGCTTGGAGCGAGGAAGGGTTAGAAGGCAGCCGCAAGTTCCTGGATCGGGTTTATCGTCTCCTTAACTCTAAGGAATTGGTCACTGAAAATAGCGGAGCATTGGACAAGGTCTACAATGAAACAGTCAAGTCTGTCACAGAGCAGATTGAGGAGCTCAAGTTTAACACAGCCATTGCCCAGCTCATGATCTTTGTCAATGCAGCCAACAAGGAAGAAAAGCTCTATGTCGAATATGCCAAAGGCTTTATTCAATTGCTGGCGCCTTTTGCACCGCATTTGGCTGAAGAACTCTGGCAGGCAGTCGCTCAAACTGGTGAGAGCATTTCCTATGTAACTTGGCCAACTTATGACGAAAGCAAACTGGTCGAAGCAGAGGTCGAAATCGTAGTTCAAATCAAGGGTAAAGTTCGTGCTAAGCTAGTCGTAGCCAAAGACCTGAGCCGTGAGGAACTGCAAGAAATCGCTCTGGCAGATGAGAAAATCAAGTCTGAAATCGCTGGTAAAGAAATCGTGAAAGTCATTAGTGTGCCAAATAAACTGGTTAATATTGTGGTGAAATAATCAGTTGGCTACAACATTATCGTGATTACAAAGAAAGGAGTCGTTTAAAACGGCTCCTTTTTTGATAAGAATTTTCCCTTAAATCGTCGGACTTTTCTCATTTTCCGACTTTCACTTGCCTTCATTATTCTTTTTATTTATAATCATTATAAATAAAAAGAAAAGAGAAAAGTTTCAGAATGGAAGAACATAAGATTGACAAAAATTTTAGCGGACGCCTGAATATTTTGCGGGCTGGAGTTTTGGGGGCCAACGACGGTATTATTTCTATCGCAGGGGTGGTCATCGGAGTGGCCAGTGCAACGGAAGATGTTTGGATTATCTTTCTATCTGGTCTGGCTGCTGTCTTTGCCGGTGCCTTTTCTATGGCAGGCGGGGAGTATGTATCCGTCTCCACTCAGAAGGACACTGAGGAGGCTGCAGTGGCTAGAGAGCGAGAACTCTTGGAAAAGAATCCCGATATTGCCAGACAGTCCCTCTACGCCTCCTACGTCCAAAATGGTGAGTGCGAGACTTCTGCCCAACTCTTGACCAATCGCGCCTTCTTGCAGGATCCGCTCAAGGCCTTGGTAGAGGAAAAGTACGGCATTGAGGTCGAAGAGTTCACCAATCCTTGGCACGCAGCCATATCCAGCTTTCTAGCCTTTGCCATAGGTGCAATTTTCCCTATGCTGACCATCGTTCTGCTTCCGGCTGCCTATAGGATTCCAGCGACCGTCCTTGTTGTAGCTCTTTCCCTCTTGGGAACCGGCTATACTAGTGCAAAATTGGGACAGGCACCCATTAAAAATGCCATGATCCGTAACCTCACTATCGGACTTTTGACCATGGCTGTCACCTATCTCGTAGGCCAATTCTTCTCAATTTAAAAGAAGAACTATTCAGGCAAGCATAATAAAAAAGATTGAAAAGAAATAATTTCTTTTCAATCTTTTTTTGTTATAAACTTAGATTAGTTTTGGCCAAGAGCAGCTGCCATTGTTGCTGCAACTTCTGATTCGAAGTCGTTAGCTGCTTTTTCAATACCTTCACCAACTTCAAAGCGAACAAACTCAACTACTGAAGCATTCACTGATTCAAGGTAAGCTTCAACTGTCTTGCTATCATCCATGATGTAAACTTGCGCAAGAAGTGTGTAAGCTTGGTCAACTTTAGTGTTGTCAAGCAAGAAGCGATCCATTTTACCTGGGATGATTTTATCCCAGATTTTTTCTGGTTTGCCTTCAGCAGCCAATTCAGCTTTGATATCCGCTTCAGCTTGTGCAATCACTTCGTCAGTCAACTGAGCTTTTGAACCATATTTCAAGTGTGGAAGTGCTGGCTTATCAACCATAGCGCGGCTTTCATTGTCTTGATCGATAGCGTGGTTCAATTGTGCCAATTCATCTTTCACAAATTGCTCATCCAATTCTTTGTATGAAAGAACAGTTGGTTTCATCGCAGCGATGTGCATAGAAATTTGTTTCGCAAGAGCGTCATCGCCACCGTCAATCACTGAAACAACACCGATACGGCCACCGTTATGTTGGTAAGCACCAAAGTGTTGAGCATCAGTCTTTTCAACCAAAGCAAAACGACGGAATGAGATTTTTTCTCCGATAGTCGCAGTTGCAGATACGTATGCAGCTTCAAGAGTTTCACCTGAAGGCATTGTCAATGCAAATGCTTCTTCGTTGTTCGCTGGCTTGCCTTCTGCGATAACTTTTGCAGTAGCATTTACCAATTCAACGAATTGAGCGTTTTTCGCAACAAAGTCAGTTTCAGCATTGACTTCAACGATAGCTGCAACGTTACCATCCACGTAAACGCCTGTCAAACCTTCAGCGGCAACACGGTCAGCCTTCTTAGCTGCTTTTGCCATACCTTTTTCGCGAAGCAATTCAATCGCTTTTTCGATGTCACCATCAGTTTCAACCAATGCTTTCTTAGCGTCCATGACACCAGCACCAGATTTTTCGCGCAATTCTTTTACAAGCTTAGCTGTAATTTCTGCCATTTTTCTTCTCCTATGTTTACTATTTTTAAATAAAGGGGCCGGGCTGAGCCCCGCCCCTTTAGGTTAATTGACTTATGAAAATTATGCGTTGTCGCCTTCTACAACTTCAACGATTTCTTCGATTGAGTCTGCTTGAGTTTCAGTTGCAGCAAATTCTGCTTCAACAGTCGCTACAGCGTCCTCACCTTGACGACCTTCGATAACAGCGTCAGCCATTTTCGCAGTGATCAATTTAACGGCACGGATAGCGTCGTCGTTAGCAGGGATAATCACATCGATATCGTCTGGATCAGTGTTTGTGTCAACCATCGCAACTACTGGAATACCAAGTTTCTTAGCTTCCTTAACAGCGATTTGCTCTTTATGAGGGTCAACGATGTACATTACATCTGGGATACGTGGCATATCTTCGATACCACCCAAGAATTTTTCAAGACGAGCACGTTGTTTGTTCAAAAGTGCTACTTCTTTCTTAGGAAGAACTTCGAAGATTCCTTCTTCTTCCATACGTTTGATTTCTTTCAAACGAGCAACACGTTTTTGGATAGTTGTCCAGTTTGTAAGAGTTCCACCCAACCAACGGTGGTTGATGTAGTATTGACCAGCACGTTCTGCTTCTTCTTTTACAGCTTCAGCAGCTTGCTTTTTAGTACCAACAAACAAGATAACTGCATCGTTTGCAGCTGCATCACGCATGAAGTCGTAAGCTTGATCTGCGTATTTTACAGTTTGTTGAAGGTCGATAACGTGGATACCGTTACGCTCAGTGAAGATGTACTTAGCCATCTTAGGGTTCCAGCGACGAGTTTGGTGACCAAAGTGAACACCAGCCTCAAGAAGTTGTTTCATTGAAATTACTGCCATGAGTAAATTCTCCTTTTTGTTTTTTTCCTCTTTTAGATTTCAGCTCGCAGAGCTACCAATCGGCAACGGCTCCACAATTCATCTAAAATGAGTATTTCTGCCGTTTAAACGGCATCTACTATCATATCAAATTTTCGAGCTTTTGACAAGTCTTTGAGCAGTATTTTCTCTTCCTAATCCAGCTCATCTATTAAAATTCCTTCAAAAAATTCTCACTTAAGTCAGGTCAGGCTCTTGACGAATAGGCCGTTTTACGATAGAATAGTAAGAGTTGCGGCGGTATAGCCAAGTGGTAAGGCACGGCTCTGCAAAAGCTTGATCGTCGGTTCAAATCCGTCTACCGCCTTTTTTATCGGTTTAAATCCGACTTTATACTAACCAAGAGGCTGGGACAAAAGTCCTAGCCTCTCAATTGTCTCTGGATTGTCGAGCAAGACGCAGTGGTTGAGTAGGCTCTACTACGCTGATTTCATCAGCTTTTACAACCCTACTCAACTGTGCGGATGTGGGACGACGAAATCGAATTCTAACGAATTACCGATTTCTGTCCCACTCTCTTTTTTGTTTGTCTTTTTTACATCATTGGTCAAGTTTAATGAATTTCAATGAGACCAGAATGACCAGCTTTTATCTAAAATCTCAGGGCTGCTAACAAAAAAGAGCGGAAAATACTTTCCGACTCTTTTTTATGCATTCAAAAAATTATAATTCAGCAATTTGGCTCAGGTTGACTTCTGCAACCGTGTCATTTCCAAACATAGAGATAATCATCTTGACCTTATTATTGTCAATTTCCGTGATTTTGCCAGTATAGTTAGCAAAGGCACCGTCAATGATGCGAACTGTATCGCCCACTTTGACATCCAAATCAAATTCTTGAACCGTTTGTCCCATAGAAATCAGAATGCTGCGGATTTCTTCTTCCAAGAGCGGGGTTGGTTTCGAACGGTTTCCGTGTGAACCCACAAATCCAGTTACGTTTGGCGTATTCCGCACGACAAACCAAGCTTCGTCCGTCATAACCATCTCAACCAATACATAACCTGGGAAGCGGTTTTCTTCGACTTCCTTGCTCTTGCCGTTTTTCTCGACTTGCACGGTCTGAGTCGGAATTTCCACGCGCAGGATATTTTCCAGCATATTATAGGTCTGGGCACGTTGCAAGAGATTTTCCTTTACCTTGTTTTCATAGCCTGAGTAGGTTTGCAGTACAAACCAGCCTTTATCAAAACTGTCCATGTTTTGTCCTTTCCTAAATAAAAAAGCCTAGGGCTTCTGCTTGATATCTAGCCTTATTATACCATAAAATCTAAAATTACAAAGCATTTTGATAAATATTTTACAGACAAATGAGAGTGGGACAGAAATCGGTAATTCGTTAGAATTCGATTTCGTCGTCCCACCTCCGCACAGTTGAGTAGGGCTGTAAAAGCTGATGAAATCAGCGTAGTAGAGCCCACTCAACCACTGCGTCTTGCTCGACAATACAAAGACAATTGAGAGGCTAGGACTTTTGTCCCAGCCTCATCTTTCTTATGAAAACATGTTGATTATGCGGAAGAGACCGCTGGCAACTACCTTATCAAAAATATAGATGACAACAGCAAAGAATGCTGTGTATTCCATTACGGAAAGGAAATCAGTCCATCTTTCTTTACGGGTAGGCCAAGTTGTATCTCGTAGCAAAACGAAAACATCTTTAATGAATTTCACAACTATCTCCTATCTGGTTTCTTTATGCAGCGTATATTTACTGCAGTGTTTACAATATTTATTCACTTCTAGACGCGTAGGTTTTGGAGTGCTACTAAGTTTGATTGAGTAGTTTCGTGACCCACAAACTGTACACGCTAGACTCGCTTTTTTTAATGCCATGACGCCTCCATTCCCCTTATTATAGCAGTTTTCTACTTCTTTGACAAGCCGTTTAGACGATTAATGGAACCAGCCAGTAATGGTATCCCATAGATTTTTGGCTTTCTCAGTAATTCCAGACTCATCAATAGCTTTCTTGGCATCATCTACCAGGTTTTGTGCCCGCTCTTGGACATCTTTCAGGAAGTCTTTATTCTCGCTAGTCGTATTCGTTTGACCAGTCCCGTAGGTATCGACTGGGGAAATCCCATTTTCAGCATAAGCATTTTTCTCACCCGAGAAGGAAGTTCCTTCTGTATAAGGCAAGATGGTGTTGGCGACATTGCGGAAAATAGCCGAAGCTTCATTGGCACTTGTACCAGTCAGATAGTGAGTTTCATCCGTCTTAGGGAAGCCCAGCCATTGGCTGATAACCACATCTGGTGTGTAGCCGATGACCCACTGGTCTCCTGACAGATCAGGGTTGAAGTCAGTCTCTGTTGTTCCTGTCTTTCCAGCCATTGTATAGCCATACGGAGCTGCATAGACTCCCGTCCCGTTTGAGAAAGTTCCCAGCATCATACTGGTCATCTTTTCTGTGGTTGAGCGATTGAGAACGCGGGTAGAAGTCTGCCGGTGGGTTTTGACAACCTGACCACTAGCATTTTCTATCTTGGTGATAAGATGGGCATCATTCATAACTCCATCATTCGCAAAGACTGAGTAGGCTTGAGCCATCTGAAGTGGATTGGTCGTCACGCCGCTTCCCAGAGCTACACCCAGATTCTGTTCTACCTTATCCATATTAAGACCAAACTTTTTGCCGTACTCAAAGGCCTTGCTCACGCCTAATTCATCCACTGTTGAAACCGCGGGAATATTGAGGGATTCAGCCAAGGCTTGATACATTGGAACCGTCGGTGAACTTTGGATATTGCCATAGTTATTAACCTTATAGTCACCAAAAACTGTCCGACTATTATCTAGCTCCTTATCCGTTGACCAGCCGGCTGCTATAGCTGGGCTGTAGGCCACCAAAGGCTTGATGGTTGAGCCTGGACTACGAGCAGACTGAGTCGCGTAGTTGAAAGTCCGAAAAGCAGAGCCATCAGCACTGTTGACACGGCCAACCAAAGCCCGAACACCACCCGTCTTAGGATCTAGCGCTACGCTTCCTGACTCGGCCCGCGTCCCGTCTTCAGCCTGCGGGAAGAGATCGACATTGCTATAAATAACCTGCATGCTAGCTTGGTAATTTTGGTCCAATTCGGTGTAAATCCGATAGCCGTTGTTGACGATTTCTTCTTCCGTCAGACCGTAATCATTGACCGCTTCATTGATAACCGCATCAAAATAAGATGGGTAGCGATAGTCTTCTGATTTGCCTTCGTAGGCATCGACTAGCTGGCCTCCAATACCAACCGTCGCAGCCTGATCCGCCGTTGCCTGATCAATGTAACCTGCCGCCACCATATTTTGAAGAACGGTGTCACGACGGTTGGTCGCATTCTCAATCGAATACAGGGGATTATATAGCTCTGGTCCTTTGAGCATACCAGCTAGAACCGCTGATTGATCCAAACTGAGCTGGCTGGCAGATACACCAAAATATTTCTTGCTGGCATCTTCCACGCCCCAAACGCCATTTCCAAAATAAGAGTTATTGAGGTACATGGTCAGGATTTCCTGTTTGCTGTATTTTTTGTTAATTTCCAAAGCTAGGAAAAATTCCTTGGCCTTCCGCTCAATGGTCTGATCCTGAGAAAGATAGGCATTTTTGGCCAACTGCTGCGTGATAGTCGAGCCACCGCCAGAGCGACCCGCAGTTAAAATGGCTAGAAAGAAGCGACTGTAGTTAATCCCGCCATTCTTATAAAAAGAACGGTCTTCTGTCGCAATAACAGCGTTCTGTAAGTCCTGACTAATCGCATCTAATTCGACATAAGTTCCCTTTTGCCCAGACAAGCTGCCCGCTTCATTTCCATCCTTATCATAGATCAAGGTCGTGGCTTTAAGAGCATTCTGCAAGTCTTTGACATTGGTCGTCTTAGCTACATAAAAAAGATAGCCACCGACCACCAGACCAAAGGTCAAGCCGAGAATCAAGAATATCTTGGTCAGATGAAACCTGCGCCAAAAGCGACGGAAAGGATGTTGAGACAGGGGCTTCTTCCGATTCTTACCAGACCGGCTATAGCTAGGCTCAGGCGTCTCGCCCTCCAGCTCCTCAGCAACTTTCTTCTGAGGATGATCCGTTTTAAACATATTGACTAATTTTTCAAATATATCATTTAATTTCTTCATAAAACATATTTTATCACCTTATCCATGCAGACACAAGGCACGACTCCGCTACTTTCTACTCCTTTTAGCTTTCTTTAAGGAAATAGCAGATCTGCTTTCCTCTTTCCAACGAAGCATTTTCAAATGGGCTAGTTTTTGCTACAATGAAAACATGAAATTTACTATTACCATCCCCGCAAGCCTGCCTCCGATGACCGTCAAAGAATTACTAGAAGACCAACTGCTCATTCCTCGCAAAATTCGTCACTTTCTCCGAACCAAGAAACATGTCTTAGTCAACGGAGAATCCATCCATTGGCAAACTTTGGTCAAGCCTGGCGACAGCATTCAACTAACTTTTGACAAAGAGGATTATCCAGAAAAAGAACTCCCCCCTGGCCAACCTCATCTGGTCAAGGAGCTCTATCAAGACGAGCATCTCATCATCGTCAACAAGCCAAACGGCATGAAAAGTCACGGCAATGAGCCGACAGAAGTCGCTCTGCTCAATCATGTGTCAAGCTATGTCGGACAGACCTGCTATGTCGTCCACCGGCTGGACAAAGAAACCAGTGGCGCCATCCTGTTTGCCAAAAATCCCTTTGTCCTCCCCATTCTCAACCGCCTCTTGGAAAACAAAGAAATCTCTCGTGAATATTGGGCCCTTGCTCAAGGAAAATTTCCCAACAAGACTATCGTTTATAAAGATAAAATCGGACGCGACCGCCATGACCGAAGGAAACGCCTCGTTGATCCGAAAAAGGGCCTCTACGCTGAAACTCATGTAACCCGACTCAAGGACTTTGGAAATACGACTCTGGTCAAATGTCAATTGAAAACAGGACGGACTCACCAAATTCGTGTCCATCTCGCCCATCGCGGCCATCCTATCGTCGGTGACCCCCTCTACCATCCTCAACCCCAAGGTCGCCTCATGCTCCATGCCCACCGCTTGACATTGACTCATCCATTCACCCTAGAAACCATCAACGTGGAAGCACCGTCAGAGAGTTTTGAAGCGGAAATTAAACGGCACAAAAGCAAATCTAAAAAAGATAGCTAACCAGATAACCGATTCCCCAAGACTAATACTCCACATCGCCAACTAGCCACAATTCTTTCAAAAACCAGATTTTCCCCAAAAAGACGATTCCCTACCGGACATCGTCTTTTTATTCTCCTCCAGCTAGCAACATAGCACGCCAGATACAAACAAGCACCTATTTGTTCTTTAGAGATCATCTACCTTGTGCCAAATTGATTTCCAGTCCATACTTAACTATTAGTTCTTACTGCTGCAAGCCCCGACCCGCTTTGAATCATCCTATCTGACCAAAGAATAATCACAAAGTCACAAGAAAAAGCTCAGCTAGGCCGAGCTTTTGATTATTGATTTTTAAAGCGTTCTACATCACGCGCAATGACTAACTCTTCATCTGTCGGGATAACCAGAACTCTGACTTTAGCAGCTTCTGTTGAAATATCTCCTGTAGCACCAAAGAAATTCTTCTCTGGATCGACATCGCAGCCAAACCAAGAAATTCCTTCGATAACCATGCGACGGATGGTCACAGAGTTTTCACCAATACCAGCTGTGAAGATAATGGCATCTGCTCCATTTAAAACAGCTAAATACTGACCAATGTATTTTTGAATGCGATCCACAAAAATTTCATTTGCCAATAGTGCCTTTTCATCACCCGCACGCATAGCTTCATGAATATCGCGCATATCACTTGATTTCTCTGAAACGCCCAACAGTCCAGATTCACGGTTCAGAATTCGACTGATATCTTCTGGCGTGTTAAAGTCATCTGTATGTTGCATCAAGTATGGAATAATTGCTGGATCGATGTCACCCGTACGTGTTCCCATCATAACTCCACCAAGGGGAGTGAAGCCCATAGAAGTATCCACTGAGCACCCCTTATCGACTGCTGTGATAGAAGCACCGTTTCCGATATGACAAGTGATGAGTTTCAATTCTTCAATCGGTTTACCCAAAAGTTTTGCAGCTTCGTGGGCTACATACTCATGGCTGGTTCCATGTGCTCCATATTTACGGACCTTATTTTCAGTGTAGTACTTAGTTGGCAATGGATAGCGATAAGCTTTTTCTGGCATGGTTGTGTGGAAAGATGTATCAAAAACAGCCACACTAGTGATGTCTGGAAGAAGTTCCTTGAAAGCACGGATACCGTCAGCATTGGCAGGATTGTGTAAAGGAGCTAGCAGAGACAACTCTTCAATCTTTTCCAATACATCGTCAGTCACAAGAGCTGATTCTTTGAAATACTCGCCTCCAGCTACGACACGGTGCCCAACACCTGTGATTTCATCGTAAGATTGAATAATTTCAAACCGTTTCAAATCATCCAATAAAATTTTCACAGCTTGTGTATGGTCAGCAATATCTAAGGTTTGGCGTTCAGAACGACCATCAAATTTAACCGTAGAGATTGAGTCCTTGAGACCAATCCGCTCAATCAAACCTTTAGCCAGCACCTTTTCTTCTGGCATTGAATAAAGTTGCCATTTTACACTCGAACTTCCAGCATTGATAGAAATAGTTTTTGACATCTCGTCACCTCTTTAAGCGTTTTCAAACTATTATATCAAAAATTTGTTTGAATTTCACTAACTTTGACCCAGTTTTGAAAACTTTCACGAAACTTCAAGATTTCATCCTGACTTTGCAAGTCCTGCAAAGGGTAGATAAACGGCTGGATGTCTGATTCGCCTTGTTTCCTCAGGACAAATAGTGTCTTAGCATTCTGTCGGCTTGCGAAAATCTTCTCTGGCAGGGAAATCATTGCCAAAAGCTGAGCGCTAGACAGTAGCCATTTTTTCAGCAGATGACTTTGAGGGCTCGTCAGCAGATTATTTGGCGCGAGAAAGATAGCATAGCCCCCCGGTTTCAAATATTTTAACGATTGCTCCATCAAGAGATGATGGGCGTAAGTATGCTCGTCTGGACTGGCAACCTCATAACGAGCCGCCACGGCATCATCTGGATAATAGCCCACTGGCAAATCACTGACAATCAAGTCGCTTTCTTTCAGAACCTGAGGCCGCACCGCATCTCCTTGAGCAAAGTGTGCCTTGGAATTCATAACTTCGGCAATGCTAGCAGACAAATCAATCAGCAAGTCGTCAATTTCTAGGCCTAGATAATCCATATTCTTTTGCGTGTGGTTGAGCAGAGTCACCGCTAAATTGCCTGTTCCACTGCCGATCTCCAGCAAATCAACTCTCTCGTCTTGAGCCAACTGGTCAATCAAAAAACTCAGCAAGAAGCCGACCGAATCAGGTGTGAACTGGTGATTAGCTTGGAGTGGCTCTGTCTGAGAAGCCTTCATAAAAATAAACTGATAAGCCCGACGCCACTCCTCCTTGGTCAAATGCAAGGCACGAAGCTTGTCATTGTTTTTCAGAATTTCTTGTAATTCTGTATCTCCGTCCAGATAAATCCCATTTTGCTCAATCAAGGCATCATAGAAATTGGTTCCCAGCGCATTTTGGATATTTTGCACATTTTCTAAAAGCAGGTGAAAAGCTCGTTCTATTTTTTCAAATTTCATGGCATCCTCCGTTGTCTTATGATACCAAAAAGAAGCCCTCTTTCCAAGGGCTATCGGATTACAAATCTTTTACATTTATATTAGTCGCTTCTCTTGTCAGTTGAAGGAGAGGGCACTTTAGTTTTTTTAGTATCTTTGGAGTCTTTAGCTTCTTTGTCCTTCTTCTCTGGCTCCTTTTTACTCTCAAAATAGAAAGAATAACTCTTCTGATTGGCAAGTTGGCTGCTGACTTCCAGCATATTTCCCTGCCTGCGATAATGGGTGCTCCCTTGGTCGAAGGCTAATTGCCCGCTCTCCTCTATGGCAGTCTCCTTGGTCAAAACAGCCAAGGCATAGGCTTCTGTCCGCTCTCGATTAGCTTGAAAGAGACGCTGATTGGTCACCTGCCGGTTCAGATAAAATTGCAAGAGCAAGCTAAAGACAGCTGCCATAAAGAGGGCATAAAGCAAGATGCCTGCCTTAACTTTTATCTTGAACACGATAGATGTACTCTCTTTCTAAATTATTTTCAAACCGGAAGCGAAAGCGAACAAGGTCCCCCTGCTGACTGACCGGAGCAGCTTTAAGTCCATAGATCATGGGTTGATAGCCACGTCCCGAAGCATCCGTCTTGCGAAAATCATCACTCCGAGATTTGCCCAAAGCTATATGTTTGCCATCCTGTTTGACATAGATTTTGTCGTTTTCGACTCGGTCAAATTGGCTGCGCGATAGCTCCGTCTCCAACTGATCGACAAATAAGAGCCATTCCTGCTGCTTATTTTCCTGTTGATGTCGCAGTTCAAAAGCCAGAAGCTTGGTCATCGACTGAAAGACCAATATACCACCGCTCAAGACCAGCAGGGCGACTAGAGTCTCTAAAAGTGTAAAAGCTTTGATTTTAACGTTTTTTAACACTGAGCACCTTCTCCTCTTGGTGATAGACGGTTAATTGCTGGTCTGTTTTAACCTGGCGGACTGTAATGCCGTTTACTGTCAGATTTTCCTGTCCCGTCTGCATGGCCATCCGAGCAACCCGTAGGACTTCCTCCTCCTGCAATAAGCGAATCTGTTCCTGCCGCGACTGACTAATCTGGCCAAGCAGGAGGCTGGCAATAGCCGCAAAAACCGCCATTGCCACCAGAGCCTCCAGCAAAATGCTAGCCTTCATTTGTCGTCTTTTTAAATTTTCCATTACCCATATAAAGCTGGTAAACAACCTTTTTATCCTCCGTTTGAAAAACAATCTTGCTGAGCGAAGAATTCCCGCCAGCCTGATCAAACTGAATGGTCTGAGGAGCATGTTCCTGCAAAGTCTTGGGAAATTCTACTTGCTGATAGCCGTTGGAGATATTGCGCTCCGAAATGGTCAATTTGATCTTTTCATGTCCAGCCATACTTAGCTTTTGGCTCTCCTGATAAAGATACTCAAATTCCATGAAAAACAGCTGCTCCTGTACTTGATTGAAACCAGCCTGGACAGAGCCAGATAAACCTAATAAAATGAAACTGACCACAAATAAAGCCAGGAGACTTTCTAACAGCGTAAAAGCCTTAATCCGCAACTGCACGAACTTCACTGCTGTTTTTTCCATAGTAAGCCTTATAGGATGCCACCTGCTTATCGGTAATCCGACCATCGGCAACTAATTTTCCTAGAGTAGCTTTTTCATTAACATTCTTCAATTCATAAAGCTCAGCCTGACTTTCTACCACCTTGACTACAGCCGCATTGCCCGTATCTGAAACAGCATCCTTCTGCTTGGTCAAATTTGGGACAAACAAGAGCATCAAGACACTGATGATTAAAAGGACGACTAACATTTCCACCAGAGTGAAGGCTTTAACTTTCAAAGTTTTTAATTTTTTCATAATTGAATCTCCATATTCTGATAAATTGGCAGCAACATGGCTGCATAAAGCAAAACAATAACAAGGGCGACAAAGACAAAAACGAGAGGCTGAATCAAATTCATGGCCCGATTGATTCTCAGGAAAAACTCCTCCCAAGTCTTTTCGGCATACAGTTCCAATTCGTCACCCAACTTGGACTTGACCTCGCCGTATTCGATGATTAAGGCCAGCTCTTTCTTAAAGAAGGGATAGGTGCTGACCTTCTCGGCGTAGCCCTGACCTGCACCCAGAGCCGTCTCCAAGTCTCGTCCCAGCTCCTGAAAGAGCTGAGAAGGCTGGTCCTGCATGATGAGAAAGATCTGACTCAATTCCAATCCTTGCCCAATCATATTTCCCCATTCACGCGCATAGTAGGCCGTCAGATAAGCCCGCACTAAGGTGCCAACAAAAGGAAACTTGGCCAAACGGCTGAAAAATCTCATCTTAGAGCTCTTGCGATAATAGAGCCAGCCACCGCAAATCAGCAAGCAATTCACCAGAGCGCCTCCCAGAAAGATCTGCGGTAGATAATGAATGAACTGAGTGGCCATATTTTGACTGTCCAGCTGAGGCAAGAGATAATTACGCAAGCCCAGCATGATCAGTACTAGAAACCCAAGCAGCATCAGGGGATAAGTCCCCACCTCAATCAATTTCTTACGGACCTTGGATAGATTTTCCAGATAATCTTCGATTTTACCCAAACTAAGATTTAGATTTCCGTGCAACTCAGACAAAGATAGCTGGGTGACCACATTATCGGAAAAGCCCAAACGCTTCATAATCTGGGAAAATGACTGGCCAGCAGCCAAACCCGAACGCATTTCCGCGACATAGGCCTCCTCTAAAAGGGCACTCCGCCGCAGAAAATCAACAATCTCCGCCAAATGAAAACCACTGGTGAAGAGATTACGAAACAGCTCGATAATTTTCTTTTGCTTAGGCGTAGATAATTTTTTCCGCCTGCCTCTGATCAGCTGTGATATGTCCATCTGCAAAAAGCTGGTCAATCTGCTGGTTCCAGAGACTGGCTTCGTGCTTTTGATAGTTTTGGTTGACAAAGTCGATCACACCTCCTCCCCCGATTAAACGCTGGTAACAAACGCCCTGTAATACCATGCGCAGCTCATCCTCACTGACACCCAGCTCTAACAGCCGCTCATAGACTCCGCGAATACTCTTAGCATGGATAGTTGAAAAGACCGTTGCCCCTGTCAAACTAGCCCTTACCACCGCACGAGCCGTTTCTTGGTCTCGGATTTCACCGATAATCAAGAGGTCCGGTCTGTGACGCAGAGATAGCTTGATGAGGCTGTCATAGGTCATCCCGATAGTTTCATTCAATTGAAGCTGGAGCATATTTTCCTGCTTGATTTCCACAGGGTCTTCGATAGACATGACCTGTTGCTGCCCAAATCTCATCTGAGCCAGCTGGTGCATCAGCGTCGTCTTTCCACTGCCAACTGGCCCTGAAAACAGATAAAGGCCGCGAGAATTTACTTTTTTACGAAGATCAGGCAGATTGTCAAACCAGAAACGCAACTCACGCTCCTCATCGTGTAAGAGCCGAATCACCAAGCTCTCATAGCCACGGTAATCGCCGACGGTCGAAAGACGGAGCGAAACTGTGACCTCTCCACAATCATAATCGCAGGACCCTAACTGGCTGCGCCTCTTCTCTCCAACATTCATGCCTGAGACAAACTTAAAATGGCTGATGACTGACGATAATAAATCAAAATCATAGGTCTGAATGAAGCGCCGCTCATCTCCCACCCGCATATAAAGCTCATAGCAGGAACTCTTGGGAATCAGATAGACATCTTGAGCTGCTTCCTGCCTGGCCAATTGAATCATTTCCTTTGCAATTTTTTGAACCATAAGTCCTCCTCACCTTACTATTCGCACAAAATAAGAAAAAATAAAAAAAGAATGAAGAAATTTTCTTCATTCTTTGACTTCTATCTTATCTAGCCCGCACTTTAATTTTGCAAATACGGTGTTTTTCAGTAGCATTTTGCTTGCGGTAGCCTGGACGATACTTGCTCTTGGGGATCTTGCTTTCATTTTCTAACAAAAGCAGGGAGTGGTATTGCTGAATATCTTCATTGCACTCCTCACACCAACGTTGATCGGCCGGATCCCAGAAAATCGTCATAAGATCACTGCGGCTTTTATAAAGTGGCGATGCTTCAGACATCTCTAGCCAGCGGTTCTTATAGTATTTGAGGGCAGTATAATAATCATCGAAATACCTTTTCTCAATGATATCGTCCTCCCAACCGTCTAAAAACCACCAGGGCTCATAATCGCCATACATTTCTATTACGCTGTACATACCTGTCCCCTTTTGTATCCTATATTATATATAAAATTCTTTGATAACGAAACTATTTTGCTCGTAGGCTTTATAATAGTTCGTTTCTCATCAAAGAAAAGTAAAGAAACAAAAGGGAGTGTCCTTTTTTGTGCTTATTTCCAATTCAGATGCACATGCTCTTTCATTTCCTTATAGGCCGTATCAATCCGATCTTTGGTCGCCTGATCCAGCTGATTGCGATATTTTCCACCCTCGATGAAATCTTCTAAGATAAGGGTTTGATAAGTGTAAAGCGGATAACCCTCTGGCGAATACGTTCCCTTTTCCACACGGCTGACCCAGCTTGGATGTGCCTGAGCTGTTTTGATAATGGTTCCCTTGTCCGTCTTTTCTATGGTCACATCCATCAAGACACCACGCTCGGTCCACTCAGCCGTATCCACACCAGCCATGGTTTCAATCCGCTGATTAGAGATAAAATTTCCCATGGAGTAAATAATCAGCTTCTTCTGACCATCTTTTTCAAGAATTTCTGAAGGCTGCACTACGTGCGGATGCCCCCCAAAAATGATGTCCGCTCCCCAGTCCACCATCTTGTGGTAGAGCTCTACCTGCTCCTCATTTGGCTCCAGCTGGTATTCAATTCCCGTCTGCGGCATGACTACTGTAATGTCCGCTTCTTTCTCCGCCTGCTCAATCTCAGCCTTCATCTTCTCCTCATCAAAGGTCGATAGGTGATGATCAATCTCCTTCTGACTGAGATTGGACTCCAAGCCATTAAAGCCATAGGAGTAAGCCAGAATCGCAATCTTGATGCCTTTTACCTCTTTGATCAGGATGGGCGATTTGTCCCTGTTTTTGTGAGTATAGACGCCGACTGGGCTAATTCCGTGATTTTCAAAGGCTTTGGCAGTCGTAAAGACTCCCTCAAGCCCTGAGTCTAGGATGTGATTATGGGCCAGATCCACCACTTGGTAGCCGGCATCTTTGATGGCGGGCACAACAGCCTCCGGAGCATTGAAAAGAGGATAGCCTCCCAAAGGATAGTCTGAGCGTATGGTCCCTTCAAAATCTCCCAAGACCAAATCTCCTTGCTGGAGCCAGTCCTTGACATAGGTGAAATTTTCCGAAAAATCATAGCTACTATCGGCCTTTTGAGCGCTCATATAAAGCCCATCATGATACAAAAGGTCGCCATTAGCCATAATCCGTACCGTTTTCGAATCAGCCTTCTTTCCTGCAACCGAGGAAGACTTAGGAACATCTTTAGCAGCATTCCTACCGCTTCCCTTAGGCAGCCCCATGATGCTTTGGAAGAATAAAATGGCAATCGCTGATACAAATACCGCTCCCAGCAGGGCAAGGATAAAGGCACGGTTGCTTAATGCTACTTGTCGCTTGATTTCAGATCTTTTCTCCATTTTGCCAACCTCCATATTACTTATATTTTATCATAAATTATTCCCCCAAGGGAATAAAAAAGAGTCTGGGACAAAGGTCCTAGCCTCTCAATTGTCTTTGGATTGTCGAGCAAGACGCAGTGGTTGAGTGGGCTCTACTACGCTGATTTCATCAGCTTTTACAGCCCTACTCAACTATGCGGAGGTGGGACGACGAAATCGAATTCTAACCAATTACCGATTTCTGTCCCACTCTCTAAATATCAGGCCGAGCTCAACATCAAGGACTGCAAATACCAGCGATAAGCCGCCCGATAATGATAGGCATTAAAAAACTTGATCTCCCCGATACCGTAGCGCATCAGGTAGTAAATCAGATAGCGCAGATGCAGGCTTTCCCACTCCGTGCTAGCCTTTTGACAATGAGCATACTCAGCCTCAAGCTCCCTATAGTAATCTCTGAATTGATTATAAATTTCTTGAATTTCCATCATAACTCCAATCTTTTTGCTTTAACACTAGTTTATCGTAAAAAGAAGAGGATTAGGGGCAAGAATCTTAACTTGTCTCATTTAAGAGCTGAAAGGTAGGGTTAGGCACTAGAAAATGACATTTCAGGGAATATTTTTGACATTTGGGGGGTGGGGGATATTTCAAGCACTATGAATAATCTTAATCTCGTTTAAAAATATCCCTAGTGTAAACTTTTTCTTTTACATCTTCCAAGCTTTCATCAAAACGATTAGCAATAATCACTTGACTAAATTCTTTAAATTTTTTGAAGTCATTGACCACCTTACTACCAAAGAAGGTGATATTATCCTCAAGCGTTGGCTCGTAAATAATAATGGTGACACCCTTGGCTTTCAGACGTTTCATAACACCTTGAATAGAAGATTGTCTGAAATTATCTGAATCACTTTTCATTGTCAAACGATAGACACCTACAGTAATATCTCGCTCCTTAGCTGGTTCATAAGACTCATTGCCAACATAAGCACCAGCAAGATCTAAAATTCGATCAGCAATATAATCTTTTCTTGTACGATTACTTTGTACAATCGCTGTCATCATATCCTGAGGAACATCAGAGTAATTTGCAAGAAGTTGCTTGGTATCTTTAGGAAGACAATAGCCACCATAACCGAAGGAAGGATTGTTATAGTGAGAACCAATCCGTGGATCCAAACAAACTCCATCAATAATAGCTTGAGTGTCCAGCCCCTTCATCTCAGAATAAGTATCCAGCTCATTAAAATAAGAAACACGCAAAGCAAGATAAGTATTCGCAAAAAGCTTTACTGCTTCAGCTTCTGTAAAACCCATATACAATGTATCAATATCTTCTTTTAAAGCCCCTTCTTGAAGCAGTCCAGCGAAAGTTTCGGCAGCACTTACCAAGCGCTCATTATTTTTATCTGTTCCTAAAATAATTCGACTCGGATACAGATTATCATAAAGCGCTTTTGACTCCCGCAAAAACTCAGGGCTAAACAAGATATTTTCAGTCTGAAATTTCTTTCGTACTGACTCTGTATAGCCCACAGGAACCGTACTTTTAATCACCATGATTGCCTCAGGATTATATTTCAGCACTGTTTCAATAACTGACTCTACGGCAGATGTATCAAAGAAATTCTTTTTCGGATCATAATTCGTCGGAGCTGCAATGACGACAAAGTCTGCGTCTCTATAAGCAGTCTCTGCATCTACGGTTGCTACCAATCCCAACTCTTTCTCGGCTAAATACTGCTCAATATAATCATCTTGTATGGGCGATTTCTTGGCATTAATCAAATCAACCTTCTCTTGAATAATATCAACAGCTGTTACCTGATGGTGCTGTGCCAATAATACAGCTATTGAAAGACCGACATAACCTGTTCCTGCTACTGCTATTTGTTTTCTCATAATTTTCTTTTTTCTATTTTTCTATAAAACCAATACAATATTATTTTCTCTTAAATTTTCTTCTATAAAGCATCGAAAAAATACAAGAATAATAAAAGATTCCTATAGCTATTTTTACACATAGACTATAAAATAAAGAAATACCTTGCCACTCTATATTATATAAAAACATGAAGAGCGGTAGTCCCGTGATAGAAATTAAAACAGCTTCTAAAATATATTTATGAATTTTAAATTCTTTATTCACTCTAATAGTCTGAAATACTGTTACTGCAATTTCTGCTCCCAAAGTAGCAAACGCTGCACCAACTGCACCTATAGAAGGAATCAAAAAATAATTAATTATAACATTTACTAACGCTCCAACCATTACAGATTGAATTAAAATAGAATCCTTTTGAAGCGGCAAAAGATACTGAGTTCTAAAAACATTTGAAAAAGCTAAAAATAAGCAACTAGGTAATAAAATCAAAAATAATATAACACAGATTTCAAATCCCTTTCCATAGAATATAGGAACAAACTCTTTTGATACTCCCATAATTCCAAAACTCATTGAAGAAGAAAGAAACATTACAAATCTGATACTTTTTCCTATTAAGATTTCACTTTGCTTCTCATCTTTTTTTACAAGATTACTAACCTTGGGCAACATAACATTTCCCAAGGCAGTAATAAAAGCCATCGGAACTTGAATAATTCTTTCAGCCGATTCATAAAATCCCAACTGTTCATTAGAATTCATAGCCCCTAACATAATTTTAGCCATTATTTTATAAATACTCACAGCTAGCACTGTTACAAAAAGAAATAGATTTGGTTTTAAATGACTCAATACTTCCTTCAAGTTAGGTTTATAGAATGAAAGTTTGCGTATCGCATCCGGCCATAAAATAATCTGGGTAAGTAGGAGATTACTACAAAGTAAAAATGTATACATTGGTAAATCAGATGATTTTTTAACAAATATAAATATAGATGCTGTAACTATTAACTTAGAAAGCATATTTCTTATAGTTGTTTTTTTAAATTCTTCAATTCCCCAAAAAAACCAATTTATGTCAACAGATGCTGACAATGTATACATAAAAAAGAGAGAACTCAATAAAATATTATTAGATATAAAAAATATATAAAATAAGTAAATACAGTTTATAAATACCCCTAATATCAATTGTAAGCTATATATATTCCAAAAAACCCGACTACACCTTGTAATATCATCTCTATTCTTAGCAATTTCCCGACTACCATAATTATTAAGACCAAGCATAATAAATATCACATAATAATATGCTATTGAATTATGGTAAGAAAATTCTCCAAGCGCTTGAGGCCCCAACACCCTTGAAAGATAAGGTGTAGTTAACAAAGGAATTATTAATAGTAGCACTTGATAGAGAGAACTATATATAAAATTTCTTCTCAAAGTAATAACATTCTCACTTTCTTATCAGACAACTCTTTTAAAAAAATCTTTTAAAAATAATAATCTAGCGCCTCTCCCTCTAAAAATCAGCCACATAAATTGATAAAACATTATCTTTAAATTATAATTCGAACTGTATATAAAATAATAAACTGATTTTTTTAAATTTCTAAAATACCATTCAGCTGAATCAATCAACAAGTGTTCCGCTTCAACTTTTTTATATATACGCCTTTTTTCTTCCAAGGTTTGAATAATGAAACTTATTGGAAACGCTTTTTTAGATATATTAGAATCGTGAATACGATAAGCAGCCACCGCTTCATTAAATATATATACATCGCCAGATAGAATGCCGTTCAAATATATACAGGTATCATTAACCATTTTGAATTTATCTATTCCCGATTTTTTTAATAAGTCGGTATTAAAAAAACTACTTAGGGTTGACTGAGGCTTCGGATAGTTATAATCAAAATATTGTAAATATTTCTCTTTCTTTACTAGTCCTTCTATATTTAAATCTACTTTATTTAAAAAACATCCATTAGAATATGGGATTGTTGAAGCTATAAACGCTCCTATATCCTTATTAGTTTCAAATACTTCTTTGACTAATTCAAAAATACTAGAATTAATATAAAAATCATCATCATCCATAAAAGCAACTACACTTCCTCGAGCAATATATAATCCTTTAAAACGAGAAATATGGGCAAATTGTTTTGCATGATTTTTTTTATAAACTATACAAATATTAGAGGGAAGCCGCTGAGACATTTCTTTTATGACTCGTTCCGTCCCATCAGTAGAAGCATCATCAATGACAATTAATTCTAAACTAACTTTTCTCTGTGGAATAATACTCTCAATAGCTTCTTGTAAAAATTTCTCTCTATTATACGTTGGAATAACAATAGAAATATCTATATCACTCATATTTTATCCTACAACTTACTTATTAATTGCTCTATCCCTAAATCACTATACTCTTTAATTTGCTCATAATTATAATTATCATTTAAGTATTCTTTTTCAAATGTTCTAATTTTATGAGAAATTACAATTGGTATTATTTTATTGTCACTACATAGTC
This sequence comes from Streptococcus sp. 27098_8_113, assembly GCF_041432545.1. NCBI lineage: Bacteria > Bacillati > Bacillota > Bacilli > Lactobacillales > Streptococcaceae > Streptococcus > Streptococcus sp. 27098_8_113. Next base: position 64,450 of record NZ_JAPVZU010000006.1, on the reverse strand, counting down.
CCATAATCATTGCATGCATACGTCCCGTTAGTATTACTTTTGAGCGACTGAATAAATTAATTAAATCATCTATTTTTTGTGCCTCGCATAGTTCAACCGAAATTTCTTTTGTCTCTAAATATTTTTTAAAATTCAAACATTCTCTAGCATCCGACGTTGTAGTTGCTGACAGCACTATTTTATAATCGTTATTATAGAATTGCCTTACTTTATCATACAAGTCAGTATAGTAATTATCTTCAGTTATCTCATAACCAAAAGAATGTCTCGCAACTTCGTAATTATATGGCATAACTACCATTATATTCTCTTTTCTTTTATTTGGAACGATAAGACTAAATGCAACATCAGGAGATACTACTGCTTTAACGTTAAACAGCTCCTCAAAAGCTTGTTGACTTTCTAAATCACGACAATTAATAAACCTCGCATATTTTATTCCTTTAGAATATCTATTGATTTCACTCTGAGACAAATTGGAATCCACTCCTACTCCATAAATAAATAATGGAATATTATTTTTTCGAGCTATACTAGACCAAAAATTAAAACAATATGAAAAAACTGTTTTATGTTTTATTAGCTGCCCTCCACCTATGATAATTCCTGAATAGTCAGCCAAATTAATGCGAGAAAGTGTCCTCTTAAGATTTCGTTTAAAGAGAAAATGATATTTCAAAAAATTAGGTGCTTTTCGTTTGAATTTTTGATAACTAGTGACGGTAGTAACATTATAATTCACTCTCTGCTCTTTATCTAACGCATAACCAATATTATTGACTTCTATATTTTTCTTCTCAAGATATCTGCTAAGCATATTACTTAGAAGATTATCACCCAAATTATCACTATTAAACTGATTTATTAATAGAACTTTTTTCATAACTTTACCTTTCAAACGGATACACTCTTACTAATTTTTTATCAATACTCATTTAATATTGGTATGACAACAAAAATCATCATCAGAATAGGACCAGACAATAATGGATTTAAAAAACCTAAAATAGTAAATATTATCCATGTAGCTATCATTGAATTTTTCTCTAACATATTTTTACTAGTATTTATTGTATATATAGCAATAATCGCATAGTTCAAAATTATTATTAAATTTCCTAAAATACCAAATCTAGCTAAATCATCTGCCCACTGCATATGACCACCTATACGCCCTGAAACATGATCTTTAAAATTAATCCCTAAAATCGGACTACTATAAAATGACGCCATAGATTGTGATGCTAACATCTCTCTTCTGGATAGTGTATCAGTATGCTCATAATTTCCAATTAACACATTAGCTATCGCTACTATTTTGTTATTAGTACTCCAATAAAATATATTTCTATTAGCCAGTGCATACAATTCATCTGATATAATACCTCTCAATACATATAACAATCCACTTATCGAAAGAAAAGCTAGACGAAATATTGCCCCTCTTTTATTTATAAAAACAGAAATTCCTATAGATAATATTGCCACAACAACCGATGTAACTAAATTACATAGAATCAAGCATAACATTACTGAACTGAATATAAAAAACAAACCAAAAACACTTTTAAAATCAGTTTTTTTAAATCTATTAAATATCAACATTAATAACGGTCCAGTCATAAAAGACAAAGCATACATAAGCTGAAAATCTCCTACACCTATTAATTTTATACTTCGTTGCGTATTTCTAATAGCTTGAGGATCAACTTTAAATATATAGTAAAAAGATACACCAATCGTTATTAAAATAGACAGTAAGGCCAAATGGACTAACCTTTTTTGTTTGTATGCAGGCAACCCCTTTATATATATATATATAATAGGAAAGATAAGGAACTGATATCTCTGTATTACTGCTTGCATAGGACTATAGTAATTCAAATTAACTTGATCTGCAATAATCGTTCTCAATAACGTTAATAAAAATATACCTAAACTCAAAATACTTAAGTTAAAAGTTTTATGAAAAAAACCTTTAATTCTAATTGCCGAAACGTACCAACAAATAAAAATAATTACTTGTACAAATTGAGGAAGCAAATCAGATATTATATTAATGTACTGTAGCATTACTAAAATTTGTAAAAGACAAAAAGTAATATCAATTTTAAATCTATGTTTCAACTTAATTTCTTTCTACTCATTAATTTTATTGCCATAAATTCTATACAATTGAGGAACAATTGTCTGTAATGAAAAATTTATTTTTAATTCATTTAAATCATTTGGCACAAAACGTTCAGATGCAAATTTACTTACAGCTGTACACCAAACTTCTAGGTTATTCTCTAATACACTTACTTTATTTGTTACATTTATTTCTTTAGGAAAATTATCAGATATAATTACAGGTACATTTGCTGCTTGACATTCTAAAGGAACCATCCCAAATCCTTCTGATTTAGACGGCATCACACATACATCAATCGCATGTATCAATACATCTAAATCATTTCTTACGCCTAAATTAATTACCCGTTCATCCAAACTATTTTTAGTTATTTTTTCTTTTACCGCGGATGGTAAAGAATCTTTACCAATTAAAACAAGTTTATAGTTATGATTATTTTTCACCATCTCATGTAATATATCAATAACAAATGGAACTTCCTTTAAAGGAGTCATATTGCTAATATGACCCAGTAATATTGTACTATCTTCAATACCTAACTGATGACGAACCTTCTCTCTCAGTTCTATATTTTCACTATATTTTTCGACTTCTAATGGATTAGGTAATATATCGAAATCATGAACTCTCAACAAATCAAACCAAACTTTAGCTGCATTTGTTGAGCAAGCAATAAATTTATTTGCCCAAAATTTATTTAAATAAACTAATGGTATATTGCGAATACTGCTAATTTTTTTATTACCTAACACTGCACTATGTACATGTAAAATTCGTAAAGGAACTTTATATTTTTTTGCATAATATAAAAATGGAAAAGCAAAATTCGCTGAGTGTAAATGAACACCATCATATCTATTACTATACTTTTTAAAAAAACCTCTCACTTTGTATATAAAATTTAATGGAGATAGTTTCTTTTCTCCTTCATTAATATAAAAGATTTTACCTCCATATTTTAATATTTCACTTTCATATGAAGGTGAAATTTTTTTAGTAAACAAAAAATCAAATTCTACATTCTTATGAATATTGTATTTATGCCATGCCACTAGTACTGATACAATACCTGAACTAATACCAGCATGATCATATATTTGGAGAATTTTCACTCAACATTTCCTCATTTTATTTTTAATATTTTGATTACTCCCCATAAGAAAATATGAAAAGCACTCCTTATTCTACTTAAACTCTCTATTTCTCTATATAATTCCCAATGATACTTTATCAGTGATATTTTGTTGCTTGATATCGAATTGTTTCGAATTCTATACTGCATAAGTACTTGATTCAAACCATAAATATACTCTGTTTTTTTCAGAATTTGAAGCCAAAGTGCATCATCGTTCCTTTTTCTTATATCGGGTACTTCAAACTTTCCTAGTTCCCTTACACTATACATAACTGTAGAATTACCAACAGGACAATCCAGTAAAATTCTATTATAGTTTGCTTTGGGAAGCGTTTTAATAATTCTATCTGTTTTTTCCCCTGATTCACTAATCTGTTCATAATCAGTGCAAGAGAAAGAGATACTATTCTCATGCATAAAGGACAGTTGTTCACTTAATTTTTCAGCAGTCCACACATCATCTGAATCTAAAAAAGCCATATACTCCCCTTTGGCTTCTGCCATTGCTTTGTTCCTAGCAACAGCTGCACCAGAATTTTTATCCAACTTTATATACTTAATCCGGTTGTCTTTTATAACATATTGATTTACCACTTCTTCTGTATTATCACTGGAACAGTCATCAACAATTATCATTTCCCAATTGTGATATGTCTGTGACAAAACCGATTCTATAGTTTCTTCTATAAAATTAGCAGAGTTAAATGTAGGAGTAATAATTGATACTAAACCATCTATCATCTATGTCCTCCTTATCTTAAAATTTCAAATATTATATTTTTATATGCATTAATAATATACTCAACTTCCTCATCGCTGAGCTTAGTGTGTAGAGGTAATGTAATTTCATTTTCAAAATAGCGATATGCATTTGGATAATCTTTGATATCAAAGCCTAAATCCGTATAGGCTGTTAACATTGGAAGTGGCTTATAGTGTACATTACAGGCAATACCCTTTTCTGCCATCTTCTGAATAATCAAGTTACGTTCTTCTAAACTGATTCCTTCAACATGTGTAACATACAAGTGTCTAGATGACTGATAGTACGCCTCCTCATGTTTCAGGGGTGAAATAGGCGTACCTTCAAATGCCTTATCATATTGAGCAACAATCGCTTTTCTTCGTTCCAGTAATTGAGGATATCTTTTTAATTGTACTAACCCAATTGAAGCCATGATATCTGTCATATTACACTTATAGGCCGGTTTTACAATGTCATATTCCCAGGCTCCTAATTGAGTTTTCGCTAATGCGTCTTTGGTCTGACCATGAAGTGATAAAATCTGAAATTCTTTATACAATTCATCATCATCAATACCAGGATGTGCTTTCCATGTGACACTGCCTCCTTCTGCTGTTGTAAAGTTTTTTACAGCATGAAAAGAAAATGATGAAAAATCAGCAATATTACCAGCAGGAACATTTTTGTACGTTGCGCCTAAGGCATGAGCGCTGTCAGAAATAACTACAATCCGATTAAAGACATCTTGCAACTTACCAGTCGCTTTAAATAGATGCTGTTTTGCAAAAACAATGTCGAAAATTCTATCATAATCACATATAATTCCTGCTAGCTCTACAGGAATAATCGCTTTCGTATTGGATGTAATGGCTTCTTCAAGCAAGTCATAATTCATTTCAAAAGAATTTTCTTGAATATCAACCATAACAGGAGTCGCACCTACATGAGTGATAACACTGCAGGAAGCTGTATAAGTCATCGCCGGAACAATGACTTCATCTCCTTCACCAATTTCTAAAACTCGCAGAATAAGCTCCAAAGCTGCTGTAGCAGAGTTTAAACATACCGTACGATTAGTATGGGTATACTCTGATAAGCGTCTTTCTAATTCTTTTGTTTTAGGTCCGGTTGTAATCCAACCTGAACGTAAGGTATCTGCAACTTCAGCAATTTCTTCTTCTGTAATATCTGGGGGTGAAAAAGGGATATTATATTTTGTCATAATGGATTACTCTCCTATTTAACTACTTCCACTACTGTCTGAATCATGATTTTTAGATCATTAATAAAACTAAACTGTCTCAAATACTCTAAATTATAGTGCATTTTTGCGGGTAAAACTTCGTTCACATATGCGTCATCAACCGTTAAACCACGTTCGACACATCTATTGATTATAATATCTTCATCTTTGAACGAAATGCTTGCTGGAGAGGTTATCCCAGCTGGCAATAATAAAGTTGCTTTCATTTCATCTGTATACTGATCGGTATATTTAGGAACTTCCGGTCTGGTACCAACAAAACTCATATCTCCTAATAATACATTAACCAATTGTGGCAGTTCATCTATCCGATATTTCCGAATAAATTTTCCAATTTTAGTAATGCGATTATCATTGTGAGAAGTTACAAGAGAACCTTTTTTATCCGCTCCCACTACCATAGTTCGAAACTTCCAAATTTTAAATTCTCTGCCATATTGTGTAATTCGGACTTGTTTATAAATAGCTGGGCCTGAACTATCTATTTTTATCCAAATCCCAATTATCAAGATAACAGGAGAAAATAGGATGAGAAGTACCAAAGCTAGTAAACGGTCCATTAATAATTTACAAAACAATGATGTTCGTTTATTATTCAACAATTTATAATAACGTTCTACATCTTCATTTCTAAGCTGAACTGGCAAATCTTCGAACTTTATCATTTATACTCCTACTGTTGCGCAAATTTTATTAATTTAGCTTTCAATTCTGCTCCATCTAATTTGGAAATAGAAGCAATAAAAGCTGTTACTTCTGAATTAGGTAAAGCTTGAACATTTCCTACAAATATTTTTTCATAGATTTGTTCGTCAACTCGCTCTTCGGTAGAGAGCAATTCCTCATATAATTTCTCTCCTGGGCGAATTCCAGCTTCTACAATTTGGATTTCCTCTTCCGTATGACCGCTCAAGGTAATCATTTTTTTAGCTAAATCTAAAATTTTAACTGGCTCACCCATATCTAACACGAAAATTTCTCCACCATGCATTAGCGCACCCGCTTGAATAACAAGACGACTTGCTTCAGGAATAGTCATGAAATACCGCGTCATTCGGAAATCTGTGACGGTAATTGGACCACCGTTCGCAATTTGCTCCTTGAACAAAGGCACCACACTACCTCGACTGCCTAAAACATTCCCAAAGCGAACCGCTGCAAACAAGGTCTTCCCTTCCTCATTCAAACTCGTAACAATCATTTCAGCCACACGTTTTGTAGCTCCCATGACATTTGGAGGATTCACAGCCTTATCTGTAGAAATCATTACAAATTTAGCAACTCCAGCTGCTTTCGCAGCTTCAGCCACATTTTTGGTTCCATAAATATTGTTTTTCACTGCTTCAGTTGGATTGTATTCCATCAGTGGGACGTGCTTATGAGCTGCCGCATGGTAAACACGATCAGGTTGATACTCATGCATAATATGGAATATCCGTTCTCGATCTTGTATATCCGCGATAAGAGGCACAATTTCGACTTTATCTCCATACTGAGCAAGTAATTCTTTATGAATTAAATAGATAGAATTTTCTCCATGACCTAAAAGTAGTAATCTTGCAGGAGAAAAACGAGCAATTTGGCGGCAAAGCTCTGAGCCAATTGAGCCTCCTGCTCCTGTTACCAAAATTGTCTTACCATCAATATTGGATTGCAAACTCGTTTGATCAAGTCTAACTTCTTTTCTTCCCAATAAATCAGCAATATCAATTTCTCGTAATTTATGTACTTTTAACTTTCCTGTAACCACTTCTTCATATTTCGGCATAGCACTAACTTTAGCGCCTGTTTTTTTACAAAGAGAGAAAAGCCGTTCATACTCATCTGGTTTAAGAGAAGGAATTGCTAGGACAATCTGACTTATCTCATAGTTTGCTACAATCTCAGGGATTTGATTATCCGTACCAACAACTTTGACACCGTGCAAAAACGAGCCCTGCTTACTTGTATCACTATCTACGACAGCCACAATCTTTAATTCAGGTGACTCTTTTAAAGCCGTTTTAATAAATAGGCTTCCACCATCCCCTGCTCCGACCACCAGCGTTCTACTTACTTTGCTTTCTTCAACCTCTGTATAGGTTGTTCCGTTTTTAAAACTAAACCACATTCTCCAGCAAAGACGCATGGACATAGTAAATAAAATAGAGAACATGCAACTAAGTAATAAAAAGCGATAGCTTGTATGCAAGGATAGCGCAAGTTCTACTAAGAAAATAACAAAGTAAGCACTGACCAAGGTTAGACTGATCGTACTAAGAGTTTTATAGTCCGTATAACGATTAATAATCGAGAAGAGTTTCGTTTTGATTCCAATTAAAAAATAGAGTATAACTGTCATTGTTAAGGTTTGTACAAAACTCAAATCTGACAGCAAAATATATTCAGATAAAAATAAGTATGCCACAAAACCACTAAAATATATTAAAACAGCATCTGCTATCATCAGAATAATTCTTTTTTGTGATCGTGTTAATTCCATAATATCCCTTTATTTATTCGATTCTTCTTTTAGTTGACCCCCATAGGAGCCATAGGAGCCATAGAAACCGTATGTATCTGCTTGCACATCGTATTTATTTAAGACTACGCCAAGAAAAGGTGTAGAGGATTGTTCCAAGTGCGTTTTAGATTTTTGAACCATTTTACGCTTGACTTCCTTTGGTGCTACAACCAACAGACTAGCGTCGCAGACTTTGGCAATCAAGGTTGCGTCGACCACCACACCAATTGGCGGTGTATCTACGATAATATAATCATAATGACGGCGCAAGACGCTCATCATCGTTGCAAATCGGTCACTCTGAAGAAGTGCAGTTGGGTTAGGGGAGATTTGCCCCGAAGAGACAACGAAAAGATTTGGCTCATCCGTTTCGCACAATCCTTGAGATAGATCTGTAGTCCCAGACAGATATTCTGTCAAACCAGTGACTTTTCCATCACTCTTAAAGACTCCACCTAACATTTTAGAATTCCGAATATCTGCATCAATCAAAAGTGTCTTGTGACCCGCTTTAGCAAAGGTCAGAGCGAGATTGGTTGAAGTTGTTGTCTTTCCTTCACCCGGGAAAGTAGAACTTACAGCAATTACTCTGATGTTCTCGCCGCTAAGTTGGATATTGGTCCGAAGAGCATTATAGTACTCCTCTACCCGTGAAATAGACATTTTCTTCTTTCTTGCTAACTCTAGTATTGGCATTGTATCTCCTAACCTACCTTATTCATATCTGGAACGACACCAAGTAAAGTCATTCCTAAGACTTCTTCAATATCTTCTGGCTTCTTGACACGGTCATCAAGGATCTCAACAATCACTACTACAATGACCATCAAGACACCACCCGCAAGCACTCCAATGATGGTATTGCGACGGATGTTTGGAGAAGACGGTGTTTTTGGCTTTTCTGCTTCTTCCAGCGTTGTAACGTCGGATACCTTGGTAACAGCGATGATCTTCTCAGCAGCAACTTCGCGCAAAGTATTGGCAATACGGCTTGCTTCTGCCGGATCCGCATGCGTAACCGTAATAGACACAATCCGAGTATCTGTCGGTACGGTCACAGTTACCTTAGATGCCAAATCAGATGGCGAACCTGACAGTTTCAATTCTGAAATGACGGATGCCAAAACATCTTGTGACAGGATGATTTCCTTGTAGTCCTTTACCAGATAAGAACCAGCCTGCAAGTCTTGGTTTGTCAAGGTAGGATTTTCGCCCTGCTGACGATTGACAACGTAGATACGCGTCGTGCTCTTATAAGCAGGCTTAGCAATAAAAACGCTATAACCTAGGGCTAAAATACCTGTCAATAAGGCAGTTAAGATAATTAAAAATTTCCGTTTCCAAATTGTCTTCAACAGAGACAACACATCGATTTCGATCATTTGATTTTCTTGATTCATGTATTTACTTTCTCCAGAGTTTGATTGATTAAATAAACTCGTTACTTAATAAGATTTCTTGGTTTGTCTTAAAGAGTTCTTCCGCACGCTCAGCGCCGTATTTTTTCGCGACAATCTGATAGGCCTTTTGCATATAAGGCGGTCTGTCATCGAGATTGTGCATGTCGCTGGCAACGAAATGAACTAAGTCCCGTTCTAAAAAGAACTGAACACGCTTTTTCATAAATTTGTAACGATCACCAAAGAGCTTGGGTTTCAAAACATTTGAACTATTGACTTGCATATAGCAGCCCATATTGATCAATTCGCTGACCTTATCTTCATCATTTTCCAGACAGTGATAGCGCTCGATATGGGCCACCACCGGAGTCATACCGAGGCGGATAACATTGCCCAAGGCTGAGTGAATATCCTTATAGGGTGTATTCATACTAAACTCGATCAAGACATACTTGGTGTCGCCTAGACTGGGAAATGTCCCCTCTTCCAGCTTTTGTAAGATATCGCTAGTATAGTAAATCTCAGCTCCATATAGCACGGTCAAGTCGTCAGCAACTTCCTTGGCTAACTCCTGCACTTGCTTAAAGTTTGCTGCAATCTTTTCTTCGGGCGTTTCAAACATGCCCTTTCGGCGATGAGAAGTGGAAATAATGGTACGAACGCCCTGACGATAGCTTTCTTCTAGTAGACGTCGGCTATCCTCTAATGTCTTAGGGCCGTCATCCACATCAAAAATGATATGTGAGTGAATATCAATCATGCTTTACTTCCCTTCCATCACTTCTTGGATCGCTGCTTTGGCTGCTGCCAAGCTATTTTGATCAATTTCCATCATGTAGAGATTGGCTTCTGGCATGGCATAGGAAGGCAGACCTGTATTTCCAGTTCCAGTCAAGGCTTGAGAAGTTACATTGTAACTTCCGCCTGACTCTAACTGAGTATTGATCAGATTCATCATCGTTTCCAAGCTCATATCGGTCTGGACAGAATCCTGCAATCCTGAAAGAATGGCGTTGTAGTTCTTCAATGCATCTGTCGAAGTCAGCTTTTTAATGACTGCTGCAATGACCTTTTCTTGGTTCTTACCACGATCATTATCTCCGCCATTTAGAGAATAACGTTCACGAACGAAAGTCAACGCTTGTTCAGAATTTAATGAAATATTACCAATAGGATAATGAGTATTTCCTGCAGTAAACTCTTGGTCGTTCTCAATATCAATCCCGCCCAGCAAGTCAATCAACTTGAGGAAGGAAGTGAAATTCAGGCGCACGTAGTAATTCAAATCAATGCCATAGAGATTTTCCAAGGTGTGAACTGAAGCGTCCACGCCGTAAATACCCGCGTGGGTCAGCTTATCTGGCTGATTAAGGCCACCGTCCGCAATTGGAACATAGGCATCCCGTGGTGTCGTCGTCAGCAAGACTTTCTTGGTCTTACGGTTGACTGTCATGATAATGTTGACATCTGAGCGTGACACAGAAGAAATCGGTCCATAAGTGTCAATTCCACTGACATAGATATTGAAGACTTCTGCATTTGGATCTTGCTTGCCAATAGCTGTATCAACCTTCTTGCTTATCTTATAAGTATAGATTTTTTTAATTTTTGAAGCATAGTCAGGATCTTCACCACGAATCGTATCTTCAAAGACGCTATTCAGAACCATAGCCTTGGCCTCACCAGAAGTCAACGACTTATAGGCAGCGAGATAAGAAGATGCTGTGTCCACTGTCAGCTCATGCCCTTGTGTTTGACTGATATTTTTCATCAATGCTTGGACATTGTCTTGGTCATTGCCTGATGGTGCTAAGACATTTGTCAACTGCTTGAGGTCCTTAACATCACTATCTGCCGGCACCACGATACTCATCTCATACTCAGAGTAGTTAGAAGTGGAGTTAACGCCAGCCGACAAGTCGACTAAACCCTTTACAGCATACATAGACACAGACCCCACAAGCAGGGCTACTATTAGGATAGCACTAGTGGTCTTGCCTGCCTTACCCTTGAAAATCAGGATTCCTGATAGAACCGCCACTGCTAAGATGAGGGCTGTCACTAAGATATTCACATAGCGAAAAGCTAGAAAATGATAGCGGAAAATTGTGAAAATCAAGAAGGCCGCTAACAAAGTATAAACACCCAAGAGGGTGCTATTAACTATTTTTAATCGATCGCTTTTCTTTTTAGACTTTTTTGCTCTCTGATACATTCACCTTACTACTTTCTGTGCGAAATTACTCTAGCCTATTATAGCATAAAAACATAGCTTTTTTAAGAATTTCTTAAGAATATTACATAATTGTAAAAAAATCCTATTCTTTTGTCAACGACTTCAACTTTGAAATCGAATTCAAGCCAAAACATAGAAAAATAAAGCGATATCAAGGCATTGACACCACCTTATTCTGGTAGATAAGATAGAGCTCCGCTCATGAAATTCAGAGAGCTGCTGGCATATAGTAAGCATATTTGAAAAATTGTGGACAAAATTGAACCAAACGTCCTATTTTTATACTGAAAGTTTTGCTCTGACTTGACGATTATAGTAAGCCGTCTCGATCAACTTGCTCATAGGTCTGGAGGCCATCATTGAGCTTGTCCCAGATGACTACCTGTCCTGACTGAAGAGACTTCTGGACATCAATGATACGCTGATTAGAAGAGCCACGAAACTGCAACATGAGATTCTTCTTGGTAATATCAAAACGGCCGTCCACCAAGATGTCAATCAGACTCAGCAGCTCCAGCTTGTCCTCCGTTTCCAGCATCATCTCCTCCCAGGTGTAGCCCGTCCAGGACCAAATATCCTTGTCCGGCAGCTCTCTCCGAATCCGCTTGACCAAGGGCAGGAGAATGCCTGTGTTGAGAAATGGCTCGCCGCCTAGGAGGGTCAGCCCCTGCACATAAGGCTCCTCCAAGTCTTTCATAATCTGCTCCTCCAACTCTTGCGTATAAGGAATGCCAGCGTTGAAAGACCAAGTTGCTGCATTATAGCAGCCCTCACAGTGAAACATACAGCCACTGACATAGAGGGAGTTGCGGACGCCTTCGCCATCCACAAAGTTAAAGGCCTTATAGTCAATGATTCGCCCCTTACTCAGCTCCTCACTTTTCCATTCTTGAGGTTTGGGATTGTTCATCGTCATCCTCCAAATCTATCCAGTAGCGCTGACTTCTGTCGATTGTATTTTCGTAAACACCGCCAGCCGAGAGAATGGTGCGGCGGCTGGCTTCGTTGTCTTCATCGCAGGTAATCAGCACTCGTTCCAGTCCTTGCTTGCGAGCCTCTGCTATTCCTAGCTCTAGCTGTAACTTGGCCAATCCCTTTCTACGTTTGCTAGGTCGAATAGAATAGCCAATATGACCACCCTCCACAAATAATTTGTCATTTAAGGACAGGCGCAGAGCTAAAAAGCCCAGAGGCAAGCCGGTCTCATCAAAGGATAAAAATTGGATGGCAGGAACCCAACCTGCTGGCAAGTTTGCCACATCTTCCTTCCGTTCTACAATTTTCAGCCAATCCTCATAATCCTTTGCTCGTTTCCAAGTAGAGCCCATGCCGCCGTGCATGTAGGATTTTGCAGCATCAAACTCCGCAATCATCTCTAAAATCGCGTCTTTATCTTCCAAAGTTGGTCGTCGTAACTTCATAAACTATCCTCAATCTAAATCAATCCAATAGCGCTCTTTACCAGCTCGAATATCCTCTAAAGCCCCGCCATTAGCCAGAATCACTCCTCGACTGGCAGCATTGTCACTATCGCAAGTCACTAAAGCACGTTTGATATTTTTACCTTTGGCAACTTGCAAGCCTTGTCGCAGCTGCTCCTTGGCCAATCCTTTCCCACGCGCAGACGGACGAATACTGTAACCGATATGCCCGCCTTCTTGGAGTAAATGGTCATTGAGCCGCAAACGCAGATTGAGAAAGCCCACAGCCTGACCATCTGCAGCAAAAGAAACCAGTTGGACGTAAGGCACAAAACCTTGCGGCAAGCCTAGCCCTGCTTCAGCTAGCTGAATCGTCTCCAGCCAGTCCTCATAAACAAAATCCGCTCCGCCAAAGAAGCCATCCTGCCGGCTACCAGCTGCTTCAAAGTCAGCCAGCATCTCTAAAATTTTTTCCTTGTCTTCTAGTTTCGGTCGTCTCAGCTCCATAGATCCTCCTGATACGAAGAGAGTGAGACCGCCTTGCGCCCCACTCTGACTTCTATTATTTCTTGTTTTTTTCTAAAAATTGCTGACGCAGTTTGGCTAATCGCTCTTTTTTGCCATTGCCTCCCCGCGAATGTTTTTCATGGAAACGCTGCACCTGAGCCTTTCCTTTGTCGTCCAATTGATACTTTCCCATCTTAATCTCCCTCATACTTAATAGTCGAGCCATTCATGTGCTTGACCCGAGCTGATATTTCCTTGTGGCGGCCGTTGACCATTGGACGAGCTTGCGGATTTCCTAAGTAACCGCAGGTCCGCTTGACCACATCGACCGTCTTGGGATCGCTGTTGCCGCAGTTTGGACAGGTGAAGCCCCGCTCGGTCGGCGTGAAATCTCCCTCAAAGTTACACTTGTAACAACGGTCAATCGGCGTATTAGTTCCCAGATAGCCAACCCGATCATAGGCATAGTCCCAGACTGCTTCCAGTGCCTTGGGATTTTGCTGCAGCACAGGATATTCACAGTAATGGATAAAGCCGCCTGAGGCTCCCACTTCAGGATAAATCTTCTCAAAGTCCAACTTTTCAAAAGGCGTTGGATTCTTACGCACATCGTAGTGGAAGGAGTTGGTGTAGTACTCCTTGTCAGTGATATCTGGAACGATGCCGAACTTCTCTGTATCCAAACGGCAGAAGCGGTCAGTCAGACTTTCAGATGGCGTCGAGTAAACAGAGAAATGATAGTCATACTGCTCGGACCACTCTTCCACCCGACGCTTCATATCTTTGACAATAGCAACTGTAAAATCCTTGGCTTCTGGATTGGTCTCCCAATTACCGCCGTAAAAGACTGCTGCCACTTCATAGAGGCCGATATAGCCTAGGGAAACCGTTGCCCGACGGTGAGTAAAGAGCTGGTCAACCTGATCATACTTGCCCAAGCGTTTGCCAAAAGCCCCATACTGATAAAGAATCGGTGCATTGGCTGGACTGGCTTCCTTGGTCCGCTCCACTCGATAAACTAAAGCATCTTCAGCGATATTCATCCGCTCGTTAAAGATTTCCCAGAATTTATCCAAATCCCCCTCGGATTCAAGCGCAATCCGCGGTAGATTGACAGTCACGACACCCAGATTCATACGGCCGGAGTTGACTTCCTGACCATTTTCATCCTTCCAGCCTTGTAGGAAAGAACGGCAGCCCATCGGCACCTTGAAGGATCCAGTCAAGTCGATAATTTTGTCATAGGAAAGGACATCTGGATACATACGCTTAGTGGCACACTCCAGAGCCAGTTCTTTGATGTCGTAGTTAGGCGTTCCTGGCTCAAGATTAAGCCCACGCTTAAGGGTGAAAATCAGCTTAGGGAAAATCGCTGTGCGGTGCTCGCTTCCCAGTCCCTTGATACGGATATTGAGAATAGCTTTCTGAATTTCCCGCTCAAAACGATTAGTTCCCAGACCAAAGCCCAGCGAAGTAAAAGGAGTCTGACCGTTAGAGGTAAAGAGCGTATTGATCTCATACTCCAACGACTGCATGGCATCGTAGATATCCTTCTTGGTCTTCGCCCAGGCGTACTCTTCCTGTTTATCCAGCAAAACCCACTGCTCTGCATCCTTGAGATGCTTTTGATAATTAAGCTCAGCATAGGGCGCCAAGACTTCATCAATTCGGTCGGCCGAACAACCGCCGTACTGGCTGGAAGCTACATTGGCAATGATTTGCGAGATTTGCGCTGTCGCAGTCTGAATAGACTTGGGACTCTCTACTTCTGCATTTCCAATCTTGAAGCCATTTTTCAGCATGCCGTCAAAGTCAATCAGACAGCAGTTCGTCATCGGTGTATAAGGGCTGTAGTCCAAATCATGGTAGTGGATGTCCCCCTTCTGGTGGGCATTAGCCACATGAGGCGGCAGCATCTTAAGCCCAATGGATTTACCGACAATCCCAGCTGTCAAATCCCGTTGGGTATTGAAAACATCGCTGTCCTTATTAGCATTCTCATTGACTACCGTACGATCTTTGTTGAGGAGCTTGTCAATGGTAAAGTTGATATCAGTCGCTTTTGAGCGCTCAAAATCCCGTTGGGTGCGGTAAGTGATGTAGTTCTCCGCAATGGCGTATTCCTTGGCATTCAAAAGCTCATGCTCAACGATGTTCTGAATCTCATAGATTTTGACATACTTAGCGAAGCGGCTGCTGATTTCTGCCACAACACGGTCTGTAATGGTTTCGAGCTTAGCTTCCAGCATAGGCGTCATGGGACCAAGGTCCTGAGCCGCTCGTACCATAGCCTTATAGATCTTAGTCACATCAAAAGCTACTCTCCGGCCGTCTCGCTTCTCAACGTAGATGGTAGGCGCTGTATCAAATTTTGCTTCTCTTAAAATCATCACAAACACTTCCTCTTCTCAATTAATCATCTACCAAACATTATATCACTCCAAAATAAAAAATCAATATGTTGTGGTAAAATTGTTATTTTTTTATTTTACACACAACATATTGATTCAATCACTTGATTTGATAAAGCTTGAAATGATTGAGTTTTAGGTTCACTTCTTCATAATCTTGAGAAATTTTCTTTTTCACATCCGAAAAGAGTTTCACATCTTTATTGACTAAGATAAACTTTGGACTCGCTTCGTTTAAAGCATTACGCAAGAAAATGCGATTTTCCTCCGTTCCTGTATAAAGCGAAGGACTCAGTAGAGAAACGGCTGATAAACGTTGCGCTTGTTGATAGAGACTTGCTGTATTATCCCAAGCATAAATACTATCCTTGGCAGTGCTATTTTCACGGATATGTTGGGCAGCCAGATTTCTCTCTGCTGAAACTCCGTTGGATAGAATATACTCATTTACAAACGGATAAGCTAGGAGGTAAAGCATCGCAAGCAAAGGTAGAAAGAGTTGCTTACCCAAATAACGATTCCAGCTAGAAGCCTTGGTAGGCTTACGGTGACGTCTTTCATGACCATCCCTGTCTCCACCTGTATCTAGCCACAAGGCTAATAATAGTAGGGCAAAAGGCAGAGTTGTCAACAATTGATAAGCGCCCTTCTCTGGCAGACCTAAAACTCCAACAAAGCTAATAGGGAGGCCTAGTAGCCCAATAAAGCGCATACCACGCGCAGCAGTTGGTTCTTCTTTGAAAGCAAAAGCCGTCATCAGCGCTGTCGCAAAACCTAATCCTAGGAAAAGCAAACCATAATAGAGCAAATGATCTAATATATAGCTGCCATTAAGACGAAAAGCCTCTAGAACATAAGTAGCTTGGCTAATCGCTACACCAAAAGAACCATTCAAAACTGTATAGTAGCCCAGTGGATAAAAGACTAAAGAAAAACCTAATAGACCTGCTAACAATTGATAAAAACCACGCGCTTTTCGCTTGTCAGCGATATTGTACAGAAGCAAAAACAGCGTCGTCAATGAGTAAAAGAGCAGACTAAAAGCTGGCTCGATTAGAAAAGCCAAGGCTCCAACCATTCCAAAACGAATAAAAGACTCATCGCGGACACGCCCTTGTAAGTATTTCACAAGATGGTACAAACTCCGAAAGATAAATGGAAAAGCAAAAATAATAGAATAAGTTCCACCAAATCCCAGTGTCAGCACAAACAAATAGAACAGGACTGTAATCTGGCGAGCTAGACCACTTCTAACCGTTATTTGTGAAATTGTCTGGAAGAGATATATTCCTGCCAAGGTCAAAGCCACTATTTGAAAGAGTAGAAACACTACCGGACCAAGGAACAAATTCCCCAACCAGCTTACCAAATAGTAGAGGAGACCGCTAGTTCCATAAATATTTGCATAGGCAACTTCTCCCTGAGTCAAGGCCCAGCCAGCATATAGATTTTGCGATTGCAAATTGGTGGCTAAGTTGGTTAGTAGAGGATTGATGACACTGGTCAAACTGACCAAAATACTCCAAAAAAATAGTTGTAAGGAAGGAACTGGCTCGATTATTTTCTCTAGCCGCCGTCTCTCACTCGTATTTTGCCAGGTTTCTGCGGACATAGATACTAAAATTTCCACGTTTTCCTGCTGATTTCTATCGTTCATAAAAGTTCTCCTTGATTTCCATACTCTATAGTATATCAAAAAGCACTCTTTCTGTCAGCCTTATCTTGGCTCCCTTTCTTTTTCTGGCTCTTCTTTGCCAAACGCTCCAAATCGCGAAATCTCAGGTAAATTGGCCGTTTTTCTGGACAAGGAAGCCGATAAATTATTTTTGCTATTTCCATCTATAATCCTCCTTTGATTCTCTGTCCTCTATTTACTATTCGTAAAATAAAGGTACTAATCACAAGAATGCATGATGCGTAGCTAATGTCTCAGCAAAAAACAGAAAAAAAGAGGCTGGAACAAAAGTCCTAGCCTCTCAATTGTCTTTGGATTGTCAAGCAAGACGCAGTGGTTGAGTGGGCTCTACTGCGCTGATTTCATCAGCTTTTACAGCCCTACTCAACTGTGCGGAGGTGGGACGACGAAATCGAATTCTAACGAATTACCGATTTCTATCCCACTCTCTTTAAAGTAGCGGAGCAAATAATTGCATGATTTCCTTTAGTAAACGCTGGTACCAGCTATTCTGAAGGGTTTCAAGGGAGATTTCTTTGGAAACATCAAACAAGTCTTCAAAATCCTGCTTAATATCCGCAATCGATTCTGTTTGATACATAAGGACGGCATTTTCATAATGATGCACCAGACTACGGTAGTCAAAATTAATAGTTCCGACCACGGCTAACTCATCATCCGAAATAACGTTCTTACTGTGGATAAAACCAGGAGTGTACTCATAAATCTTAACACCAGCCTCCAGCAAGTCTGGATAAGCACCACGAGTGACTATCTGAATCAGCTTCTTATCAGGAATAAATGGCGTCACAATGCGAATATCCACCCCTCTCATGGCTGCATTTTTGATATCCTCTGTCAAATCATAGTCAATAATCAAATAAGGGGTCGTAATATAGACATAATCGATGGCTTGATTGATAATATTCTGGTAGACAGCCTTGCCCACCTGTTCCTTATAAATCGGCTTAGGGCCACTACCATACGGAATATAAAGCCCTTTGCCTTCCACTCGCTGGCTATCAAAGTGATAACGGTCAAAGTCTGTAATTTCCCCGCGATTGATGTACCAATTCATCAAGAAAAGACGTGTCAAGGCCTTTACTGCTCGCCCTTCCAGACGGACACCGCCATCTTTCCAATGTCCGAAACGCACGATATGATTAATGTACTCGTCTGCCAGATTGATACCACCTGTATAGCCGACTTGCCCATCGACCACCAAAATCTTGCGGTGATCACGATTATTATAGGCCACCGTCATCCGTGGAATCACCTTATTAAACTTATGGGCATCAATTCCCATCTTGCGCAACCTTTTCGTGTAATCTCCTGGGAGAGTCGCCATACAGCCAATATCATCGTAAAGCAGCTTGACTTCAACTCCCTGCTGGACTTTATCTACTAAAATCTGAAGGATACGATTCCACATCAAACCTGGATCAATGATATAAAATTCAAGAAAAATGAATTTCTTGGCCGAACGCAAATCATCCAGCATAGCTTCAAACATCTCTTCTCCAAGAGGGAAATATTGCGAAGTCGTGCCATCGTAGACATCAGCATTGTGATCCATACTCAGCAAAGACTTGACAATGCCAAAGGCTGATTTATTTTCCTGCTTGAGTTCGACTCGCAGGTCATAGCTGTTGTCCTCTCGAAACTTCATTGAGTCCATTTTTTCCAGCTGCTGGATTTCTTTTTTGGAAAGGCGTCGCTCCCCAAACATCAGATAAAGCAGAAAACCAAAGACAGGTACAACTGCGAACAAGAGCCAGGTCACCTTGCTTTCAGGAGGCATATTCCGATTGACAATCGTCAAAATAGTCCCGATGTATAAAGAAACAATGACAAGGGCTGACAACCAATTAGGAACCAACTGACTAAAATAGAAAAAGGCCGCAAAAACAAGAAATAATTCTAGTAACATGATAATGATGCTGAAACCATACTTAGACATCAGCAAACGAAACTTGCCCAGATTCATCCTAATCCTCCCTCATCTCACATTTTATCTAGTATAACAATAATTAGCAGCAATTTCAAAACTTTTTAAAAGAAAACAGTCTCTAGTCCAAGATTAAAGAAAGCCCTAGCACTCCATTATCCAAACACACAATAAGCTGGAGCATCTGTCCAGCCTTTTGTAGGATATTCCTTTTTGAAAATTATTGCTTGGTGAAGACGATTGTGTCATCATCATCGTTTTCCTGCGATAAATCTTCCAGAGTCAGTTGTTTTCCCTCTACACGATAACGCTTAACGTCATCTCCAACGATCATGGTTTGATTAGTTGGATCAACCTGCACCTGTTCAATTTCCTGCTCACCGTCGCGTTCGACTTTGGTCAGGGTTCCTTTATTTCCAGAAACTTCTAGGGTTAAGGCATCGCCTTCATGAGTGGCCTTATAGGTCCCGTCTAAGTCACTGGTAGCCGTTTGACTGGAGGTAGAAGTCTCTGAACTACTAGTATTTGCGCTACTGTTTGTATTGCTACTTGCCTTGCTATTTGATGACACTGTCTCAGATGACTGAGAAACAGAGGAACTCGCTTGAGATTGAGCAGCTTGATTGGATGGATTTTGACCAGAATTGCCACAAGCTACCAATACAAAAGCGGTCATAGCCGTAAGGGCTGAAAGAACTAATTTTTTTGAAACCTTCATTTTGTTTCTCCTTTCTTTGTTCCACTTCTATTTTACCAAACAAGGCTTTCTATGGTCAACTTATACACTCTGGAGGTAGGCTCGAACCTCTGCAATGAAATAGAGTGAGCCCGTTACGAAAAGAACTTGGTCGGCCGTCTGCTCTTGTTTGAAATTCTCAATAAAGGCTCTATAATCAGCCACATATTCAAAGTCCGCAGCTTCTGCCTGCCCCACAGATTCTCCGTAGTCAAAGCTAGTCACCGTCACCTGAACCTCTGGCAAGTTCTCCTGCAAATAGGCCAGCATACCGCTATAATTCTTGCGCTTCAAAGCTCCAAACAGCAGGCTGCATGTCTTGCCCTTCTGCCCCTTGATAAACTCGACCAGACGCGCCAAAGCTGGTAAATTATGAGCACCATCCAGATAGATATTCGGGCTAATTTCCTCTAGCCGCCCCGCCCAATGGGTCTTCTGCAAAGAAGAAGGAAGCAGAGAAAAATCAATTTCCCATCTCATTTGCTTCATAAAAAGCAGAAAGGCCTGCAAAGCCAGCGCTGCATTTTCTTCTTGGTAAGCACCTTGTAATCCCAAAACCAAATGCGATAAAAGCAGGTCTTTATTCTTAAAAGAACGATCAGAAAACCAAAAATCTCGACCGTATTCGTACAAATCCAAGTCCAAGCTTGCTGCCCGCTGCTCACAGACCCGACGAGCCTCCTCCGACAAGGGGCCAATGACTGCGGAACGACCTTTTTTGAAAATACCAGCCTTCTGCTCTGCAATCGCTGTAAGCGTCTGCCCCAGCGTCTCCTGATGATCCAAGCCCACTGAGGTCACCACTGCAACTTGCCCATCCAAGACATTGGTCGTATCCAACAGTCCACCAATCCCCACCTCGATGAGAGCCAGATCAACCTGCTCCTCTCTGAAATAAAGAAAGGCCAGCAAGGTCAAGATTTCAAAATAGGATAGCTGGTCGTGCGTCTTGACCAATTCTCTCTCCATCTCCTGAATCTGCCGCCCTAAGCGGACAAAATCAGCATCCGAAATCGGCAGACCATTGATACAAATACGGTCATGAACGCTGATCATATGCGGCGATGTAAAGCTAGCTACCTTTTTCCCTTGATCGGCAAATAGATTCCGCATAAAAGCAATGGTAGAGCCCTTGCCGTTCGTTCCCGTTACATGAATGACGGGGTAAGCCCCTTCAGGATTCCCCAGCAAATCTACTGCTCTCTGCATCCGCTCCAGACCTGAACGAAAGTTTATACCAATACGACCGTTCAACCATTTTTCAATTTCATTCATCACTTTTCCTACATAAAAAGAGAAGCGAAGCAGACTTCAAATGTGAATCGCCACTCGCTTCTCTCTTTTCTATTCTTTGTAAAGAAACCAGCTGTGGCCAAGCTGAGATAAGTTCTCAAACTGGTTGATTTTCTAGTTTCTAGGTTCGGGCTAAAAAGGTCCCCCGGACCTTCCTCGCTCTCTAGTTTTCAAGCTCGGGCTAAAAAGGTCTCCCAGACCTTCCTCGCTCTCTAGTTTTCAAGCTCGGGCTAAAAAGGTCTCCCAGACCTTCCTCGCTCTCTAGTTTTCAAGCTCGGGCTAAAAAGGTCTCCCAGACCTTCCTCGCTTTCTGGTTTCTAAGCTCGGGCTAAAAAGGTCCCCCGGACCTTTTTACTCCTCCATAAAGCTGTTGAAGACTTCTTCAATCATATCCCACTCTGCATCAGAGTCTTCTGGGATTGGTTCCAATTCGCCTTCTGTTCCGTCTTCATTTTCTGTAAATGAGTAAGCTTGGATTTCAACTTCGCCGTTCTCATCTTCTTCAGCATTGACCGGTACCAAGAGTACGTAATTTTTTCCAAACTCTTCTTTGCCATCAATGGTCAAAAGAATTTCAAACAAATTCTCGTTTCCTTGCTCATCTACCAAGGTAATCAACTCAGGTTTTTCCTGTTCGTGGTCATGGTTATGATCGTGTGCCATAATAATTTCCTCAATTCTTTCTAAAAGTTTCTATCTAGATAATTCTGTAAAATCAGCTGAGCCGCCAATTTATCAATCACTTTTTTGCGCTTGCTGCGGCTGACATCTGCCTGTTCAATCAGCATGCGCTCAGCAGCCACTGTCGTCAGACGCTCGTCCTGATACTCGACCGGAATTTGGAAAAGCTGGGCAATCTTCTCGCCATAAGCCTTACTCGCTTCCACTCGTGGACCGCTGGTATTGTTCATATTTTTAGGGAGGCCAAGCACAAACTTGTCCACCTTATATTGCTCGACAAGCTCCGTCAAACGCTCAAAACCGAACTGCTCTTTTTCTTCATCAATCTGAATGATTTCAAGTCCCTGAGCGGTGAAGCCAAGTGGATCGCTAATTGCAACGCCCACTGTTTTCGAGCCAACATCTAGTCCCATAATTCTCATCAGAGGTCAATGCCTTGCCCTTTCAGATAATAACGCACCAGTTCCTCTACGATTTCATCGCGTTCATATTTACGAATCTGATTTCGAGCATTATTATAACGAGGCACATAAGCAGGATCTCCACTCAGCACGTAACCTACGATTTGATTGATTGGATTATAGCCCTTATCATTGAGTGACTTGTAGACATCGGTCAAAGTCTCGCTAATTTCTTTTTTGTTTGAATCATCAAGATTAAAACGTACAGTTTCGTCTGTAAATCCCACAATTACACCCTCTTTCTCTAAGAATACCATCATTATAGCATAATTACAGCAGTTTCACAAACTTAATCCATGTAAATTTTCTACTTTTTCGACATTTTTTCAACTATTTACTGATCCTTCCCATCAAAAAACTAGCCCTTCTTCAAAGACTAGTTTTCATCAAAAATATTAGGACGGATTGCTAATTTCCTTGCCCCCTTCATCTTGGAAGGACTTGATAAATTCTTCTGGAGTCTGAGACTTCATTTGGCTAAAGATTGGCCCATAGGTCGGTACTTTAGAAGCCGCATCATAATCAAGATTTGTCGGATCGATAATAAAATCAATATCAACAGTGCCTTTTTCGGTTACTTTAACATTCACTTGAATACCTTTTACTTGTTCAAGTTTATCCACTCCTGAACTTTGCTTGAAGCTCTTGCTCACCTCTTCTTGCAGAGAGGACAAGTCTTGACCAGCTAAGGCAGACTTAGCTTCTTCTGGCAAATTTTGTGAAATAGCAATATTCACTTTTTCATACTTCTTGCCCGCGTAGGTAACTGTCAAGGTCATCGTTTGATCAAGCCCTTGTACCTTTTGATTTAACTGATAAGACTTGGTAACCGATTTATCTTTTGCCTTGCTTTGAACAGACTGATTGCTACCAACTTTTCCACTATGTGATTGCTGTCCACAAGCTGTCAACACCGCCAAACTAGCCATTAAAAGTACTACTGATTTTTTCATTTCTTTCTCCTTTTTGGTTTTCTATGATTGACAAGAAGCTTCCTTACTGTTGCTCCTCAGCCCCGTTCATCAATAAATTATTGATATATTCTTCAGGTGACATCTTTGTCATTTCTTTTAGATTGCTATTTTTAAAATAATTTAAAGTGAGTGCCTTTTCAATATCCAAATTGTCAAAATCGTAAGTTGACGTGATTTTTAGTTCATTTTCATTAAGAATCTGAACGGTTCCGGTGAAACCAGCAACAGTTTTTGCTTGAGTATAGTCCGTATCCTTTTGCATTGATTCATCCAAAAGTCGCTGAGTCTCCTCCAGGCCCACTTCTTTAATCGCATTTTTGATACTATCATCCGTTGGAGTAATTCTCTCCATAATCACCTTGATAAAACGTTTCCCTTGATAAGTGATAATTTGACTAGATTGAATTCCTTGCTCATCTTTGGGGAAAACTAGTTTTTTGGTGATAACTTCCTGCTTTTCAGCCTGACTGATAATGGGAAGATTAGTTGTAATTTCCTCTTTTTTCCCCTTTGGCTTGTCCGCTTTCTTATGAGCGCAGCCAGTCAATATCACAGCTGCTAAGCCAAAAATTAGTAAAAATTTCTTCACGTTCCGTCCTCCTCAGAGATATTGTATCATAGTTTAACCGCTTGTCAATCATTTTTAGGTAATGATACAGAAAAAAGGCAGCCTAAAAGGCGCCTTTCTTTATCTAAATTATAGAGCTGCCCGTAAGCGAGCTTCTGCATTCTCAACATTGCGCACTGCACGAGGCAAGAAGGCACGGATATCGTCTTCCTTGTAACCAACTTGGAGACGCTTGTCATCCACCAAAATCGGACTTTTCAGAATCCGTGGTGTTTCCATAATGATGTCAATGACTTCGTTTACACTCAAATCTTCAATATCAACACCGAGTCCTTTTGCATAACGGTTTTTTGAAGATACAATGCTGGCAATGCCATTTTCAGTTTTTGCTAAAATATCAAGAATTTCTTCTTTGGTAATTCCTTCCTTACCGAGGTTTTGCTCCTTGTAAGTCAATTGATGGGCGTTTAGCCAGGTCTTTGCTTTTTTGCAGCTAGTACAACTTGAAACCGTATAAATTGTGATCATGCAAGTACTCCTTTCGCTACACGATACTACTATCGTAGTATATTATACCACAAAAACCATCGGTCTTGCGACCTATTTTGAAAAATTATTCCTCAATATCAAAGGCATCGTCTAGATCAAGAGTCACTTCTTCCAATTTTTCAAGAGGAGCCTCAGCCTTACCCTTCACTGCTTCTGCTGGCTCATCATCTTCAATCAAGCCGTAACGTACACGGACTTGACGGTCGATTTCATCAAAGACTTCTGGATGATCAGCCAAGTATTTCTTCGCATTTTCAGAACCTTGGCCGATTTTTTCATCATTGTAGGAGTACCAAGCACCCGCTTTTTTGATGATATCCAAGTCAGTTGCAATCTTAATCAGCTCGCCTGTCTTAGAAATACCTTCTCCGTACATGATTTCCACAAAGGCTTCCTTGAATGGTGGAGCCACCTTGTTTTTCACAACCTTGATTTTGGTTTCCTTACCGACATTGGTATCTTTCGCATCACCCGTACCCTTAATTTGGGTATTGCCACGGACATCCAAACGAACAGAAGCGTAGAACTTCAAAGCACGTCCACCTGGTGTTGTTTCAGGATTACCAAACATAACACCAACTTTTTCACGAAGTTGGTTGATAAAGATGGCAATCGTCTTGGTTTTGTTGATAGAAGCAGACAATTTGCGCATGGCCTGACTCATCATCCGAGCCTGCAAGCCGACGTGGCTGTCACCGATATCGCCATCGATTTCTGCACGTGGCACCAGGGCTGCAACTGAGTCGATAACGACCAAATCAACTGCACCAGAGTCAATCAATTTTCCTGCAATTTCAAGACCCTGCTCCCCTGAGTCTGGTTGTGACAGCAGCAATTCATCAATGTTTACGCCCAAAGCTGCAGCGTATGACGGATCCAAAGCGTGCTCTGCATCGATAAAGGCTGCGATGCCGCCTTCTTTTTGAGCTTGAGCCACTGCGTGAAGAGCAACGGTTGTCTTGCCGGAAGACTCTGGACCGTAAATCTCAATAATCCGCCCCTTAGGATAACCACCCGCACCAAGGGCGATATCCAGAGCCAGAGAGCCTGAACTCATGACTTGAACTTTTTGTTCCGCCCGCTCGCCCAGACGCATAATAGCTCCCTTACCGAAGTCTTTTTCAATATTCTTCAGAGCGTTATCCAAAGCTTTTTGGCGTTCATCTCCAAATTTCTTTGTGATTTCATCCAAATTTTTCTGTTTTTTTGCCATTTATTTCTCCTATTTTTTCTAAAATGTCTTTTGGCCATCTTTTTATTATACCAAAAATCAGTCCTTTAATAAAGTTTTTCGTACGAGGTTGAAGGCGTGCATGACGGCGATCTTCCGCACATCACCTCGGCTGCGACCAGCAATATTGACCTCAATCATTTCCGTTCCTAATTCACTCGCTAAGCCGATAAAAACTGTCCCAGCTGGATGGCCTTCCAGCGAATCCGGGCCTGCCACACCTGTCAGACTGACAGCTAGGTCACTTTCAGTCAGCTTTCTAGCCTGCTCTGCCATTTTCCCAGCCGTAAAAGCAGAAACGACACCGTGCTGCTCCAGATCTCCCAATGGAATATCCAGCATCCGATTCTTTTCCTCCATGCTGTAGGTGACAAAGCCACCTGAAAAAATAGAAGAGGCTCCAGCAAAATCTGCCAAAGTTGCTTGAAAAAGACCAGCTGTCAGACTCTCCGCCGCTGAAATTGTCTTGGCTTGACTCTTGAGCAAGTCAAAGGCCACTTGAGCAAGCGAATTGTCGTCCCCGTAACCATAGAAAATCTCAGATAAAGGCTGTCCCTCAAAACTCTGATGCGCCAAAATAGACTTTTCCACAGCCTCAAACTTAGCATCCGCTTCTGCCTGACTCAGAGCCTTAGTGGACAATCGCAAAGTCACTTCGCCCGTCTTTGCATAAGGTGCAATGGTCGGATCACTTTGTTGATCAATCATCTGAGCCAAAATAGTCACCAACTGACTCTCGCCAATACCGAAGAAGCGCAGCACCCGTGAATACAATTTCTGGCCTGTGGATAAGAGGGGAACCAGCTCGTTATTAACCATAGGCTTGAGCTCACTAGGCGGGCCTGGCAGGACCACATAGGTCGCTCCATCAACTTCTAGTAAGCCGCCAACGGCCAGGCCTGTCGCATTTGGTAGCGGAGTCGAGCCTGTAACCAGCTGGGCCTGACGCTCATTGTTGGGCGTTCGAGCATAATCTGGTCGACTGGCAAAAAAACGGTCCAACTTTTCCACAGCCGCTGGGTCGAAGCTCAAACCTCGACCTACAAACTTAGCCAAGGTCTGCTTGGTCAAATCATCCTCTGTTGGCCCCAGCCCCCCTGTCAGGATAATTAAATCACTGCGCTTTTTGGCAATTTCTAGGACAGAGAGAAGACGGTTTTCATTGTCCCCTACTGCTGTCTGAAAATAGACATCAATCCCCAAACTCGCTAGCTTTTCAGATAAAAATTGGGCATTGGTATTGACAATCTGACCTGTCAGAATCTCGGTGCCCACAGCAATAATTTCTGCTTTCATAGAACCTCCTACATTACTATTCGGAATTGGCTTTATTTTATCACAAAAAAGGGCAAAAAAGTTGATTTTCTTTTCAGGAAATAAAAAGAGCTGTCAACTTGATTGACAAAGTTGTCAACATCCTGTGGATAACTTTCGAAAATCTGTTTGTTATGGAGAATAACTGGATTGTTAGGCAGATGCTATTGGCAAAGGAGACTTTTCTTTTTATAATAAACATGAAAAGGATGTAAAAAGTGATTTATTCATTTCGTTAGAAAGGGAATCATCATGAAAATCTCTCAAGTTCTCAAAGACATTCGTCAACATCATCAACTCACTCAGGAAGCCTTAGCAGAAAGGCTCAAGGTTTCCCGCTCTGCCATTACCCGCTGGGAAAGTGGAAAAGGAATCCCTGATATTGGGAATCTCATCGCCATTAGCCGCGAGTTTGATCTCAGTCTAGATCAGCTCATCAAGGAGGACGAGCGTTTGGAGAAAAAGGTCATCGAAGACAGCAAGGCCAAGAAATGGCACTATTTGGTCATCCTCTACCTTTTTTCCATCTTGGTTTATATTGGTGTCTTTGCTTACTTGCACCATATCTTTATGGCCGGCTTCCTCATCTCCACCCTCTTTATGCTCTTCTACGAACTGCGCATCTTTATCAAGGAAAAGATTTGGATGCAGAAAGATACATAAGACTTAAAGTTGCGAGAAAATAAGTTCTGAAAAGCATTTAAAACTTAGAACGTTGTTTTTTTAATATTGATTTTATGCTTTTTATGATAATCTATTGACGTATCACTAAGAAAATTTTAGCTATTTTTGATTTTTATAAAATAAAAAAGTTGAAATAAATCAACTTTCCAAAACAACTAAAAAGCTCCAATAATTCTATTCCATCCTTACAAATATATCTCATCTACGGACTTTCTATAATTTCTTGATTTACAATTTTATATGACCTATCTGCAATTTTTTTGATACGATCATCGTGAGTTGCGATAATGATAATTTTTTCTTGTTTTTTTAACTCTTGAAACATTTCTAATACCAATCGAAAATTGTTTTTATCTAAGTTGGTTGTAGGTTCATCTGCGAGTATTATTTCTGGATTTAATATTAAGCTTCGAATAATCGCAACTCTTTGTTTTTGTCCACCTGAAATAAATCTTACTTTCTTATCCAATTCTTTCTCTAAATAAAATTTTAATGCAAAAGATTTAGCTCTTAAAATAGCTTCCTCTTTGCTAAAAAATCTACTATATAATACTGGCAAGATTATGTTTTCTAAAACCGTGTAGTCGTCCACTAATGCAAAGTCTTGTAGAATATACCCAATATTTTTATTACGAAAATCACTCATTATATCATCATCATTACATAAAATCTCTTGATTATCATAATAGTATTTTCCTGAATCTATTTTTCTTAGTCCTGCAATTATTTCCAAAAAAGTCGTCTTCCCAATACCAGATTCTCCTGTAAGCAGGACAATTTCTCCTGTTGAAGCCCGAAAATTTACTTTACGGAAAATATTCTTATTGTCATATTTTTTGCAAATTTTCTCTAGTTTAAGCATTGAAAACTCCTTTCGTATGCCTGGATATATTAACATGAGCTGAAATAATAAAGAGTAAGTTAAAGACAAGTAAATAGATCCAGTCCGCCCAAATAAAGTTTAATCCAATAGCAAATATAAAAAGCACCATTCCTATAAAAGCCATCACAATCGGAATCGAAAATAAAATTAGAAAACGTCCTCTTAGCCATCTTTCCCCTGCACCAATCACCCGTAATAGTCTTAACTCTCCTTGACAAATCTTTATTGATGCTGAAAGCAACCAATATAATATAAAAAATGCAAATGTAAGCAATAAACATGAAAAAGCTACAGCAAAATAAAAATTATTCATATAATAATCTTTCTCAACTTGATAAGACTCTTTCATTGTTCTTATACTGAATGCTTGATTAATTGCTATTATTTTTTTAAACAATTCCTTATTATCTCTAGATTTCTGAAACAATATATCATTTAAAAAATGTTCGCTTAACTCTTCTTTTGAGAATACATCTTTAAGTTTTATTGCTGTAAGTAATTGAAGTTTTTCACCTTTTTCAATATAAGCAATTTTATTTCTATAAATTGCTCTGCCATCTCTTAAAGCAGTCAAAAGTGTATGATATAATTCATTTCTCTCCTCCATACTGATGGAAATAAGAGCCCCTGTTTCGTCAGCTTCTGGAATATAAAGCGACTCATAGCTCCCTTTATCTGCCTCTATCTTTAACCTTTCAATAGCTGGATATCTGCGAATCAATTGTGTGCTTTCATTCCAAAGAACACTATTTGTTAGAAAAACGAGTAGAAATAGAATAGTAAATAAGAACCAGCGTTTTTTTAAAATAAGAAAATAGATATTTTTCATAGAATTCTTCCTATAGATATAGCATAAATCCAAATATTGATGGTAAACATAATTAGTACCCATAACAAAAAAATCAATATTAATCTTATATCTATATCCTTAGCTAGATGCAAAATAAGATACATTACGGTACTAATAAGATAACTAATCAACAAATTGTAGAAATGCCATTTTAAATACTGATCAACAAAATTTGTATGTGACTTACCTAAAATATGATAAATGATAAATTGTTTCTGATACTTTTTATTTATAACAATTAACATAATAACATTAAAAAAAGTAAAAAATAAAGGAATCCAAAAATATCCTTTCTGACTGTAAACAAAAAGAGAAATAATGAAAACCGTCAAACTATCTAGTACTGCAATTTGATGCCAATATTGATTGTTAAATAGTCTCATCATCTCTCCTATTCATTATCGTATTAAAGTTTATATCTGTAAATTGTTTTTGCTGCCCATGGATTCATTGAATCCCAAACAGTTACAGCTTCATATACCCTGTCACTAGCAGGTCTCCAAGAATCCTTCATTGCAACAGCACCACCTAAATAAGTATTATTCCTATAATAACGAATCCAAGTAGTATTCCCATTTCTAGTAGTCCAAGCTTCACCATGATAGTATAGTTGATAATGTTCTGTACTTCTTACACCGTTTGAATAGTTACCATGTGTGGCAGCAATTGCTATCTCCCCTATTACGAGAGTTAATAAGAGTGTAAATATAGTAATTATTGTTTTACTAAGTTTCCTTTTCATACTATGCAACCTCTCTTCTTTTACAATATCATAATCCAACAATTTAAATTATTTAGTCCATTGGACTCACTCCTTTCCTATGCTATTCACTTTACCCCCATGGCCACCACCATGGAAACACACTTGTAGTAGCTATTAACGCTACTGACAGTAAAATTAAATTGTACATTATTTTTTTCATATTTGCCCTCCCTTTTATTTAATGATATACTATTTTAAAACGCTTTCTCAAAACGTAGCTTTTAGTAACATTTTCAAAGAGGGGTCTTATGCGTTGGGATTATGGAAAAATCTATAAAGAAATTAGGAAATCAAAAGGGTTGACTCAAGAAGAAATTTGTGGAGATTTTTTAGCTCGCTCAACTTTGGCACGAATTGAAAGCGGGCAAGTCGTGCCAAAGTTCGATACCATGATTTTTTTACTTCGCCAGATAGATATGACACTAGAAGAATTTAAATATATTTGTGATTATTATCAACCTAGTCAACGGCAGAAAATTTTAAATTCTCTGTATAACCAAGGTGAGTCTATTGTAGGGACGAAAAGCTTGTTACAATTGAAGAGAGAATGCGAG
The DNA here is from genome assembly GCF_041432545.1 of Streptococcus sp. 27098_8_113. NCBI lineage: Bacteria > Bacillati > Bacillota > Bacilli > Lactobacillales > Streptococcaceae > Streptococcus > Streptococcus sp. 27098_8_113. Next base: position 33,530 of record NZ_JAPVZU010000006.1, on the reverse strand, counting down.
GCATATCTATATAAACATTCCGATATTCCGATTAAACATGCTTTAGATATCATCAATATTACTATTCATCTGAGACAAAATGGAATTGCTGAGACAAAAGAAATTAATGCTACTACCAATAAAATTTGGGCGTATTTAGAGAAACAGGACACTTGGTATGAAAGTGACTTTCGACTTCTTTCTACTATCCTTTATTTCTTCCCTATAGAAAATATCAAACAATTTACCCAAAAGATTTTAAATAGCATAAAAAAATACCAATCATTTCGCTATGGGAATAATCTACATATCGGACTCTTAGTCAACCTTTCTACCATCTATCTTTATAATGGATTAAAGAGAGAATGCGCTGAAATTACTAAATACATTTACGATTTGTCAAAAAAAGAAAAACGTTATGATTCTCTCGGGCTTTCACAGATTCGACTTGGAATTTGCAAAAATGATAACGAATTAATAAAAAAAGGGATTGCTCTACTACAACTTGCCGATGAAAAAGAGCTAGTAAAATCTCTAAAAGAAGAAATTGAAAAATACCGTTGAGAATCTTTCTCAAACGGTATTTTATGTAAATTGAAGTCACAATCATTTTCATGATCATTGATAAGGTCAGCTGCTTCTAGGAAGGAATAGACACAAACGGAACCGATAAATTGAAATCTTTGACAAGGTGTCAAAATACTTTTACAGTCTCTTATTAAACAAAAGGAATCACTATTTTAAATGATTTACATGCTCCCTACTCTCTAAAGATAAATTAGCTGATTATACATTACTTTCATCTTTCTATCTTAAAATAAATGAAATAATAAAAGCAATGATATTGTTACAACAATGAAGAGCAATTGGATACCAGATATTTTTGTCCTTTCTCAGATACAGGAGCGAGAGAAGAAGACCTCCGGCAACATAGGCAATGGCTGTCACCCACTCTGACAAGGCCCAGCTGTGCATATGAAGGGTAGCAAATAGAAAAGTCGTTAACACAATACCAAGCCAGTTAGGGAATTTTTCCAAGAAGCTGCCTAGGAAAAAGCGACGGAAGAAAAACTCTTCAACGATTGGCCCGATAAAGCAGCCGACCACCAAGATTAGAAAGGGATTTTTCAACAAGGCACCTTGAATATTGGCTTCATTCTGTCCCTGCAGTGGCAAGCCTAGACTGTGTTTAATCAGAGCTGAAAGCAAGTTGCAGGCAATGGACAGGAGGAAAACAAAGACCATATACAAGGAAATCGTTTTTAGAAATTCCTTCTTCTTGGTCAGAATCAAGGCTAGCTGCTCCTTTAATTCTTCACGATAAGCTAAGATTCCCAAGATAAATAAAAGGAAATAAACTGGGTAAATCAACCAATTTATCCCAATCAACTGCAAGCCTCTACCTAGGAATAAGATCGTATAGAGGGTGATAAAAATAAGGAGAAATTTTCTTTTTTTCATTGTTCTACTTCCAATCACAATCATTTTCATGGTCATTGATAAGGCCAGCTGCTTCTAAGAATGAATAGACACAAACTGGACCGACAAATTTGAAGCCTTGCTTTTTCAGCGCCTTGGACATAGTTTCTGACAGCTCTGTCTTAGTAGGTGCTTCCTTGTAGTTCGTAATTTGATTGTCAATCATTTTGAAATCGACAAAGGACCAGATATAGTCATTAAAAGAGCCAAACTGCTTTTGAACAGCCAGAAAAGCTTGGGCATTATCCCTAGTTGCATAGATCTTCATCTTATTGCGGACGATATTAGGATTATCCAAAAGAGCATCCAAGTCTGCATCCGTCATCTGGACAATTTTCTGGGCATCATAGAAATGAAAAGCTTCTCGGAAGGCTTGGCGTTTATTGAGAATGGTCTCCCAAGAAAGTCCAGCCTGATAGGTCTCCATGCAAAGCAATTCAAATAATTTCTGATCATCATGGAGGGGCTTGCCCCACTCCTCATCATGATAGGCCACATACAAGGGGTTGTTCATTTTTACCCAGCCGCAGCGTTTAGTCATAACTTTCTCCTATTTCACTAACATCTTGAGAGCAGACTTGATATAGTTTTCAGCTGTATCCGTCGTTCCTTCAAAGAATTTCTTGATTTTCTTGAGCTCAGCAGCTTTGTAACCCAAAGCCAACATGGCTTCCATGGCTTCTTCCAGCTCTTGATTTTCATTGCTAGCTTGCACTGCAGCCTTGACAGGAAGTTCGTCACCAGCTACTGCCACTTTTCCTTCTAAGTCCAGCACCATCTGCTGGGCCGTCTTCTTGCCAATCTTAGGAAACTTGGTCAGATAGGTGATATTTTTTTGCTCAATAGCTTGCACTAAGCCAGCATTATCATCCGCCGCAATAATAGCTAGGGCAGACACTGGGCCAATACCTGAGACTGAAATCAAGCTGAGAAAGAGCTGCTTCTCCTCCTCGGTCGCAAAACCGTACAGGAGCTCCGCGTCTTCTCTCACCACCTGGTGGGCATAGACCTTGGCTTCCTGATGGAGATGACCTGAGTAAGCATAGGGGTTGGCCACATGAAGAATATAGCCGATCGAGTTGACTTCCAATACAATGTACTTGGCTGTTATTTTACTGATGATTCCTTTAAAATATTCGTACATAATCTTCCTTCTTTTTGTATCATTTTGCCTATCTAGTATATCATATTTTCTGTCTGGAAACTGCAAACAGAAGTGCAACCATTGGTTGACAAAATGTACAAGAAGCTGTATTCTCAAGATAAGGAAAAGCTGTTAGGATAGAGTTAGCAAAGAAAAGGAGGCTGCGATGATGAAACTCGCTGATAAATTATTTGAACTAAGAAAAGAAAAAGGCTGGTCACAAGAAAAACTAGCTGAACAAATCAATGTCTCTCGTCAAAGCATTTCCAAGTGGGAGTCTGACCAAGCGCTGCCAGAGCTGGAAAAAATTGTAGAGCTGAGCAAGATTTTCCAGGTGACGACGGATTATCTGCTTTTAGAAGAAAGTAACAAGCCGGAAATAAAACCCGTCCTCTCAGAAGACGAAAAAGACCGCTACTATAAGCAAGTAAAATCTTATGGCTTCTGGCATATTTTGTATATTCTTGTATCAGCCTTGGCTATTTATCTCTTTTCTGCAGGTTCTAGCTTCCCAGCAAAATTCACTGGCCTGGTCTGGTTAACTTTTTTCCTCCTAGTCGCATCCGCAATGGCTATTAACAAGGCGCTAAAGATGAAGGAAAAGTATCTGGACAAGGTTATCGGCTTTGATGGGGACGCTCAGAAAGAAGGTGCTCAAGATGAAGCTAAAAACTGACAATCCCATACCAGTCAAAACTCGTCTGAAAGAACTCTTTGGTGACTGGCTCTTCATCTCAGGCTACCTCATTGCTCTTTTTTTACTAGCTATGGGCTTTTACAATCTGGTTCTAAGGGGCATTCCTACATTCACTGAATTCCAGAGCCAGCTTCTGGCTTTTTCTACCTCCGTCCTGCCTCTAACTATCATCTTTGCTTGGCTAGACTATAGAAAAGGCAGTTTTGGCAAGCGTTGGGCAGGTTTACAGTTGGTTTACAAGCATAGGAGCTTTGCTCACAGCCTTTTGCGCTCTGCTATCAAGTTTTTCCCTTGGCAGCTGGGACATATGGGAGCTATCCGTAGTGCTTATCAAGCAGATGCCCTGTCAATTTTCTTGTCAACTTCAGCAGGGATTCTCTTCTTGACCTTTCTGCTGATGGGACTGCTTCGCAAGGACAAACGCCATCTAGCTGATTTACTTGCTGGAACGCAAGTTCAGCTCAAACATCAAAAACAGCTCTAGTTCTATGACTAGGGCTGTTTGATCTTCTATAAAGTTTAGTATTTCCCCAACTCCCGCAGGCTAGTATGATTTTCCTGAATGCGGCGGAACATTTTTTCCATATCCGACTTGGTGAAATTGACCAAGACCGGTCGGCCGTGAGGGCAGTTGTAAGGATTGTCACACTGGGACAGCTGAAAGAGCAAGTCGCGCGCAGAGTAGTCATCCAGACTGTGATTGGCCTTGATAGAGCGTTTGCAGCTCATCATAATGGCCAGCTCTGCTCGATATTTCTTGATGGAAACTTCCTTGGTCAGGAGAAGCATATCACACATCTCATAGATGCCTGCCTCAATCTCCTCTTCCTTGAACCAAATTGGATGCTCACGGAGGATAAACTGATTGGCTCCGTACTCTTCTAAAAAGATGCCAGCATCTTCTAACAACTCCATCCGCTGCTTGATTCGCAGCATATCGTCCGCTGGAAATTCAAAGATATAGGGCACCAAGAGCTGCTGCTGGCTATTATCCACATCCCCAATCTTCTCCCGATAATACTCATACTTGACCCGCTCTTGAGCAGCATGCTGATCAATAATGTAAAGACCACCCTTGCCCTGAGCGAAGAGATAGGTACCATGCATCTGGCCGAAATATTCTAACTCTGGGAAGCTTGATTTCTCTTCCTGTTCCAACTTATCCACAGCCCGCTCCAGACTGGCCTGGTCTAGCTCTGGATGGTCTAGCTGGTCATAGCTAACTGGCTTTCTCTCTGCAAATTTGACCGAAGTCGGTTGCGGTTCTGCTTTTTCATCTGTCGCTTCATGAACAGGCTCCGCTGTTTCTTCGAAAGATAACTGCTGCTCTGTCACCTGTGGCTTGAGGAAGAAGTCATTCTGCTCTTTATCGTAGTAGAGGCGATTTTCTTTCAGCGGAAGACTGGTCTGTTCGGGCTTAGTCGCACGCTTAACAGTTGATTTGGCCAGATTTTCCAAAGCATCTGGGATAAGGTCTTGTTCCTTGAGACTAGCCGCAATGGCTTGCGAAATCAAGGTCATGAGTTCGCGCTCTTTAGAAATGCGCACCTCTTGCTTGGTCGGATGGACATTGACATCAGCTAGATAGGGATCAATCTGAATATTGATGACCGCTAGTGGAAAGCGGCCGACCATAAGCTTGCTGCCGTAGCCGTCCAAAATAGCACGATTAAGTAGGAAATTCTTTATATAGCGGCCGTTGATGAGGATTGTAATATAATTCCGATTGGCACGAGTCAGCTCAGGCAAGCTGACATAGCCGCTCACCTCAAAGTCCAAATCTGAAGCAGAAATTTCCACCATTTTCTTGGCTGTTGCCAGACCATAGATGCCTGCAATAGCCTGACGCAGATTACCACTGCCGGCAGTCCGTGTCATTTCGCGGCCGTCACTGATAAGGGTAAAAGCCACTTCCGGGTGGGCCAGACTAAGCCGATTAATCACATCAACGATGTGGGATAGCTCAGCCTGCTGGCTCTTCATATACTTGAGCCGGGCTGGAGTATTAAAGAAGAGATCTTCTACCTTGATTTTCGTTCCCACCGGACTGCTGGTAGGCTCATGCTCTTCGATCTCGCCACCCTGGGCAACCAGTAGAGTCCCGTGCTGGCCGGCTTCCGTCGCTGTCTCAATGGTAAAACGAGAGACAGAAGCAATGGAAGGAATGGCCTCGCCTCGGAAACCCAGCGTCCGGATCCGAAAGAGATCTGCCTGCTTCTTGATTTTACTGGTAGCATGGCGTCGAAGAGCCAGAGGGACATCTTCGTGGTCTATGCCTTCACCATTATCCGTCACCTGAATGCTCTTGAGCCCGGCCTCCTCGATTTCGATGGTAACCTGGCTTGCACCCGCATCAATTGAATTTTCCACCAGCTCCTTGACCACGCTGCTAGGCCGCTCAATGACCTCACCGGCCGCAATCTGATTGGCTAGAATTTCTGGAAGTTCGATAATTTTTGACATCTTTTTCTCCGTATTTGTTCTGCTATCTATTATAACACATTGGGCCCTTTCTAGCAGAGGACAGCCTTTTCTCAACCACTCTGCTCACAAGACAAACCAAATAGACACAAATAGCTGCCACATGGTCAAAAGGGCTTGTTTTCGCTGCCAAGTTGCGGTTTAATAAAGGTGAAAGGAGGAAGTTATGAAAGTTAAGCTAAGAATCGATTCTCAAGTCACCGAAGACACCGTCAGCATTGAGGCTCGCCTCATGACAGAAAGCATTCAGGAATTGGTCCACTTTGCTCAACATCTAGGCAAAGAAGACAAGATTCATGTCAAGAAAGAGGACGAAATCTATTTGCTGGATGCTAAGGAAATTCATCGAGTCTATACAGAAAATCGTCAGGTTCAGGTTCGAACAGCAAAAGACGGCTATCGAGCTCAACAAGCTCTTTATCAGTTGCTGCAGGTCCTACCGGAATATTTCCTGCAGATTTCTCAGTCAGAGATTATCAACAGCCGGCAAATCAGCCATCTCAAGCTGATTCCAAATGGTCTGATTCAAATATTTCTGAAAAACGGCGATCAGACATACTCGTCCCGCCGCTATCTTAAATCCATCAAAGAAAGGTTGCAATTATGAAAACTCGTCTTAAAAAACTCTTTTTCGGAGGGATTGGAGGGATTTTCATCGGTCTCTTCTTCTCCATGATCATTTCTTATTTTTACAATCCAGCTTATCTACCGCTTCACCCTCGCTCACCTATCGGCCACTTCTTTTTGAGCCAGCATGTCCATGTCTCTCTCATCATGCTCTACTGCATGCTTATCTGGTTTATCATGGGAGCTATTTTCAGATGGAGTGGAAGCTTCTTACAAAGAGACTGGAGCATCCTGCGCTCCGTCATTAGCCACTATGGTGTGATGATTCTGACCTTTGCACTTTTGGCTAATCTAGCTGGATTTTTCCCAAGAGAAAAAATACTCAGCCTGACACTGACTGCCGTCGGGGAATTCACCCTCATTTATCTGGTCATTTCAGGCGTCATCTACTACCGCACCTACCGCAACATTCAAAAAATCAATAGCGGCTTATCTAGCAAATCGTGAGAATAAAAAGAGAGTGGGACAGAAATCGGTAATTCGTTAGAATTCGATTTCGTCGTCCCACCTCCGCACAGTTGAGTAGGGCTGTAAAAGCTGATGAAATCAGCGTAGTAGAGCCCACTCAACCACTGCGTCTTGCTCGACAATCCAAAGACAATTGAGAGGCTAGGACTTTTGTCCCAGCCTCTTTGTTTTTACAACTTCTTCTTGAGCTCGGCCACCGCTGCCATGACTTCCAGGGGAGTCATATTGTAGATGTCCAGGTCTCGGAGTTCAGTCAGGACTGGATTTTCCAGCCCTTCTGCAAAAAGAGACAGCTGCTCCGCCACTTGTGACTGCTTCGGTCTGGATGCAGCAGGAAGCTCTGAGCCTAGTCCTATATCCTGACTCTCCAAATGGCTCAAAATGCTATCCGCCCGCTCCAGCAATTTCTCAGGAAGACCGGCAATTTTCGCTACATGAATTCCGTAGGACTTGTCAGCCGGACCTGGCTCAATCTTATGCAGGAAAGTCACCTGTCCGTCCTTTTCCAAGGTTGCCACATGGACATTTTCCAAATGCTCCAAGCTGTCCTCTAAAGCTGTCAGCTCATGATAGTGGGTGGCAAAGAGGGTCTTGGCCCCAGTATAATGATGAATATGCTCAATAATAGCCTGAGCCAGCGCCATCCCATCGTAAGTCGCCGTCCCGCGCCCCAGCTCATCAAAGAGAATGAGCGAACGCTCGCTGGCTTGTCGAATGGCCCGATTGGCCTCCATCATCTCCACCATAAAGGTGGACTGGCCGGACACCAGATCATCTGCTGCACCGATGCGAGTGAAAATCGCATCGAATAGCGGCAGACTGGCAGACTGGGCGGGCACATAAGAGCCCATCTGTGCCATAATGACGATGATAGCCAATTGGCGCATATAGGTCGATTTCCCGCTCATATTCGGCCCAGTAATCAGCTGGATGTCCGTTTCCTGGTCCAGCAGAATACTATTTGGAATGTAGCTTTGAGCTCCCATGACCTTTTCGACAACAGGATGGCGGCCTTTTTCAATCTGCAGACAGCGCTCCCCAGTAAAGACAGGGCGCACCAAGTGCTGCTGTTCAGCCACCGCAGCAAAGCTCTGCAGGACATCTACAGCTGCTAGCGTTTGTGCCAAGGCTTGCAAGCGCTGGATGTATTTGCCAGCTTCCTCGCGAATGCGCATGAAAATCTCGTATTCCAGATTAGCAGATTTTTCACGCGCCTCCAGCATCTCTCCCTCAATCCGAGCCAGCTCTTCCGTTCCGAAACGCTCCGAATTTTTCAGGGTCGCCTTGCGGAAGAAATGACTAGGCACATGAGCCAGCTGGGAATTGGTCACATGGAAATAATAACCATCTTTTTTGTTGTAATCAATCTTCAGATTGCTGATGCCGCTGTTAGCACGTTCTTTGACTTCCAGCTCTGCAATCCATCCGGTCCCCTCCCTCAGCACAAGCCGATACTGATCCAAGGTTTCATCAAAACCTGTCCGAATAATATTGCCCTCGGTGATGATATGAGGTGCATCCGGCGAAATGGCCGAGCTAATCAAGCCTGCCAACTCTGGAATAGGATCCAAGCCCTCAATCAAACGAGCTAGATGCGGGCTGCCGATTCCTTGCAGGATAGCCTTAATCTGAGGCACACTGCCCAATGTAGCTGCCAGCTGCAGCAGATCCTTGGGATTGGTCTTGCCAAAAGACACCCGACTAGCCAACCGCTCGATATCATAGACTCCCTTGAGGCTCTCTGTCAAATCACTCCGCTCAAAGAAATGATCCAGAAAAACCTCGACGACATTCTGCCGCTGGCTAATTCGCGCTTCATCAATGAGCGGCCGCTGGATCCAAGAGCGCAGCATACGGCCTCCCATGGCTGTCTTGGTCTCGTCCATCAGCCAATAAAGACTGCCGTGCTTCTTACCCGAGCGAGCATTTTCTGTCAAATCCAGACTCGCCTTGGTGGCATAGTCCATTTGCAGAAAGTCCTTGATTTCATAATGCTGAGCCTTCTTCAAATGGCTGAGCTCCCTCATCTGGGTCCGGTGCACATACTCCAGCAATTTCCCCGCTGCCTGACGCTCCATCGGAGACAGTTCCTCTCCCAGCAGCTGGACATCGTCCAAAGCTGTCTGCACATAGGACAATAAGAGGTTCATCTGTCCAGCCAAAACCTGCTCCTCAGCTTCTGGCAAGGCATAGCCCAGCACCACTTCCCTTGCCTTCAAATTACGGATTTCCCCGCAGACCAAGCTAAAGTCCTCTAAACTAGTCACCTGAAACTCACCGGTCACCAAGTCCATATAAGCTAGACCATAGAGGCTATCCGAGTGATCCAAAGCCACCAGAAAGTTATTCGCAGAGTCGGGCTTAGTAGAGTCCACCACTGTTCCCGGTGTGATAACCTGAACGACCTCCCGCTTAACAACCCCCTTGGCTTCTTTGGGATCTTCCATCTGCTCCGCAATCGCTACCTTATAGCCTGATTCGACCAAAACATCAATATACTGCTGAGCCGAATGATAGGGGACTCCAGCCATGGGAATGGGATTTTCAGCATTTTTATTGCGGCTGGTGAGAGAAATCTCTAAAATCTGGGCGGCATTGACCGCATCATCATAAAACAACTCATAGAAATCCCCCATCCGAAAGAGCAAGAAAGCATCTGGATAGTCCTTCTTGATATCCAAATACTGCTGCATGCCTGGCGATAACTTTTCTACTGCCATCTCTATCCTTTCTAAAAACAAACGAGGTCAGGACTTGCGTCTCAAACCTCTCCATCAATCCTAAGCTTTTGGCTATTCCATACCTTCTTTGACACTCATCTCGATTTCTCTAGCCGCTTCCTGATCCCGGCAAATCACGAGCAAAGTATTGGCGCCTGCAACAGTTCCTAAAATCCGACTATCCAGAGAACCATCTACCACATTTGCCAAGACCGTCGCTTCGCCCAGTCCTGTACGGAAAACCAGCGTAAACTCCGCTCGAGAAACAGCCTGAACATGACTGGCCAGAAATCCAGCCAGGTCCAACTCCTCTGCTTCATGAGCCAGCACATAGTAGACTTGCCCGTCTCTCTTCAGCTTGGTCAAGCCAATCTCCCTTAGGTCACGCGAGAGGGTTGTTTGGGTCACAAATATCCCCTCATCTTCCAGTCTTTTTTGAATATCCTTCTGTGTTCCTAACTTTTCTTCCTTGATCATCCATTTAATAAGCTGATGACGCTCGCTTTTTCTCATACTCGACCTCATTGACTGAATATTTATACTCTCAATTATATCAAAAAATCTATCTTATACCAAAAAAATTGAAGATTCCTCATAAAATGTGATAGAATAGTAACAAAAGACCCAAAGGAGCAAATATGGATAATAAACAATTAATCGCTAGCGAGTTGGCCAAAGTTATTGACAGCTTGGACCAAAACGCTATCTCTAACCTACTAGAGCAACCGAAAAGTTCCGATCTTGGAGACATTGCCTTCCCAGCTTTCTCACTTGCAAAAGTAGAACGCAAGGCTCCTCAAGCTATCGCTGCGGATATTGCTGAAAAGATCGACCCAAGTCACTTTGAGAAAGTTGTCGCAACTGGACCTTATGTCAACTTCTTCCTCAACAAAGCTAAAATCTCTGATCAAGTCATCAAAGAAGTCATCAAGGAAGGCGCTGACTATGGTCAACAGAACGAAGGTAAAGGCGAAAATATTACCATCGACCTTTCCAGTCCTAACATTGCAAAACCTTTCTCTGTCGGACACTTGCGTTCAACCGTTATTGGAGATGCCTTGTCCAATATCTTCCGCAAGATGGGCTACAATACCATCAAGATCAACCACTTGGGTGACTGGGGCAAGCAATTTGGCCTCCTCATGGTTGCCTACAAGAAATGGGGCAACAAGGAAGCCGTTGAAGCTAACCCAATCGATGAACTCTTGCAACTCTACGTTCGCATCAATGCCGAAATCGAAAACGACCCAGCCTTGGATGAAGAAGGTCGCCTTTGGTTCAAGAAACTGGAAGATGGCGATCCAGAAGCAACAGAACTCTGGCAATGGTTCCGTGACGAAAGTCTTGTTGAATTTAACCGTATCTATGAATTGCTCGGTGTTGAATTTGATAGCTTAAACGGAGAAGCCTTCTACAATGACAAGATGGACGAAGCCGTTAAGATTTTGGAAGACAAGGGTCTCCTGAAAGAATCAAAGGGCGCTAGCATTGTGGACTTGGACGATGTCAATCTCCCACCAGCTATGATTAAAAAATCAGACGGTGCTACGCTTTACATCACCCGTGATATTGCCACTGCTATGTACCGTGCACGCACTTACAACTTCGTCAAGAATGTTTATGTCGTTGGTCAAGAACAATCAAACCACTTCCGTCAGCTCAAGGCCGTCCTTAAGAAGATGGGATTTGACTGGAGCGATGATATGATCCACGTGGACTTTGGTCTGGTTACGAAGAATCGCCAAAAACTTTCAACACGTAAAGGAAACATCATCCTTCTGGAACCAACTCTGCAAGAAGCAATCAGCCGTGCCAAAGCTCAAATTGAAGAAAAAAATCCAAATCTGGAAAACAAAGAAGCTGTTGCCCATGCAGTTGGTGTCGGTGCCGTTAAATTCTACGACCTTAAAACTGACCGCCGCAATGGTTACGACTTTGATTTGGAAGCAATGGTTTCCTTTGAGGGTGAAACTGGACCGTATGTACAATATGCCTATGCACGTATCCAGTCTATCCTGCGCAAAGCAGACTTCAAGCTAAGTCTTGATGCCAACTACAACCTCAACGATGCTGAAAGCTGGGAAATTATCAAACTGATCCAAGACTTCGCTCGCGTAGTTAAACGTGCATCTGATAACTTTGAGCCATCTCTGATTGCCAAATACGCGATCAGCCTAGCTCAAGCCTTCAATAAATACTATGCTCACACTCGCATCTTGGATGAAACTCCGGAACGTGACAGCCGTCTAGCTCTTAGCTACGCCACTGCTGTTGTACTGAAGGAAGCTCTCCGCATGCTTGGTGTAGAAGCACCAGAAAAAATGTAACCCTACACAAACCTTCCAGTTTTGGGAGGTTTTCTTAGGAAGAGATATTTTATGAATGAAACTGCTTATATTTTAGTTGCCCTTAGCTTGGTCATTCTCTTTTTGTACAACAAAAGAGAAAAGGTAAAGTTGCAGATTTTGCTGCAGCAGGAACTCCTAAAAAGTGATCATTTTCGACAAGAACTCCAAGAAAAAATGGCCACTAGCGAAAACCAAAATGACCTTATAGCTTACGTTAACAAAAACTACCGTTTAGGAATTTTATATTCAAAAGAGCTGGTCGAAACTATCACCGGCGAACAAGCAAACCAATAATACAAACAAAAGCCGCTCGGTCAACAACTGTTGACTGAACGGCTTTTTTCTTATGCTTTTATTCCGTACAATTCCTCGATAATGCCAGCTACTTTTTTGATATCGCCCAACATGCCACGCATTTCAAAATCAGCTAAAACGGGGAAGCCAAAACGTTGGCTGTACTGTTTAGCGGTCAGACAGTATTGATTATTAAAATTACGGTTGCCACTTCCGATAACTCCAAAGCACTTGCTAGCATTTTGCCCATAGGCAATAAAATCGGCTACATCCGTCGTGAGAATTTCGACATCGCCATTATCCACACCATTACCACCTTCCAGATAGGTCGGTAGAAAAGTGATGAAGGGATTGGCCATTTCAAAGAACGGATGCCCCTCTTTCACTAAGTCTTTGATGTGAATTTTCTCAATCTCTAAACTCGGATGCTGCTCTAATAAATAGTCGCTCAAACGACGGACAAAACTCTCTGTATTGCCACTCAAGCTAATATAAACTAAGGAAACTTTCATGTTTATTTGCTCCATTCCAAAAAAATAACATTTATCCGCTCATCTAGCTTATCAGCAGTAAATGTTATTTGCCAAATCTTAATCTTCTTCAACCGCTTCTACACTCTCAGCTTCCTTTTGCTGCTTGATCAGCTTAAAGATAACAATGGAAAGGAAGATAAGACTAACAACAACAGAGAAGCCAATAGTAAAGTTCAAGCCTAGTATCTGAGATGAGAGTAAGGATGGATCTGAAAAAGAAGACGTTGCAATCCCTTTTGCTACCACATAACCGTACGCTGTTCCAATCAAGCCAATAAGAACGTTCGCGATGTAAATAAGATTTGCTTTGAAAATATCTTTCTTAAAAACAAAGAACCAAGCTGCAATCAAAAGAAGCAAGCTAACATAAAAGAAAATATTATTTATTAGCGAACCTGACAGTTCAGCGCTCTTACTAAAGTAAGTTGCATACTGAGATTTTGCTGGCTCATTAACCCCTTTTAGCAAGGTTTCCACGGCATCATTTGAAGAGGAGAACTTCGAAATAAGCCCCCACAAAGTGCCTACTGTTTCTAACCCCAGTAAGACATAGAGATAAATTGGTTTCTTTTTCATAACAACCTCCTGTAAAGAAATACTTTTTCTTATTATACACCCAAAAGAAAAGACTGACAAGAGACAAGGTCTGCTACGATTTTAAAAGCTCTATCTACCAGAAAAGCTTATCCTCCAAGGCTACTTACTCGAGTCTTCTAACAAGAGAAAAGCCAAGACAGGACTGTCTAGGCTTTTTAAGTTATTCAATTTATTAGTTATCCAAATGCCATACTTCGTCATTGTATTGTTGGATTGTACGATCTGCTGAGAAGAAGCCAGCTTTTGCAATGTTAACGATCACTTTATCCAACCATGCGTCGCGGTCTTCGTAGTCAGCAAGCATTTGCTCTTTGACTTTGATGTAGTCTTCCAAGTCAAGAAGCGTCATGAACCAGTCTTTGTTGATCAATTCATTGTAAAGACGTTCCAAGCGTTCTTTCTTACCTACTGCAAGAACAGCATCGCTGATGATAAAGTCAACCAACGGTTTGATAGCTGGACGAGCGTAAAATTCACTTGATTTGTAGGCTGCTTTTGCGTAAAGGTCGATAACTGTCTCTGAATCTTCACCAAAGATGTAGATATTGTCTTTGCCAACCAACTCAGCGATTTCCACGTTAGCACCGTCCATAGTACCAAGTGTCAAAGCACCGTTGAGCATGAATTTCATGTTACCAGTACCTGAAGCTTCTTTAGAAGCAAGTGAAATTTGCTCAGAAATATCACCAGCTGCAATCAAGAAGCTTGATGCTGTAACGTTATAGTTCTCAATCATAACCACTTGCAAGTGTGGTGCCACTTCTGGGTCATTTGCGATGATTTCTGACAAGCAAAGGATCAAGTGAATGATGTCTTGGGCAATTGTATAAGCAGGAGCTGCCTTACCACCAAAGAAAACAGTGATTGGGCGAGCAGGAATGTTACCAGCCTTGATGTCCAAATATTTGTGGATCACATATAAAGCGTTCATTTGTTGGCGTTTGTACTCGTGTAGACGCTTGATTTGGATATCAAAGATAGAATCTGGATTGATTTCCACACCTTGAGCTTCCTTCAAGTGACGAGCCAATTTACGCTTATTGTGAGACTTAATGCCTTCCAGCTTTTCTTTCACTTCTTGCTTGCCAGCAAAGTCAAGTAGACCTTCCAACTTAGCAGCATCATGGTGCCAATCGCGACCAAGAAGTTCATCTAAGTAGCTAGACAAACGTGGGTTAGCGTGCATGAGCCAACGACGGAATGTGATACCGTTTGTCTTGTTGTTGAATTTCTCTGGATAAATATCGTAGAATGCTTTCAACTCAGAGTTCTTCAAGATTTCAGTGTGGAGTGCTGCAACCCCGTTAACGCTGTATCCATAGTGGATATCCATGTGTGCCATGTGAACACGACCGCTCTCGTCAATGATTTGAACAGCTGGATCTTTGTATTCTGCTTTGACACGACGATCCAATTCTTCGATGATTGGTACCAAGTGAGGAACCACTTCTTGCAAGAATTCAAGAGGCCATTTTTCAAGGGCTTCAGCAAGGATAGTGTGGTTTGTGTAGGCAGTCATGCTACGTACGATTGAGATCGCTTCATCAAGCTCGATACCACGCGCAGTCAAAAGACGGATCAACTCAGGAATAACCAGTGATGGGTGAGTGTCGTTGATTTGTACAACTGCATAGTCTGCAAGGTCATGCAAGTTGCTGCCTTTTTCAATTGCTTCATCAATAATCAATTGCGCACCGTTTGAAACCATGAAGTATTGTTGGAAGATACGGAGCAATTCACCTTGCTTGTCGCTATCATCTGGATAAAGGAAAAGAGTCAAGTTGTGAGCGATATCTGTCTTGTCAAATTCGATTCCCTCTTTGATGATGGAAGAATCAACTGAATCCAAGTCAAACAAACGCAAACGGTTTTTAGTAGCTGTCTTGTAACCAGGAACATCAATATCGTAAAGAGTTGATGTCAAGGTGAAGTGTGCAAATGGCACTTGGTAGCTACGGCTTGAGCGAACCAACCAGTTTTGCTCAGTCAACCAGAAATTTGGAATAGTTGTTTGTTCATTGTTTTTAAGGACTTGTTGGAAAAGACCAAAGTGGTAGTTTAGTCCAACACCGTCACCATTGAGACCCAAGGTTGCGATAGAGTCCAAGAAGCAGGCTGCCAAACGGCCCAAACCACCATTACCAAGAGATGGTTCCAATTCTACTTCTTCAACTTCGATCAAGTCTTTACCAGCAGCGGCAAGTTCTTTTTTCACATCGTCGTAAAGGCCAAGGTTAATCAAGTTGTTTGACAAGAGTTTACCAATCAGAAACTCAGCAGAGATGTAGTAGAGTTTCTTTTTACCAGTATTAACTGGCTTTTGGGCGCTCGCTAATTTTGTGTAGTTCAAGAGAGCCAAATAAAGCTCTTCATTGCTACAATCAGCAATTTGCTTTTGATAAGTTTTTTGGATATATGTTTGTAAGTTTGACATGATTTCTCCTAGTATTAGAAAGTATTGAAATTTATTGTCTTATGAAAGCAAGTCCGTATTCAGACGACGATAGACCTTAGTCAAATGATAAAGCTGACCTTCTACGATAGGGTTTAGCTCTTCAGCTGTCATCCGCCATGCCCAGTTGCCGCCAATTGTAGAAGGCAGGTTCATGCGGGCAGAGCCATCTAGCTCTAGCAAATCTTGCATCGTTGCGATAGCCATGTAGCTAACGGAAGCAAAGATTGTACGAAGCATTGCATGTGGCACCGTTTCGTATTCTTTGCGGTTGGTGTACTGAGCCATGTATCCACGGGTTGGATCATCGATCTCATCCTTATACCAGCCCAACACAGTATTATTGTCGTGAGTACCAGTGTACATCACAGAGTTATGCGGCGCCAAGTGTGGGCTATCAATGCTCTCATCATCTGGATTGAAAGCGAATTGCAGAATCTTCATACCTGGGAAGCCAGTTCGTTCACGCAATTCAATGACTTCATCCGTCATGAATCCAAGGTCTTCTGCAATAATGTTCAAATCACCTAAAGCTTCTTTCACTGCGGCAAATAGCTTATAACCTGGACCTTTGACCCAGTGACCAGTAGCCGCTGTATCAGACTCAGCTGGCACTTCCCAATAAGACTCAAAGCCACGGAAGTGGTCAATCCGAACAATGTCGTAAATCTTGAAGCTTTCGCGCAGGCGCTCAATCCACCAAGCATAGCCATCTTGATCCATGGCATCCCAATTATAAATTGGGTTACCCCACAATTGGCCAGTCTCTGAAAATTCATCTGGTGGGCAGCCAGCAACCTTAACTGGGCGACCTTGCTTATCTGTCTTGAAGAAGTGAGGCTGAGCCCAAACATCTGCGCTGTCAGCAGCTACATAGATTGGCATGTCACCAACGATTTCGATGTGATGGTCATTGGCATATTTCTTGAGTTCCAACCATTGTTTAAAGAAGAGATATTGAGTTACACGGTGGTACTCCAGCTTGTCCGCCAATTTCTCACGATAGCTAGCCAAACTTTCTGGTTCGCGACGACGAATCGCTTCATCTGGCCATTCTGTCCAAGCTTTCAGATCAAAATGCTCTTTAACAGCCATGTATTCCGCAAAAAGCTCCAACCAAGCTGCATTTTCTGCAACAAAGTGACGGAATTTGTCAAGATCGCCAACTTTAAGGAAACGAGCAACCGCTTTTTCCAAAAGAGGACGACGTGCTTCAAATACTTTTGCATAATCTACAGCTTTTGGATCATCACCAAAATCAACGCCTTTTAGATCTTCTTCTGCCAACAGGCCTTCATCAATCAAGAAATCCAAATCAATAAAGTGAGTATTCCCTGCAAAGGCTGAGAAAGACTGGTAAGGAGAGTCCCCATAGCTAGTCGTTCCCAAAGGCAAGATTTGCCAATAACGTTGCTTCGTTCTAACTAAAAAATCCACAAAATCATAAGCAGACTGACCAAAAGAACCAATCCCGTACTTGCCTGGCAAAGAGGAAATGTGCATCAATACACCACTTTGTCTCGCTTTCATATGTAACACCTCAAAAATTTTTTCATGCTTGTTTCCTACTTTATTTAGCGAAAACGTTTGCGCTGCTTGAATTATAACCTATTTTTTTTTCAAGTGCAAGCTTTTTAAAAAACTTTTTTATTTATTATACCATAGATTTCAAATTTCTTTCCTTTTATATCGTCTAAATTAACACTCTTTCCTTAAAAAATTTTTAAAATTTTCTTAAAAACACTTGCAAGCGTTTACCTTTTGTGCTAAAATTATTTTAAGTTCAAGAAAACGTTTGCGCTATGCAAGCGTGTTCTTAGATGGTATTATACTTTTATTCTTTAGGAGGAATAATCATGAAAAACAAAATGTTGAAGAGCGTTGCTGTTCTCGGTACTGTTGCTTTAGCAGGTTTTATTTTGACAGCCTGCGGTAGCAAATCTTCTAAAAAAGAAGCTGCTGCAAGCAATGAGCTCACTGCATATGTAGACGAAGGCTACAAGAGCTACATGGAAGAAGCTGCGAAGGCTTATGAAAAAGAAACCGGAACAAAGGTCACTATCAAAACTGGTGATGCTCTTACAGGTCTTGATAACCTTTCGCTTGACAACCAATCTGGTAAATCTCCAGATGTCATGATGGCACCATACGACCGCGTGGGAAGCCTAGGTGCTGACGGACAACTTTCAGAAGTTGAGTTGGGCAAAGATGCAAAAGCTGACGATACTACTAAATCTTTGGTAACAATCGACGGAACTACTTACGGTGCTCCTGCTGTTATCGAGACTTTGGTAATGTACTATAACAAAGACCTGATCCAAAAAGCTCCTACAACATTTGCTGAACTTGAAGAATTGGCTAAAGACAGCAAGTACGCTTTCGAAGGTGAAGATGGCAAAACTTCTGCTTTCCTTGCTGACTGGACAAACTTCTACTATGCTTACGGTCTCCTTGCTGGAAATGGTGCTTATGTCTTCGGTAAAGACGGTACAGATCCTAAAGATATCGGTTTGGCTAACGAAGGTTCTATCAAGGGAATTGAATACGCTAAGACTTGGTATGAAAAATGGCCTAAAGGTATGCAAGATACAGAAGGCGCTTCTAACTTGATCCAAACTCAATTCCAAAGCGGAAAAACTGCTGCAATCATCGACGGCCCTTGGAAAGCTGCATCTCTTAAAGAAGCTAAAGTAAACTACGGCGTAGCAACTATCCCAACACTTCCAAACGGCAAAGAATACAAAGCCTTTGGTGGTGGTAAAGCTTGGGTCATCCCTGCTGGTTCTAAGAACGTTGACGGCGCACAAAAATTCGTTAACTTCCTTGCATCAACTGCACAACAAAAAGCTCTTTACGATGCAACAAACGAAGTTCCTGCTAATACAGAAGCACGTGAATACGCTGTAAGCAAGAAAGATGAATTGACAGATGCGGTTGTTAAACAGTTCAAATCTGCAGAACCAATGCCAAACATCTCTGAAATGAGTACTGTTTGGGATCCAGCTAAGAACATGCTCTTCGATGCTGTAAGCGGCAAGAAAGATGCTAAAACTTCAGCTGAAGATGCTGTTAAATTGATCAAAGAAACTATCGATCAAAAATTCGGCAACAAATAAGCAAGTTTAAATAAAGGGGTGGGAATTTTCCCTACCCCTTGTTTGATAGAATGAGGCTTTATTCTATCTTCTAATAAGAAAAACTCGGATTAGGACTTGTACTTACTGCAATTCCTCAATCTTTCTCGTATCTAAGGAGACTACAATGACAAAAAAAGATCCCAAACAAGCCATGTTGCGCTCCCTCATTCCAGGGTTGGGGCAAATCTATAATGATCAAAAAGCCAAAGGATACATCTTTCTTGGGGTTACGGTTGCATTTTTAGCTTATTTCGTAGCTATTGCCCTACCAGAAATTGAAAATCTCATCACCCTTGGTGAAGTCCGTGGTGACAACTCACTCTTCATGCTGATCCGCGGTGCCTTCCACCTCATCCTCGTGGTATTTTTCCTGATTTTCTATGGATTTAACTTGAAGGATGCTCAGACGGTTGCTAAACAGTGGAACAATGATTATCCTGTTCATACTACCTTGAAGGAAATGTTTGATGGAATCTATGAAAATGGCTTCCCTTACTTACTCATCATCCCTTCTTATCTGGCAATGACCTTTGCTATCATTTTCCCCGTATTGGTAACGCTCTTGATCGCCTTTACCAACTATGATTTCAAACACTTGCCACCAAATAAACTCTTGGATTGGGTTGGTTTTACCAACTTTGCTAACATTTGGCAATTGAGTACCTTCCGTGCGGCCTTTGGTTCTGTCTTGACTTGGACTATCATCTGGGCGCTGGCAGCCTCTACTTTGCAAATCGTAATCGGTATTTTCACTGCTATTATTGCCAACCAACCATTCATCAAAGGAAAACGCATCTTCGGTGTTATCTTCCTGCTTCCTTGGGCAGTTCCAGCCTTTATCACTATCCTGACTTTCTCAAATATGTTCAACGATAGTATCGGTGCCATCAACACTCAAGTCATCCCGCTTCTCAGCAAGGTTCTTCCTTTCTTGGATGGACACCTGATTCCGTGGAAGACTGATCCGACTTGGACTAAGATTGCCCTTATCATGATGCAAGGTTGGCTTGGATTTCCTTATATCTACGTCCTGACCTTAGGTATCTTGCAGTCTATTCCAAATGACCTTTACGAAGCAGCCTACATCGACGGAGCCAATGCTTGGCAGAAATTCCGCAACATCACTTTCCCAATGATCTTGGCAGTTGCGGCACCAACTTTGATCAGTCAATACACCTTTAACTTTAATAACTTCTCAATCATCTACCTCTTCAATGCAGGTGGTCCTGGTAGTGTCGGTGGAGGAGCCGGCTCAACTGATATCTTGATTTCTTGGATTTATCGTTTGACCACAGGTACAGCACCGCAATATTCAATGGCGGCGGCCGTTACCCTCATCATCTCCATCATCGTCATCTCTATCTCTATGATTGCCTTCAAGAAACTACACGCATTTGATATGGAGGATGTATAAGATGAATAGTTCTGTTAAATTTAAACGTTTTATCAACCACAGTTTGACCTATCTCTACCTTGTAGTGCTTTCTATTATCATTCTCTACCCGCTCTTGATCACGATCATGTCTGCTTTCAAGACGGGGAATGTCGTGGCCTTCAAGTTAGACACAGACATCAACTTCAGTCTGGAAAACTTCTCTCGTCTCTTTTCAGAGACTCTATATGGTACTTGGTACTTTAACACCATTATCATTGCCGTCTTGACAATGATTGTCCAAACCAGTATAGTGGTACTTGCAGGTTATGCATACAGCCGTTACAATTTCATCGCAAGAAAGCAAAGTTTGGTTTTCTTCTTGATTATCCAAATGGTGCCAACTATTGCAGCTCTGACTGCCTTCTTCGTTATGGCGCTGATGCTCAATGCCCTTAACCAAAGCTGGTTCCTCATCTTCCTTTATGTGGGTGGTGGTATTCCAATGAATGCTTGGTTGATGAAAGGATACTTCGATACCGTTCCTATGTCTCTGGATGAGTCGGCTAAATTAGACGGTGCTGGTCATTTCAGACGTTTCTGGCAGATTGTCCTGCCTCTCGTTCGTCCAATGATTGCTGTGCAAGCTCTCTGGGCCTTCATGGGACCTTTCGGAGACTATATCCTCTCTAGCTTCCTTCTTCGTGAAAAAGAATTTTATACGGTTGCAGTTGGTCTTCGTACCTTCGTCAGCGATGTCAAGAATCAAAAAATTGCCTTCTTTGCTGCCGGTGCGATTCTCACTGCCCTTCCAATCTGTATTCTCTTCTTCTTCCTGCAAAAGAATTTTGTATCTGGTTTAACAAGTGGTGGAGACAAGGGATAATCTTGTCCCACCCTGTTTTTGATTTAAAGACAATTATAGTTATATGGCAGCCAATAAGTTCTTTATTGGCCACCACCTGATTATAATTTTAGAAAGAGGCAGCTATGTTACCTTATCCTTTTAATTATTTTTCGAGCTTGATTGGTTTTAGAAAAACTTTCGCCAATCGTCGGATGCTTAGCTGGTTCCAGCTCATCTTTACCAGCGTCTTTTTGATTTCTCTGTCTTTGATCCCCGTGGCCATTCAGACAGCGTCTTTGACGAGCTATGCTCTGGATACTTTTGTCGACAAAGCTTTTGATACTTTGGATGAAGACGTGATGATTGACTTTGACCATCATGCCCAGATGAAAGACCATGTGCTGACCACTGAAAATCCTGAAGGCATTCATCGCAATGCTGCTGGGACTGTCATTATTGGCCATCATGATGAGCTCAAATTAGGCAAGGAGCTGACGCTTTACTTCGACAAAGAAAATCTCAAAATCACTAAAGAAGGAAAAGAACTGGCCAATATCCACTACCAAGCCATTGACCAGAAGGCTCTAAAAAGTAAAGAAGCCCTGACCAAAGCCATTTCTAAAGACTGGTTCCAGCAAAACCGCCTGGTGATCAGCCTCTTTCTAGTCCTCTCCGCAGGTTTCCTCTTTAGCATCAACTTTGCCTTTCTAGCACTCGGTGCTTCCTTCTTGCTCTATCTGACCAAGAAGTCACGGCTATTTTCTTTTAAAACCTTTAAAGAATGCTATCACTTTATCCTCAACTGCCTAGGATTACCAACGATTATCGGCCTTATCTGCGGCTTATTTGGGCAAAGCCTGCCTACGATTATCACCGTTCAAAATATCTTGTTTGTTCTTTATTTGGTGATTATTTTCTACAAAACACATTTTCGTGATGAGGATTTCAGAAATTAGGAGGTTATTATGCGCGTTACGATTAAAGAAGTAGCGAAACTAGCGGGTGTGTCTCCCTCAACGGTGACACGCGTCGTACAAAACAAGTCAACCATCAGCGATGAAACTAAAAAACGGGTTCGTGCTGCCATGAAAGAGCTGGACTATCATCCAAATCTCAATGCTAGAAGTCTGGTCAGTCAATCAACCCAAGTCATCGGCCTAGTGCTGCCCGATGATTCGGATCTTTTTTACCAAAACCCATTCTTCCCAACTGTCTTGCGGGGGATTTCGCGCATCGCATCTGAACATGACTATGCCATTCAGATTAGCACTGGACAGGACGAAGAGCGTCGTTTAGAAAATATTAAACAAATGATTTTCGGAAAACGCGTCGATGGTTTGATTTTTCTCTATTCTAAGCCAAACGATCCGCTGGTTGACTTTGCGATTAAAAACCAATTTCCTTTCTTGATTTTAGGGAAAGCAGTGTCACCATTTGTTTCTTTGGTCGATAATGATAATATCAAGGCTGGCTACGATGCAACCAAATATTTCCTAGATCAAGGTTATAAAAAAATTGCCTTTCTAGCTGGGAATAAAGAGCTTGTCGTATCCCAAGACCGCTTTGCCGGCTACAAACAAGCCCTAGAAGAAGCAGGCATCCCTCTCGATGAAAACATCGTCAAGTTTTCTTTCGGTTTCCTCTTGGAAGATAGCAGTTATAAGATTATGGAAAAGATGCCTATTCAGGAAATTGAAGCCTTTGTGACATCGGATAGTATGGTTGCCGAAGGGGCTCTCCACTATCTCAAAGACATTGACTACCGCTTCCCGATTATCACTTTTGACTCTATCAAGCCACGCATTGATGTGGATGCCTATATTAATATCAACACCCTCGAGTTGGGGAGGGAATCTTTCCGTACCTTGCTCCAAATCATTAAAGATAATAAGGATGACAAGCATACTTGCTATCGTCAGGTTATCCCCCACAGCATTCTTACTCGTTAGTTAAGGAGAAATTTCATGGTTTATCGTATTTTCCAAGCCTACTTAGATGATGAAAATAGCATCACTATCGAATTGGAAAAATCCTTTGACGCTTATTCTATCCACTTCACTCTAGAGGACAAGCACAGTTCTAGTCCTTTGACTATCAAAAAAATTGAGAATCAAGAACATCAGATTGTCTACACCCTTTCAGTCAATGACCCGATTGATTTGACTGAATCCTACACAGTCTATGATCAGGATCGCAATCACACCATTCTCCAGTATCGTCACATTGTCCAAAAGCCAATTTTTGATGAATTATTTAGCTACCGAGAAAGAGATTTGGGAGCCAGCTATAGCCCTCAGGCAACAGATTTCAAACTGTGGGCCCCTATTTCAGAAAAAGTCTTGCTGCATCTGGAAGAGCAGGCCATTCCCCTCCAAAGGCAAGATAGGGGTGTCTGGCATACGCAGGTCCTTGGAGACTTAGAAGGCAAGGCCTACTACTATATCCATAAGGTAAACGGAAAATGGGTAGAAGTACATGACCCCTACGCCCTCTCTTCAGATGCCAACTCTGGTAATAGTTATGTCATTGACCGCAAAAAGATTAGCAGACCTATTCGTCGGGCTGCCAGCCAAGTAAAACCAACAGAAGCCGTTATCTATGAAATGAGCGTGCGTGATTTCTCCATGCAAAAGGAAGCTGGTTTCTCACAACCTGGTAAATTCGCTTCTCTATCCGAATCTCCAAGCGTACACGGTCATACTTTTGGTCTAAAATACTTGCAGAATTTAGGCATTACACACGTTCAACTTATGCCAGTCTATGACTTTGGTAGTGTTGACGAAAAACATCCTGAACTCGTTTATAATTGGGGCTATGATCCCGTTCAGTATAATGTTCCTGAAGGTAGCTTCTCAAGCGACCCACACGATCCCTATAGCCGTATCTTTGAACTACAAGATGCGATTGCAGCTTATCACCAGGCTGATATGAGCGTTATCATGGATGTCGTCTACAATCACGTCTATGAGGCAGATGCCTATGCTTTTGAAAAGATTGTGCCAGGCTACTTCTATCGTCTAGATGAGCGAGGCCTACGGACAAACGGTACCTTCTGCGGAAATGACGTGGCCAGTGAAAAAGCTATGGTGCGGCATTATATCCAACAATCCGTCCAGCAATGGGTTAGCCTCTACGGCTTTGACGGTTTCCGCTTTGACCTGATGGGCATTCTCGACATAACCACCATGAAGCAAATCGCTCAGGAACTAAAAGCCATCCATCCCAACATCTACCTTTACGGAGAAGGTTGGCAGATGCCGACTGGTCTTGATAGCGACCTTCTAGCTCATCAGTTCAACGCTGAACAACTACCTGAGTATGGATTCTTCAGCGATCATTTCCGTGATACGATCAAACAAACCATCGTCCAAGGTAGCCGACTGGACAAAGAGCATGCGACCAGCTGGCTAGAAAATGTCCTGACAGCCAATGTCGGCTTGACAGGAGAGCAACATTTCCTAGCGCCTCATCAGGCGATCAACTATGTAGAATGCCATGACAACGCAACGGTATTTGATTATTTTGATATTCAAAATCCAAATATCAACCTCCGTCAGCGCCTAGCTAACTCTCGCCTAGCACTGCACATTGTTCTCTTAGCGCAAGGAGTTCCTTTCCTCCACAGCGGGCAGGAATTTTATCGGACCAAGAATCTGATTGACAACACCTACAACCTGCCTGATGATGTCAACAAGCTAGACTGGCTGCGCTCACTTCACTATACCGAAGACATTGAATTTTTGAAGCAACTCATTGCCTTTAGAAAGGTTCATCCGCTTTTGACTCTGACAACTAGCTCTGCTATTCAAAAGGCTTGTCAGGTCAAATGGCTCAGCCCTAGCCTCCTTGAATATAAGATTCAAAAAGATAAACAAGCGCTGACCATTTTGATTAACTTTGGTACTGAAGCAGCGACTTATGAAAATAAAATGAAGCAAAGCATCCACCTTCAGTATCCGCACATTAACGCTAAAAAACCAATCGCCCCGCTAGCAGACTCTTATACCGTTCCTGCTAAGCAAGTCTTGGTTTTGAAATAAAGTAAAAATATAAAAAGGAACAGGTTCATTTTGGATGGGAAAACATCCAGCTGAACCTGTTCCTTTTTTATGTATAAATGTATGCACTGAGTTTGAGTAAGATTCGACAGTGATGCCGATAATCGAGACTACTCTTCTACAAATCTTCCTAAAATATGTACATTGTCAGATACGGAGACAAAGGCGGTCGGATCCGTCTGCTTCATGATGTACTTAAATTCGCTAAACTCAGCACGCGTAATGACTGTAATCAGCACCGCCTTTTGCTCGTGATTGTAAGTTCCCTCCGCCCCATTGATAATGGTCGCACCGCGGTGGAGCTTGTGGTGAATCTTGTTAATCACTTCTTCAGGATGACTGGTGATAATCATGGCCTGCATCCGCTTTTGCTTGGTAAAGACAGCGTCCGTTACACGGCTGGATACAAAGATGGTAATCATTGAGTAGAGAGCGTATTCCCAACCGAAGGTCAGACCAGCAATTAGCATAATAATCCCATTGACAATCAGGGAGATACTGCCTACATTACGACCTGTTTTCTTGCGAATGGTCAGACTAACAATATCCGTCCCTCCACTCGAGATGCTTGACTTGAGGGCAAAACCGATCCCTGTCCCCATGACAACTCCCCCGAACAAGGCATTGATAATGGGATTGGTCGTCAATGTCACTTCTGGCACAAAATGGATAAAAAGCGAGCTCATCGAAACAGTGATAAAAGTAAAAACAGTAAACTTATGCCCAATTTGATACCAAGCCAAAATCATCAGTGGAATATTGATCGCATAAAAAGTAATGGAAACTGGAATGGTAAAGCCGATAAAGCGACCACTCAAAGCCGAGACAATCTGCGCCAGGCCCGTTGCACCACTTGAGTAGACATGGCCTGGCTGAAAGAAGAAATTGACCGCTACTGCTGAGAGAAAGCCATATACCAGAGAGGCTGAAAATTTCTCATCATATTTTTCACGCGAAATACTTTTCAGAACTTCTAGCAACTTGACATGATAGGCAAAGCGATGAAGATAATAGCGAAAAAGTTTCCGCAAACTAGTCTTTTTCATGTGATTCTACTTGTAAACTTAATTCCTCTAATTGTGCTGGAGCAACCAAGCTTGGTGCTTGCGTCATTGGGTCAGAAGCCTTATTATTCTTAGGAAAAGCAATGACTTCACGGATATTTTCTTCACCGGCCAAGAGCATGACGAAGCGATCCAGACCCAAAGCCAGACCTCCATGTGGTGGGAAACCATAATCCATAGCTTCTAGAAGGAAACCGAACTGGTCTTGCGCTTCTTCAGCTGAAAAGCCTAAAGCCTTAAACATCCGTTCCTGCAGATCTTTTTGGTTGATCCGTAGGCTACCACCACCTAGTTCATAGCCATTTAGTACGATATCATAGGCAACCGCACGAACCTTGCTTAGATCTCCTTCCAGCTCCTGCTCAGAATCTTTTTGAGGCAGGGTGAACGGATGGTGAGCACTCATATAGCGGCCTTCTTCTTCAGACCACTCAAACATTGGCCAATCTACCACCCACAAGTAGTTAAACTTAGCAGGGTCAATCAAACCTAATTCCTTGCCTAAACGGACACGAAGAGCCCCCAGAGCTGCGTTGGCAACATCCAAGGTATCTGCCACAAAGAGCACCAAGTCGTTTTCTTCTAATTGTAAAGCAGTTGTCAACTCACTTGACAGGTCTGTCAAGAACTTAGCAATAGGACCAGCTAGTTCTCCACCAGTAAATTTAACCCACGCAAGTCCCTTGGCTCCATGCTGCTTAGCTTGCTCTGTCAGCTTATCAATATCTTTACGCGAGTATTTGTCAGCCGCATTCTTAACGACAATTGCCTTGACAGCTGGTGCCTCAGAAAAGACTTTGAAGTCAACACCCTTGACAAGCTCTGTCAAGTCCTGCAATAACATGTCAAAGCGAGTATCTGGCTTGTCGCTACCATAAAGAGCCATGGCATCGTCATATTTCATCCGTGGGAAAGGCAAGGTTACTTCAATTCCCTTGGTTTCCTTCATGACACGGGCAATCAAACCTTCAGTAATGCCTTGGATTTCTTGCTCAGATAGGAAAGAAGTTTCCAAGTCTACCTGTGTAAACTCTGGTTGACGGTCTCCACGTAAGTCCTCGTCTCGGAAACACTTGACAATCTGGTAATAACGGTCAAAACCAGCATTCATCAACAGCTGCTTGGTGATCTGTGGGCTTTGAGGCAAGGCATAGAAATGACCTTGGTTGACACGGCTCGGTACCAAATAGTCACGCGCTCCTTCAGGCGTTGACTTGGTCAAAAATGGTGTCTCTACATCGATAAACTCCAGCTCATCCAAATAATTGCGGATGGAATGAGTCACTTTGGCACGTAACTTGAAATTTTCCAGCATTTCTGGGCGACGCAAATCCAAATAACGGTAGCGCAAGCGCGTATCGTCATTGGCTTCAATCCCGTCCTTAATCTCAAAAGGAGTGGTTTTAGCAGTATTCAATATCGTCAGACTGTCTACGTGAAGCTCTACACTTCCTGTAGCCAGCTTGTCATTGGCCTGCTCACGCGCGGCTACCTTACCAGTCACTTCGATGACAAACTCGCTGCGCAGGCTCTCAGCTGTCTTCATGACCTCATCTGAAACACTCTCAGGATTAATAACTAGCTGCATAATGCCTTCGCGGTCACGCAGATCAATAAAAATCAAGCCTCCCAAATCGCGACGGCGGGCAACCCAACCTTTCAAAGTAATTTCCTGACCGACATGCTCACTCCGAACACGTCCCGCATACATTGAACGTTTCATCTTTACTCTCCAAAATTTTAATTCTGTTACTATTTTACCACAAAGAGCCTAGGAAAGCCCCCCTACCTGTCCTTTTTCTGAAAAAAATTAAAAGTCTTTATTTAAAGTACCCACTTTTATAAAAAGGTCTGGAATCAATATTCCCAGACCTCCTAATTTTATATAGACTATTCCTTTTTCTCCCCATCCTCATAAAGACTGGGAGCCAGCGTTTTTGTCACCATGGCTGTCAAGAAGCGAAAGGCCCCAGCTGCCAGACCAAAAATCGGCGCCAAAGCACGGAAGAAAAAATCCCCTCGCATAAAATAACAGAGCAGACCCGTTATCACAAATAGGGCCACTCCCTGCACCACAACCACTAATAATATTTTCTTCATCATTCCCTCGACTTTCTATAGACTATTATAGCATATTATACAGTACAACAACTTTTAATGTCTCATTAGATAAAAAGCAGTAATATAGTCAAACAAAACACTTGCGACATCTTGTTCTAAGGTGGTTCTTTCTCATGTTCCAAGGAGAGTACATTTTTAAAATATGATTCTCCATGCGTAGGTCGGATAGTGTATTCCAAGACTCACAAATCTGTTGTCAATAAATTTGTATTTTTAATCTAATTCATCACTATCAGGGTGCTCTTTCACATAAAGAGCTGCATAAACCGCATCTACCATGACAGCTGGCAGGCTCAAAGTCAACAAAATTCCCAATAAAATACCAAAAGCAATCTGAATATAGCCTGTTAGGAGGGAGGGAATGATTGTTGCCCCAGCAAAAGCTATAGCAAAATTATTCCACCATGTTTTCTTTCTATCTCCCTCTTTAACTTGATTAAAAGCCCAGACTTTCCCCTGATTCTTTGGGAGATAATACCAAGCATAGAGGCCACAGGCAAAGATAAAAAGGAACATCATCAATATTACATAAAATGGAGTGAGAGGGGATTGATATATCTCCTTGGCTCCTATAGGACTACCGTCTGAAATAACCATTAGTAAACAAATAAAATTTAGACTTATCACTAAGCTTAACACTGTAAGGGCTATCAAATAATATGTTAAAGCCTTCCATGCGTTTACCAAATAGGGAATAAAAGAAATGATAATACCTAATATATTCACAACACCGCAAAACAAAGAAAGTCCTTTAAAGATGCCTAGATTGTCTTCATAAGTTCCACCCACATACAGAAAACCTGTTAATGCCAAAGCAATCCATGGATAAATCTTAATGTATCCTAAACTGACACCATTTGTAATCAAAGGGCCGTGGTATCTTTCTTTTTCTATATCAGTAATCTTCGCTTTATTTTTTCTATTTTTCTTTGCCACTAACTAAACCACCTTCCTATTGTTTTTATTAAGGCATCCTTAGCTGTATCTGTTTCAGAGTACCCTATCAGACTAGAGCTCTTCTATTCTGCCACCCATATCCCCAAAACTATGCTTCACATTTTTTACATGTTCTGCTAATATTCGTTTTTGTCCCATTGTTATTCCGCACTGGATTTATAATATTGTAAAAACTCTTCTTCGCTTTGAACCAGATGCGCCTGTCCATCTTTTGAACTAGCCGCTGGAATGGTGATATCCTTAAAGATATTCGTACCCTCTGGGAAAACGAGTTTTATCATATCTATGGACGTTTGCAAATCATCATCAGATGCAAGTTTATATATATAGCTTGTTTCAGGATTTTTAGAAATTATTTCCATAGATTTCGGGTATTTTCTATTTAAGAGCCAGTGTTTTGTATTATCTCCAAGCTTCCAAAAATGAATATCATTATCGCTAACATAAAAATCATGATCTTCAAATAGCTATGAAAAGGAATCTATCGAACCAAGTCCAATTTTAGGCGAACTCTTTTTTTGATTGTTTGGGTCAATATCTACAATCTTTCCTGTCTCTAAGTCTATCAATCTCTTAAGTAATTTGGATTCGTCTCTGACATCAGTGATGGTATCTTCTTTTTTCCGTAAAGAAATCGTTAGATATTCCTTACCATCTATACTGTCTATCGAATACTTATTTAATATAAAAGCAGGATAATAGTTCTCATTATAATTTCTAGTGATCTCAAATACATCCAACACTTTCTTGTCTAACTTTTCACCCTTAGTGTCGTAGACATTTATTTTCCAATATTCCCCCTTATCTGGATAATTTTGTTCCAGAATAGGAAAATCATCTCGCACTTCATTCCAAGCGGATTTTGCTTTGAATCGCGCCGCATAGGAAACAAGGAAACGACTACCAGCTATTCGCCCGGGAGAGCCAAACTTAGGCTTTTTATCAAGAACACTTACTTGTTGATTGACTTCCTTTTTACTGTGCCAATCAACTGTGATCATTTTCCCATTTTCAATAAATTCATAATCCGTAATTTCTGTATCTACAATCCAATATTCATATTTAGATAAGTCTTGTTTTTCAAACTCTCGAATACCAAATACAACAAGGCTACATACACCAATTAAAATTAGAAAGATAACACCAATTTTTTTAGCTTTCAATTACCCATTCTCCTATCATCAGACTAGTCGTCTATCTACCTTGTCCCATTATACCATATTGAATATTGATCATTGACCGCCGATGGGAGGATAAGGTCTGTCGCAAACAAAAAAGAGAAGATGCTCGTCTCCTCTAAATTCACTTTCTTTATCACTCTGGTAATTCGATCTTCAAGCTCATATTTGTAGGTTGCAAGACTTTCTGAACAGCTGCTCGGAAGGCTAGGCCATTGTCAGGAGGAATCTTAAATCCCTTATCAGCTAACATGCTAAAAGAATTGACCTTGCCAGCTTCGGAAGCACTGATTTTCCAAGTTATAAATTCGTTAAAATATAGAAATTTAGCAATCAATCCTCTTCATCAAACATAAGGGTATCTAGCTCTTCTATATCAGCCGTAATCCCTTCATAACTAGAGATAATATTATCTAATACTTCCAAGGTGATGATGCCTGTTGAGTCCTTTATCGTGACCTCCGTACCTATGTCGCTTAAATCATAAATTAACTTCCTAGCCTTTCGAAGTTCGTCCAGCTTTAAATCATCGACTTCCATCACTGGATCATGATTTTCTATTCTTGACTTTAGTTGAGAAAAAGGCAAAGTCGAATATTTTCTTAATAGCTGGTAGGTCAAAGACTTGTTAGTAATGGCATCAATACGAATATCTAACATAAGCTCTATCCCTTTCTTTGATAATAACAGTCCAAGTGTTGTCCAATTCAATTATACCATACTGTAAGAGACCAAAAAGAGAGCGAAAATTCGCTCTCTTCATATCATTCTGGCAATTCGATCTTCAAACTCATATCCGTATTCTGCAATACCTTTGTATAATATTTATTTTCATAAGCAAAACCTTGCGATTTCAAAATTTCGCCAACAATCTTTTTAAATTGTGTGTTATTCATTAATAACTATACCCTCAGATACCCTAAATTTTTATAGTTTACTGCGTTTCTCGCTAGTCTTCAGAAATCTTTTCCAATAGAGTTAATCAATTTTTCGTATGACTTTCACTGAGCATTAATAAATATCAATCCTTCTAACATGAAATTCAACAAATTCACCATTCTCAAGATCATTTGGAATTCCTCCACCTATATTAATCAAAAATTCTCCTACCTGAGCGATATTTCTTGTTTTATCAAATATTTTAGCAATTATAAAATATTCAAAATTATTCAGATGCTTTACTAGAAATAGATTATCTTCGCTTTTATATATGTCTCCATCAACAATAGCATATAGCATGTCATCAAACTTTCCGCCAACCTTTCCAAAAAATTCATCTGAAAAGCAAACCAATTCATATTGATTATCCGATAAAGTGACATCCGCTTCTTTGGTATCAATATCTATCCATTCTATTTTTTTTACAAAAATCATTAAATTTCTCCTTAACGTTCAAATCCTAGACTAGGTGCCTTTTTGATAAGATAATCAACAGTTTTTACATGATATGTCGTTATATTTCCAGTATTTCGATCTAATCCGACAAAGGCGTACAAAGTATTTTTGCCTTCGTATCCTATAAATTTTACATATGCATTTAATTCTGGTACATAAGTACCCGTTTCAACTACAAAATTTGCGTCTTTTAAATATTGTTCTATTGAGTAATCCGTTCTTTTCAATGCGTGAGCAACCTCTGCACTGTGTTTATCAAAATGATTCACTAATTTTTGCTCACTATTAAACTGTAAATTTACATTCTGTGCTTTTCCTACAGATGGTACTGAATTGTTCTCGAATTCTACCCTTGACACCACTGAAGAATTTCCAGAACTTGGAATTTTAGCTCTGCCTAATAAATCTGTATCCAATCCATAAATCGGCTTCCCATTGTAGACTTGATGCCCCACATAAGATCCAACCATCATATCTGTCCAAGCAACCGTATCTGGAATAGCTTTGACCCATCCGTAGTTTTTTGCTGTGATGATTTCAGCTTCTGTAGCTGGTTCATTAGTACTTGGATTTTTTCCTGTTTCAAGAATATATGCATTGCGCTTTGTTATATAATTTGGATCACGCCAATCAATAGGCTGTTCTTTCATCAACTGGTTAAAGCGATAGTAACTATAATCTTTCTTAGCCTTATCTGCATCAGACATCATTAGATAATCCAATTCTAACCCTATCCTGCTATTCATAAATTCTATATGTCTAGAACTCAACTCTCCAGCCGATAACTCATCTATCTCTTTCTTATCTGAGTCCCTCAAGTTCTCAAACATCTTATTGTTTCGCTGTTTTTCATCAAGAGGAGTATCCCCCAAGCTAGTCAAAAATTGATGGCGAAAATAAATATATTCAATTTGAATAGGGGTTAAACCTTCCCTTTGAGGATAAAAGTAACCAGTTTGCCTATAACTTGAATATTCATTTATCAAACCTTTATACTTTTCTTCAAGTTCAGCTAAATTATACCTATCAATTTGATCATAGAACTTCTTGTCCTTTAATTTTTTGGAGATTGACTTTGGAATAGACAAGGAAGGATAGTTTTTATAAAAAACTTCTAAAAAATTTAATTCTTCTTTGTTTAGTTCCTCTCCTTTTTTATCCTTAACTATGAGTTTATCATATAGATTTTCTTCCTGAATTGCTTTCTCTAAACTTATATGTAACTGAACATCTGGATGCTTCTTTTTAAAATCCTCAATGAAATTTTTATCTTCATTATTTAACAAAGTTCCATTATCCACCTTGTCAATCAAGCTACGGATTTTCATTTCCTCTGCCTTGACCTGACGTGCTTGCTGTACATACTGTATAACGGAATCACCCACACGATCCGGATAGGCTGCCGCATATCGCTCTATCGCTGTCAGCTCCGCTTCAGTCAGAGATTCCCCATTATTCACCTTCTCCAGCGCTGACAGGTAGTTATTCTCCATTGCTATCTCTCGGTCAGCCCAGCCTTGTTCAATATCACCTACCCACGATAAGTCCTGTGGCAAAGCAAAGCTACCTCCTCCAAAGGAGG
>NZ_JAPVZU010000005.1:0-123652 GCF_041432545.1 Streptococcus sp. 27098_8_113 | reverse complement strand
GTATCCGCATCAATCAGTGCATCTGAATCAGTAAGCAACAACTCAAGTAGTACTTCAGTTTCAACAAGTACTTCAGTAAGCTTGAGTAACAGCGTAAGTACATCTACATCACTTAGCAATAGCGTTTCAAACAGTTTGAGTACAAGTGCGTCACAACAATCTAACTCATTCAGCTATAGTAAGGGTGAGCCAACAAGCGAATCTAAGCCAGAGTTTAACCTTCCTAGCTACCTTGAATCTGTAAGTGCAAGTGAGTCAGTCTCAACAAGCACAAGCTTGAGCAACAGCGCAAGTACCTCAGCTAGCTTGTCTGACAGTGCTTCAATCTCAAGTGCTACAAATCACTCTCAAGCACCTAAGCCACAGCCTGCACAACCAGAACAAGTCAAAGTTACTCCAAACGCTAAGGCTTTACCAAATACAGGAACTGCAAGTAACCAATTTGCTGGTCTTGGATTAGGAGTAGCTGCCTTGGTAACTGCCTCTCTTCTTGGTAAGAAGAAGAGATCAGCAGCTTCTGAAATGGATTTAGAAGACTAAGTTCCAAAAATCGGCTACAATGAAATTTTGTTGATATCATTTTAGCGATGAAGATAAGAACCCCGGATGGCTCAAGGCTATCTGGGGTTTTTGGGCTCTTTTCTACCATTTGTCAAGTCTATCAGGGCTTTAAGTAAAAAAGAGATAAGACAGTAGCTATTCTGAGGTTACTGTCTTATTTTTAACACTTTTTGATCCATAAAAGGGCATGCTAAAAAACACCTCATCTGGTATTTTTTGAAACAAGGTGTTACCATAATACGGCATAGACAGCCTTTAGGATTCAGAAAGAAAGGCATAACCACTATGATTTGTTTGTTTGACCGCTATGATCAAGCAAGTTTTGATTTGTTACGTTCATTAAAAGCAACAGGACTTGATTGTCCTGTTGTTGTTGTACAAGACGATGGCTATCTTGCACCAGATGTTGAGTCTCCTTACAGTTATTTTACAGGAGACTTGGACACGCCAGAAGGCCGGGCAATTTATTTTAATCTTGTCCCGAAACCTCACCTATGGGAGATCCGCTCCAGCAATGTAAATGGCGAAATCTTGGATATGGGCAAGAAGCGTGCCAATATTTTCTATCGCCAACCGACGCATGAAAGACGTGTGCGGGCTGTCGAATGGCTGGATACAGAGGGGAAAGTTCGAGCAGCAGATATCTACAATCGCAAAGGACGGCTTTTCGCACAAATAACCTACGACCAGACACAACGTCCGACCCATACTCGCTATTTTGATCAGAGCAATGTCGTGGTCATTATGGAAAATCATCTGACTGGCGATATTATCCTGACACTGGAGGGAAAACGTCATATCTTTAAATCCAAACAAGAATTTGTCGTCTTTTATCTTCAGTATCGTGGATATGATACAGATCGTATTATTTATAATTCTCTAGCGACTCCCTTCTTGGTGGCTTACGCTCTTCGTCCTAAAAATGGCCGTGCAGAAGATGTTCTTTTCTGGCAAGAGCCTATCGGAGAGGCTTTACCAGGCAATATGAAAGCGGCTATGAAGCTGCCTCATCGCAATATCCGCATCGCTGTTCAGGACAGGCATGCCAGAGAAGAAAAAGGGAATTCTGCAGGAACATATCAACGAGCAACTAGATAATCGTAGGAGACCGTTGAAAAGAGAGAAGCAAGAATTTAGTATGATTGCAGTTCTAGGTGGCATTCTTTTTCTTATCACTCTCTTGGTCACAATCATCATGCAGTTGGGACAATTCTTTTAGTCTCGGATATTCTAGTCAGAATGATAAAAAACAGCAGACTTTCCTGCTGTTTTTTGTTACAATTTATACATGACTAAGAATCAAGAAAATAGAAGGGAGTGCCACTGTGTTAGCAATTGAAAAAATTAGGAAAATCACTCCCGAAAACCTTCCGCCTTTAACGATTCTGACGGGAGATGACTTGGGGCAATTTGAGCTGTTAAAAGACGAGTTTCTGAAGCAGATTCACTACGATCCAGCGGATTTGAATGTCACGTTGTTTGATATGAAAGAAACGTCTTATGCAGATGTGGAGTTAGATTTAGTCAGTCTGCCTTTTTTTGCGGATGAAAAGATTATTATTTTAGATCATTTTGCGGATCTAACGACAGCAAAAAAGCGCTATTTATCGGATGAAGAGCTCAAGTCCTTTGAGCAGTATTTGGAAAATCCTAGTAGCACGACCAAATTAGTCATTTTCGCGGAAGGCAAGCTGGACAGCAAACGCAGATTAGTCAAGATACTCAAGCGTGACGGACAGATCTTTGAAGCAGCTGAGATTAAGGAAGCAGACTTACGTCAGTATTTTACCAAACAAGCCCAGCTTGAAGGTTTGGACTTTGTTCCGAAGGCTTTTGACCACTTGCTCATCAAATCAGGCTTTCATTTCAGCGAAATCAGTAAAAACTTGGCTTTTCTGAAGTCTTATAAAGAGTCGGGGCAAGTCAGTCTGGAAGATATCGCTGAGGCCATTCCCAAAACCTTGCAGGACAACATTTTTGATTTGACCCAGCTGATTTTACAGAAACAAATTGATGCCGCACGGAGTTTGGTGCGCGATCTAACCTTGCAGGGTGAAGATGAAATCAAGCTGATTGCCATCATGTTAGGCCAGTTTCGAATGTTTACTCAGGTTAAGATTTTGGCGGATAATGGCCGATCTGAGAGCCAAATCGTGTCGGACTTATCAGACTATCTAGGCCGCAAGATGAATCCCTTCCAAGTCAAGTTTGCCCTCAAGGATGTGCGTGGGCTTAGCCTCAGCTTTCTGAAAAGAACCCTGACCTGCTTGATTGAAACGGACTATCAAATCAAGTCTGGCCTCTATGACAAGGACTACCTTTTTGACCTTGCCTTGCTGAAAATCGCAACAGGAAACTTCTAAAAGCTTAGCAAAATTTATAAGCAAAATAGTTGAAAAATGTGCGTTTTTGCGTTATGATTTGTATAATAATAAAGAAAATGAGGACAAGTAAATGGCAATTATTTTACCAGATCTACCTTATGCATACAACGCTTTGGAACCTTACATCGATGAGGAAACAATGCACCTTCACCATGATAAGCACCATCAAACTTACGTAAATAACGTAAATGCAGCGCTTGAAAAACATCCTGAAATTGGTGAAGATTTAGAAAAACTGTTGGCAGATGTTGAGTCTATTCCGGCTGATATTCGCCAAGCAGTGATCAACAACGGTGGTGGACACTTGAACCACGCTCTTTTCTGGGAATTAATGACTCCTGAAAAGACAGCTCCTTCAGCAGAACTTGCAGCAGCAATCGATGCGACATTCGGTTCATTCGAAGAATTCCAAGCAGCCTTCACTGCAGCAGCAACAACTCGTTTCGGTTCTGGTTGGGCATGGTTGGTTGTCAATAAAGAAGGTGGTTTGGAAGTTGTCTCAACTCCTAATCAAGACACACCAATTTCTGATGGTAAAGCACCAATCCTCGGCTTGGACGTTTGGGAACATGCTTACTATGTGAAATACCGCAACGTGCGTCCTGACTACATCAAGGCTTTCTTCTCAGTGATTAACTGGAATAAAGTGGATGAACTCTACGCAGCAGCTAAATAATAGAATTATAAAACGGATCGCAATGATTCGTTTTTAAATGCCCTTGAATTGACCTTTCTACTTGTTATTTTAATGAGAATCTTTTATAATACTAAAATATTAGGAGAAAAACTTTGATTAAAAATGACATAAAGAAACTGGCTTGCTGGTTCGGTGGTGTTTTTTTATTTATTTGTTATTTGGGTCTTTTGGTGGAACCGCAGCGAGCTGATAAAAAGATAGCAGAAGCAGGTCAAGCAATTGCTTCTTCACAAGCTACAGAAGGAGAAGAAACGAAGTCTGAGGCGACTGCGCGTGCTAGCAAGACAATGGAAGAGAAGCAAGAGGTGATGGAGCAAGACCTTCCGACCATGGAAGCCTTGGGCTTATCTTACGATTATGCGAATATGACGCTGCCACAAGTTGTTCAGGCTTACATGGATGACATGGGAATTGACTCTTCTCAGATTGCTTTTTCTTATAAAGATCTGACGAGTGGGCAAACTTATGCCATGAATGATACCCAGCCTATGACAGCAGGATCTACCTATAAACTTCCCCTTAATATGTTGGTTGTTGATGAAGTAGCAGCAGGAAAATTATCACTGGAAGAGCGGTTTGATATTACCAATACCAGCTATGAATACAAGGGAGAGCACGATAACTATGTAGCGGCCTTCAATGGCGCCATGTCTATTCCTGATATGCAGGAGTATTCCCTAGTCTACTCTGAAAATACGCCCGCTTATGCGCTAGCAGAGCGACTAGGTGGGATGGACAAGGCCTACAGCATGTTTGAAAGATATGGTCGATCAAAAGCTAAAGTCAAGACGATCAGCAGAGAAAACAAAACAACAACGGATTATTATATTCAAGTTCTAGAGTATCTGTGGAATAATCAAGAAAAATACAAGGACATTCTTTATTTTATCGGTGTTTCCTTCCCTGGTGAATATTACAAGCGTTATTTATACGATTTGACAATTTACCAAAAGCCTGGGTATGTTAGAGAGGCTCTCAATGTTGATGCTATTGTCATGGAGGAGAAGCCTTATATTGTGGCACTTTATACAGCCTATCTAGGTGGCAGCACAGAAGCCAGTGAGGAGATTAGTGGAGTTGGTATTGATCAGGTCGGTCAGATTGCCTATATCATCAATGAGTGGCACCGGGTCAACATGAATTAAAATCGGCCCAATAACTAGGTTCTGCAACGAACCTGCTGAATGAGGCTGTTTTATAGAAAATAGTTGTAGAATGCGAGTCGATCCTCGCATTTTGTTCTGAATGTGAGTTTTCTGACCAGCTTTTTTAGAGGATTGACATCTGGGAGGAAAAAGGTATAATTCTAGTAAAACTTTTAATAGTTGAGGAGACGATTTCATGCTTCAAACGCATATTTTGATTGCTATGGTGCTGATTTTAGCCGCTGTAGTCATTCCAGTAATTTATTTTAAAAAGACCAAGCAGATTTCCCTGCTTGTTTTCCTCTTAGGAGGGGTTGGATTTTATCTGTCTAGTCAGATTTTCGAAAATCTCCTACATCGATTGGTTCTACAGCCTCAGGCTGATGGAACGATTGCTCTAATGAAAAATGCTCCCTTGCTCTATGTTTTGTATGGCATTGCAACGGCGGCTATCTTTGAGGAGACAGCGCGCTATGTGATTTTTCGATATTTACAAAAGAAGCGTCCACTGACTATCGGTGATAGTCTGGCCTATGGTTTAGGACACGGCGGGATCGAAGCTCTTTTCATCGGTATTTCAGGTCTCTTGAGTCTGTTTGTCCTCGCTCATCTAGTCAGCCAAGGGGACAGCCCTTTGCTAGCGAAATTACCCCAAGCGACGATTTCTTATGTACAAAAACTACAGGCAGGTCAAATTTACTTACTGGCTTTCGAGCGGATTT
The DNA here is from genome assembly GCF_041432545.1 of Streptococcus sp. 27098_8_113. Lineage (NCBI taxonomy): Bacteria > Bacillati > Bacillota > Bacilli > Lactobacillales > Streptococcaceae > Streptococcus > Streptococcus sp. 27098_8_113. The sequence continues at coordinate 118,143 of NZ_JAPVZU010000005.1, read as the reverse complement.
TAGCACTTGCAATCCAAGTATTCTTGACTTTCTGGGTTTGGACGGCTGTAAAAGATAAGAAGCTAGGCTATTTTCTTGCAGCTCTGGGCTTTCATGCTTTGATTGATTTGGCTCCTGCTCTGGTTCAAGTTGGTTGGCTGACTCAGCCAATTCTGGTTGAAGTGATTATTTTGGTAGAATTTCTTGCTCTGGTATTTCTGACTAAGAAGTTTCTATCGATATCAATTTTTAATACCAAGAGTAAAAATGCTTAATGAGGCTCAAGTAAAGAAGGTAAGAGTTTAAACGAGATTAGATAGTAAGGAGAGGTTAGGACAAAAGATTCCTAGCCTCTCTTTTTGTTAGAAAAGGATTCTTAATGTACTTAGCAGGAGTATTTTAAAAGTTCTGAGAGAATGTTTAAAACGAATTTTCGAAGCAAGCGAGTAAAGCTAAATTGCTAACGATTTACTTTCATAGTATTCCTTTTTTTTGACAAAATAAACTGGTCTAATAATTTTTGTTTTTGGAAGCGGATTTATGTTATAATACTGGTAGTGAGCAAGAAGGGTTATTATGATCAATAAGGAACATTATCAGATTATTAGACAGCATCCAGCATTTGCACATTTTCCTGTGGAAATTTTTGATAAGATTGCTATTGAGATTCAATTTCGCAAGATCCCTAAGGGACAGATTATCTTCTTTTCGGGGGATCGCAGGGATCGTCTTTTCCTCCTGCATCGAGGTTATGTCCGTATCGAGCAGTACGATTTGACCGATACTTTTTCATATATGGACTATATTAAAATGAATAGTGTGTTTCCCTATGGGGGAATGTTTTTCGACGAGCGTTATCATTATACAGCTAGTGCGGTTACCAATGTCGAGTACTTCAGCATTCCGATGGACTTGTTTGAAGACTATTCAAAAAAGAACGTGGATCAGCTGCTATTTATCACCAAGCGCTTATCACAAATTTTAGAGTTTCAGGAATTACGATTGCGGAATGTTGTCTCGGCAAGTGCGACGGACCGTGTAACCCAGTCTCTATCTATTTTATGCATGGATTTGTGCAAAGAACAGGATACGCTCCCTTTTCCAATGAGTATGAAAGAGTTGGCCAAGCTAGGAGCTACCACACGCGAAACGGTCAATCAGGTTCTAAAAAAACTGAGAGAAGAAGGAATGATTGACTATGAGCATAAAAAATTGACATTTAAGAATAAGGAGTACTTTATGAGGTATTTTGAAGGAAGCTAATCAATCATTTGATTGGCTTTTTTCAAACATTTTTACACATTTAAAACTTTTTTCTGATCATATTCTAATATTAACTGAACATATATTTTTTACAAAAAAATATATATTCCTAAAAATAATAGAATAACCAAAATATGCAAAGAAAACGCTTTAAAATAAATAAATATCACAATGTTTTATAAAAAACGCGAAGGATTTGGCATTTGTAATGTAAGATTTTAGGTGTAAGCCTTTTCAATCCATGGTAGAATAGTAGCATAAAAGGGATTGGGAAACCAAACCTCAACGAAAAGGAGGACAATAGATGTCTACACATCCAATTCATGTTTTCTCAGAAATTGGGAAACTGAAAAAAGTTATGTTGCACCGTCCGGGCAAAGAGCTGGAAAACTTGCTACCGGACTACCTAGAACGTCTTCTTTTTGATGACATTCCTTTCTTGGAAGATGCTCAAAAAGAACACGATGCATTCGCTCAAGCCCTTCGTGATGAAGGAATCGAAGTTCTTTATCTCGAAAAATTGGCTGCTGAATCTTTGATTTCTCCAGAAATTCGTGAACAGTTCATCGAAGAATATTTGGAAGAAGCAAATATTCGTGGACGCGAAACTAAGAAAGCTATTCGTGAATTGCTGCATGGTATCAAGGACAACCAAGAATTGGTTGAAAAAACAATGGCAGGGGTTCAAAAAGCTGAATTGCCAGAAATTCCTGATGAAGCGAAAGGTCTGACTGACTTGGTAGAATCAGATTATCCATTTGCAATTGATCCAATGCCAAACCTTTACTTCACACGCGATCCATTTGCTACCATTGGTAATGCTGTATCGCTCAACCACATGTTTGCAGATACTCGTAACCGTGAAACACTTTACGGTAAATACATTTTCAAATACCACCCAGAATACGCTGGAAAAGTAGAATTGGTTTACAACCGTGAAGAAGATACTCGTATCGAAGGTGGGGACGAACTGGTTCTTTCTAAAGATGTATTGGCAGTTGGTATTTCTCAACGTACAGACGCAGCTTCTATCGAAAAACTTTTGGTGAATATCTTCAAGAAGAATGTTGGCTTCAAGAAAGTATTGGCCTTTGAATTTGCTAACAACCGTAAATTCATGCACTTAGATACTGTCTTCACTATGGTTGACTATGATAAGTTCACCATTCACCCAGAAATCGAAGGCGACCTTCGTGTTTACTCAGTCACTTATGAAAACGAAAAACTGAAGATCGTTGAAGAAAAAGGTGACTTGGCTGAACTTCTGGCTCAAAACCTTGGCGTAGAAAAAGTTCATTTGATTCGTTGCGGTGGCGGCAATATCGTAGCAGCTGGACGTGAACAATGGAATGACGGTTCTAACACCTTGACTATCGCTCCTGGTGTGGTAGTGGTGTATGACCGCAATACCGTAACCAACAAGATTTTGGAAGAATACGGGCTTCGCTTGATTAAGATTCGCGGAAGTGAATTGGTTCGGGGCCGTGGTGGACCTCGTTGTATGTCTATGCCATTTGAACGTGAAGAAGTTTAATTCGTGTTCGACAATCTATCAATAGAAATTTAATAACTAGAAAGAGGAAATAACAGAATGACACATTCAGTATTCCAAGGACGTAGCTTCCTTGCAGAAAAAGACTTTACTCGTGCAGAATTAGAATACCTTATCGGACTTTCAGCTCATTTGAAAGACTTGAAGAAACGCAATATTCAGCACCACTATCTTGCTGGTAAGAATATCGCTCTCTTGTTTGAAAAAACATCTACTCGTACGCGTGCAGCCTTTACTACAGCAGCTATCGACCTTGGTGCACATCCAGAATACCTTGGCGCTAATGATATTCAGCTTGGTAAGAAAGAATCTACAGAAGATACTGCTAAAGTATTGGGACGTATGTTTGACGGGATTGAATTCCGCGGCTTCAGCCAACGCATGGTAGAAGAATTGGCAGAATTCTCAGGTGTTCCAGTATGGAATGGTTTGACTGACGAATGGCACCCAACTCAAATGCTTGCTGACTATTTGACAGTCCAAGAAAACTTTGGTCGTTTGGAAGGCTTGACATTGGTTTACTGTGGTGATGGACGTAACAACGTTGCTAACAGCTTGCTGGTAACAGGAGCTATCCTTGGCGTTAACGTTCACATCTTCTCTCCAAAAGAACTCTTCCCAGAAAAAGAAATTGTTGAATTGGCAGAAGGCTTTGCGAAAGAAAGCGGCGCACACATCCTCATCACTGAAGATGCAGACGAAGCTGTTAAAGGTGCAGATGTACTTTACACAGACGTTTGGGTATCTATGGGTGAAGAAGACAAATTCGCAGAACGCGTTGCACTTTTGAAACCTTACCAAGTTAACATGGAATTGGTGAAGAAAGCTGACAATGAAGATTTGATCTTCTTGCACTGCTTGCCAGCATTCCACGATACAAATACTGTTTACGGTAAAGATGTCGCTGAAAAATTTGGCGTAGAAGAAATGGAAGTAACAGACGAAGTCTTCCGCAGCAAATATGCTCGCCACTTTGATCAAGCAGAAAACCGTATGCACACAATCAAAGCTGTTATGGCTGCTACACTCGGCAACCTTTACATTCCAAAAGTATAATTTATAAACCGTAATACCAACAGCTATGAGGGCTGCGACTAATAGCTTTAGTCCAGTCCTCTTTTATATGATGGAAATCTGTTATTTCTTATAAAAATTTGAAAAAATATTAAACCGAAATCTAAAGGCATTCAATTGAATGTGATAAAGGAGAATTTATGGCAAATCGTAAAATTGTAGTAGCTTTGGGAGGAAATGCGATTCTTTCTTCTGATCCATCAGCAAAAGCTCAACAGGAAGCTTTGGTGGAAACAGCTAAGCACCTTGTAAAACTGATTAAAAATGGGGATGATTTGATTATCACTCACGGTAATGGTCCTCAAGTTGGAAATCTTTTGCTCCAACACTTGGCGGCTGATTCTGAAAAGAACCCTGCTTTCCCACTCGATTCACTTGTTGCTATGACAGAAGGTAGCATCGGTTTCTGGCTGCAAAATGCCTTGCAAAATGCTCTTTTGGATGAAGGCATCGAGAAAGATGTTGCTTCAGTTGTGACACAAGTTGTTGTCGATAAAAATGACCCAGCTTTTGTTAACCTGAGCAAACCAATTGGTCCTTTTTATTCAGAAGAAGAAGCAAAAGCAGAAGCTGAAAAGAGCGGAGCGACTTTCAAAGAGGATGCTGGCCGCGGTTGGCGCAAGGTTGTTGCTTCACCAAAACCTGTTGATATCAAGGAAATCGAAACAATTCGTACCCTCTTGAATGCTGGTCAAGTGGTCGTTGCTGCTGGTGGTGGCGGAATTCCAGTCATCAAGGAAGACAACGGTCATTTGGCTGGTGTTGAAGCTGTTATTGATAAAGACTTTGCTTCTCAACGCTTGGCAGAATTAGTCGAAGCTGACCTTTTCATCGTCTTGACTGGTGTAGATTACGTCTTTGTCAACTACAATAAACCAGACCAAGAAAAGTTGGAACATGTGAATGTTGCTCAGCTGGAAGAATATATCAAACAAGACCAATTTGCCCCAGGCAGCATGCTTCCAAAAGTAGAAGCAGCTATCGCTTTTGTCAACGGTCGTCCAGAAGGAAAAGCAGTTATTACTTCCCTTGAAAATCTTGGCGCTTTGATCGAATCTGAAAGCGGAACAATTATTGAAAAAGAATAAGCTATTTTACTAGTAAAATATATGGTATTTCTAACGTCTTTATATCAAGTTAGGAATATTTCTTGAAAATAAGTGCGATATTTTCAAAAAATACTAGTTTTTTAGACCTTAATGTGGTAAAATAAATATAAATAGAAAGCGTTTTTCTTAAATATTTATTTAAGAAAGTGGTTGGTTTTTTGCACTTTGTTAGACATTAGGAGGAAAAACAAATGAGTGAAAAAGCTAAAAAAGGGTTTAAGATGCCTTCATCTTATACCGTCTTGTTGATAATCATTGCTATTATGGCAGTGTTGACTTGGATCATCCCTGCAGGTGCCTTTGTGGATGGTGTTTACAAAGCTCAACCTCAAAATCCGCAAGGGATTTGGGATGTTCTCATGGCACCGATTCGGGCTATGCTAGGTACTCATCCAGAGGAAGGTTCGCTGATTAAAGAAACAAGTGCAGCGATTGATGTAGCCTTCTTCATCCTCATGGTTGGTGGTTTTCTTGGTGTTGTCAATGAAACTGGTATGCTAGACACTGGTATTGCTTCTATTGTGAAGAAGTACAAGGGCCGCGAAAAAATGTTGATTTTGGTTCTCATGCCTTTGTTCGCCCTCGGTGGTACAACTTATGGTATGGGTGAAGAAACTATGGCCTTCTATCCTCTTCTTGTGCCAGTTATGATGGCTGTTGGATTTGATAGCTTGACTGGGGTTGCCATTATCTTGCTCGGTTCACAAATTGGATGTTTGGCATCTACCTTGAACCCATTTGCGACAGGTATTGCTTCATCAACTGCAGGTGTAGGTCTTGGTGAAGGGATTATCCTTCGTTTGATTTTCTGGTTTGCTTTAACTGGTCTTAGCACTTGGTTCGTTTACAAGTATGCTGACAAGATCCAAAAAGATCCAACTAAGTCTCTTACTTATGCAACACGTGATGAAGATATGAAATTCTTCAATGTTGGTGAAGACGAAGAAAACGTTAATTCAACTCTTACTAAGAAACAAAAACATGTCTTCGTACTCTTTGTTCTTACTTTCGTCTTGATGGTCTTGAGTTTCATTCCATGGAGTGACTTAGGTATTACTCTCTTTGGAGACTTAAATACTTGGTTGACTGGTCTTCCAGTTATCGGTAAGATTGTTGGCTCATCTACAGCTGCTTTGGGTACTTGGTATTTCCCAGAAGGCGCAATGCTCTTCGCCTTTATGGGTATCCTTATCGGTGTTGTTTATGGTCTTAAAGAAGACAAGATTATCTCTGCCTTCATGAATGGTGCTGCTGATTTGCTCAGTGTAGCCTTGATCGTAGCGATTGCCCGTGGTATCCAAGTTATCATGAACGATGGTATGATTACTGATACTATCCTCAACTGGGGTAAAGAAGGCCTGAGCGGTCTGTCTTCACAAGTCTTTATCGTTTTGACTTATATCTTCTATCTGCCTATGTCATTCTTGATCCCATCTTCATCTGGTCTTGCCAGCGCGACTATGGGTATCATGGCTCCGCTCGGAGAATTTGTCAATGTACGTCCTAGCTTGATCATCACTGCTTACCAATCTGCTTCAGGTGTCTTGAACTTGATTGCACCAACATCTGGTATTGTGATGGGAGCTCTTGCACTTGGACGTATCAACATTGGTACTTGGTGGAAATTCATGGGCAAACTTGTAGTTGCTATCATTGTAGTGACCATTGCTCTCCTTCTCCTTGGAACGTTCATTCCATTCCTATAAAGAGTGAGTGAGGTGATTCCATGAAAACATATATAACGAATCAAGTTAAAGATGAGTTTCTTACATCATTAAAGACTTTGATTTCCTACCCTTCGGTACTTAACGAGGGAGAAAATGGAACACCTTTTGGACAAGCAATTCAAGATGTCCTAGAAAAAACTTTAGGGATTTGTCGAAGTTTAGGTTTCACTACCTATCTTGACCCTAAAGGTTATTACGGATATGCAGAAATCGGTCAGGGAGCAGAGCTCCTGGCCGTTCTCTGTCATTTGGATGTTGTTCCATCAGGTGATGAAGCGGATTGGCGGACACCGCCATTCGAGGCAACTATCAAAGACGGCTGGATCTTCGGACGTGGTGTCCAAGATGATAAGGGACCATCTATGGCTGCTCTTTATGCAGTCAAGGCTCTGTTAGATAGCGGAGTAAAATTTAAAAAGCGGGTTCGTTTTATCTTTGGTACGGACGAAGAGACACTTTGGCGCTGTATGGGGCGGTACAATGAACTCGAAGAAACAGCGACGCTTGGCTTTGCACCAGATTCTTCTTTCCCTCTGACCTATGCTGAGAAAGGCCTCTTACAGGTCAAGCTGCATGGTCCTGGTTCTGATCAGCTGGACTTAGAAGCAGGAGAGGCCTTTAATGTTGTGCCTGGCAAGGCCAGCTATCAAGGAGAACTTTTGGAGCCGGTCGTGGCAGGTTTGCAGGCAGCTGCTTTTGAATACGAGCAAAATGACCAACAAGTCACTGTTCTCGGTCTACCTAAGCATGCCAAGGATGCAGCTGAAGGTATCAATGCTATTGTTCGGCTAGCGACAGTTTTGCAGCCTTTACAAGCTCATCCTGCTCTGGCCTTTATTGCAGAAGCGGTGGGAGAAGATGCGACTGGTAGCCGTTTATTTGGCGACATTTCAGATGAACCCTCTGGTAGACTCTCCTTTAATATTGCAGGTCTGACGCTGAACTCAGAAAAGTCTGAAATCCGTATTGATATTCGGATTCCTGTCTTAGCGGATAAAGATCAGCTAGTAGCACAACTAGCGGAGATTGCTGGGCGCTACCAGCTTGACTATGAAGAATTTGACTATCTGGCTCCGCTCTATGTACCTAAAGATAGCGAACTGGTCAGCACCTTGATGGCTATCTACCAAGAAAAGACTGGCGATACTAGTCCAGCCATGTCCTCTGGTGGGGCAACCTTTGCTCGGACTATGCCAAACTGTGTGGCCTTTGGTGCTCTTTTCCCAGGAGTAGAGCAGACGGAACATCAGGCCAATGAACGAGCGTCTTTGGAAGATCTCTATCGTGCGATGGATATCTATGCTGAGACTATTTTCCGCTTGGCAGGAGAGTAAAATTGCTAGGATAGATATCAGTGTTGCGAATTTTTCCAAGTAAAAACTGTGAATCAACACGAAAAAGAGTTGGATATTCCAACTCTTTTGTTATTTACTAAAGAAAAATGGGGGTGCAAATTCTTTGAGTTTATCAAAGCATTCGATAGCAGCTTGATTATCTTCGCAGATGATCAGGCAGACATCGTCTCCGCAGACTGTAGCAACAATCTGGGGTAATTCCAGAGCGTCTAAAATGGCACCAAAAGATTGGGCTAGTCCGGGTAAGGTTTTCATGACGACTTGATGCTGAACGGGGCGGAGCATGACGAGGGCATCTTCCATATAGAAGCGCAGTCTTTTCTCCCAACGAGAAGGGGCGATACTGTTAATGACATAGTAGGATTTGTCATTTTCGGTCACCTTGACTAGATTGAGAGTTTTCATGTCACGAGAGAGAGTAGACTGGGTGACAATGACACCATTTGCTTCCAGTAGTTCTTGGAGTTCCTGCTGGGTATGGACTCTTTTTTCCATGATGAGGGAGCGAATGAGGCGATGCCTACTTTCGATTTTATTCATAGATTCACCTGTATTTATTTGATAAACATAGCGTCGCCAAAGCTAAAGAAGCGGTAGCGCTCAGTGATAGCATGCTCATAGGCTTGCAGTGTCAGTTGGCGTCCAGCAAAAGCTGATACCAGCATGACAAGGGTTGATTTTGGCAAGTGGAAGTTGGTTGAAAAAGCATCGACAATCTTCCACTGATAGCCCGGTTTGATAAAGATATTGGTCCAGCCGGAGTCTGCTTGGATTTGACCCTCAAATTTGCTGCCGATTGTTTCCAGTGTTCGGATAGAAGTGGTACCGACAGCAACGATGCGGTGGCCGCTTGCCTTGACTTGGCGCAGGGTCTCAGCTGCTTCTTCAGACAAACTATAAAATTCGGAATGCATCTCATGCTCTTCCAGATTGTCAACTGATACGGGACGGAAGGTTCCGAGCCCGACATGCAGCGTCAGATAGACAAGTTTAACGCCTTTTGCCGCAATTTTATCCAGCAATTCCTCTGTGAAATGGAGGCCAGCGGTTGGAGCAGCGGCGGAGCCGTTTTCTTTAGCATAGACTGTCTGGTAGCGTTCACGGTCTTCTAGCTTCTCGTGGATATAAGGTGGCAGGGGCATTTCACCCAAACTTTCTAGGACTTCTAAGAAAATGCCCTGATAATCAAAGCGAACGATCCGTCCGCCGTGTTCTAGCTCTTCTGTAACAGTAGCAGTCAAACGACCATCACCGAATGACACACGCGTTCCGACTCTGAGTCGTTTGGCTGGCTTGGCTAGGACTTCCCAGAAGTCTCCTTGGGTATTTTTCAAGAGTAGGAGTTCTACATGACCGCCAGTTTCAGGTTTGGTTCCATAAAGGCGGGCTGGTAGGACACGGGTGTTATTCATAACCAAGGCATCACCTGGCTCAAGTTGGTCAATAATATTGTCAAAATGTTGGTCACTAAACTGGCCAGTTTCCCGATCTACAATGAGCAGGCGAGAAGAGTCTCGCTTCTCCAGAGGGGTTTGAGCAATCAGTTCTTCCGGCAAGTGAAAATCAAAATCAGCAGTATTCATTCTATCTCCTTAAATAGTTCTCATGATCCAAATATAGTAGGCGGCAAGTAAAAAGGGAATACTGATAAAGAAAATTCCCAGGCATAAAAAAATTAGTTGCCAACCTAGATGTTTTTTTAAGAAAAGCCCAGCGGTAAAAAGGGCAATTCCCAGTAAAAAGATTATAATCATTGGTAATAGCATGCTTTTATTATACCATGATTTGACGCTAAGTCTCTCAGTAAAATTTGAAAAAATTAAGTAGAATCTACTTGACAAAAATTGGTCTATACCATATAATAAAATAAGGAATCAATCAAGAAAAATAGGAGAATAGAATGAAAGTTATTCGTGTTGAGAATCAAGTAGAAGGCGCAAAGGTAGCTTTAGAAATCTTGAAAGAAAAGCTAGCTCAGGGGGCCAAAACATTGGGGTTGGCAACAGGAAGTAGCCCGATTGAGTTTTACAAGCAAATCATTGCCAGTAACCTAGATTTGTCAGAGCTGACCAGTGTAAACTTGGATGAGTATGTGGGACTTTCAGAAGATAATCCCCAATCTTACCGTTACTTTATGAATGAGCAGCTATTTAATAAAAAGCCTTTCAAAGAAAGCTTTTTGCCAAACGGTGCAGCAGAAGATGTGGAAGCAGAAGTGAAACGCTACAATCAAGTCTTGGCTGATCATCCAGTAGATTTGCAAATTTTGGGAATTGGGACCAATGGTCATATTGGCTTTAATGAGCCTGGAACTAGTTTTGATAGCACTGTCCATATTGTCGATTTGGAGCAGTCAACTATCCAAGCGAACGCTCGCTTCTTTGAAAAGATAGAGGACGTACCGACTCAAGCCATCTCAATGGGAATTCGGAATATCTTAGATGCAAAATCAATCATCCTCTTTGCCTATGGCGCTTCTAAAGCTCAAGCCATTGCAGGAACAGTCCGAGGAGAGGTAACAGAAGCTGTGCCAGCTAGCGCCCTTCAAGGCCATGAAGATGTCGTGATTATTGCAGACAAAGAAGCTCTAAGTTTATTAGAAGCTTAACAATCTATTTCCTATCTAATTTTTAGGTGGGATTTTTTATATTTATCAAAAACCTGATTAAAAATATGATATACTAGTTAGGAATGATTTTTTTGGAGGATAAATGTGAAGAAGAAGTTTTTGGTGTTTGGATTGATTTTGTCTGCCTTTCTATCACCGCTTTCTGCTGCGGCAGATGAATTGGTAGATATGGCACGAAAAATGTATCCCAATGAAAATGTACAAGCAATCAATCGCCCTAAGTCATCTTTGATGATTGACGGAAATACGGGCGATATACTGTGGCAGGATAACATTGATGAGGTTCGCGATCCAGCCAGCATGAGTAAGATCATGACCTTGTACTTGGTTTTTGAAGCCATTAAAGAGGGAAAACTCAGTTTAGATACGGTGATTAAGGCGACACCGCAAGATCAGGCGGTTGCGGGAATTTATGAAATTTCCAATAATAAAATCGTGGCTGGAGTCAATTATACTGTTTCTGAGCTGATTACCATGACAGTTGTACCCTCTTCTAACGCAACAACAGTGATGCTGGCAAATTACCTATCAGATAACGATCCCGATGCTTTCTTGGACAAGATGAACGCCAAAGCGCAAGAACTAGGCATGACCAACACCAAATGGTTTAATGCCAGTGGTGCTGCGGCAGTTTCTTTCAAGGGTTATTATACACCTCAGAGATATAACAATTATGTTAGCAACCAAACAACTGCGCGTGATTTAGGGATTTTAGTTTATAATTTTGTAAAGAACTATCCAGATATTTTAAACTATACCAATCAGGCTAAAGTAACTGTCAAGGCTGGGACGCCTTATGAAGAAACGTTTGAGACTTATAATTACTCATTGCCGGGTGCTCGCTACGCTCTGGAGGGAGTAGATGGTCTGAAGACGGGCTCAAGTCCGAACGGTGCCTTCAACTACATTGCAACTGTCAAGCGCGGAAACCAGCGCGTGATTGGCGTTATCATGGGCGTTGGTGACTGGGCTGACCAAGATGGTGAATATTATCGCCATCCATTTGGAAATGCCTTGATCGAAAAATCTTATGCTGACTACGAGTACAAGAAACTGTTCTCTAAAGGGAAGCAGGAGATTGATGGAAAAACTTACAATCTGCCAGAAGATTTTTATGCGACAATCAAAAAAGATGCGAAGGCGAAGCCTGTAGTTGAGAATGGTGTCTTGAAGGCCGGAAATGATCTATACACGCTCTCTCCAAAGATCTCTGATGAGATGAAAGTGGAGGAAGTAGATGCTTCTGTTACCCAGTCTGCCAAAGAAGAAGTCACTAAGAAAGAAAATAATAAAACTTGGTATAGTGACTTGCTGAGCAACCGCTGGTTAATTGCCTTACCAATTGTCATTATTTTCCTGATTTTCTATATCGAGAATCGGAAATCGAGAAAAGCTAAAGCAAGAGCTAGAAAGCAAAGATTTAAATAAAGGCTTGTGCTTATTTTGCAAGCTGAGATAGAGGCTGGGACAAAAGTCCTAGCCTCTCAATTGTCTTTGGATTGTCGAGCAAGACGCAGTGGTTGAGTGGGCTCTACTACGCTGATTTCATCAGCTTTTACAGCCCTACTCAACTGTGCGGAGGTGGGACGACGAAATCGAATTCTAACGAATTACCGATTTCTGTCCCACTCTCTATTCTATTTTTGGAGAGGTTTTGATGATGGGGAAAAAGTTTTCTAATAGCTATTTGGCTTATTTTTTGATGTATAATTTTTATTTTCTGTCCAATTCATTGTTTTCGACCTTGATATCCGTTTATATGCTGGATAAGGGGTACACGGCTGGTCAAGTATCTATCGTCGTATCAGCTTCTTTCTTTTCTTCCATGCTGGCTCAGCCAATCATGGGGGTGTTAACTGATACACTTGGCATCAAGAGAGTTTCGCTTATCAGTTTTTTCCTGATTATCCTGGGAGATATCTTTTTCATGGAGGCTGATAATCTATGGCTCTTAGCCATCTGGTATAGTTTTGTCTTGATGCTCATCAATGGGGTGGGTACCGTGATGGATGTGCTGGCAACCCAAAGTCCTTATAAATATGGGAAAATTCGAATTTGGGGAACAATCGGTTATGCCGTCGGTTCACAGCTGGCAGGTTTGATTTATAAGAATATTTCTCCCCAGGCCATCTATCTGGTCTTTATCGGGACTATGTTGCTGAGTATTTTAGGAGTTCTTGGCATGAATCCCAAGCGAGATAGATTAACTAAAAAGGGTGAAAAACGAGGCCATTCACTTTTTTCAGCCATTCTTAAAAACAGAACCTATCTTTTTTATCTTTTCCTTGTTGCCCTTTACTCTGGTGTAGGCAATACAGGGCATACCTATATTCCTTCCATGCTAGAATCCAGTGGCTTGAGTGTTGATTGGGCAACGACAGTCGTAGCTGTCTCTGTATTGTGTGAGGCGCCCTTAATCTTTTATTCCTATCTTTTCATGGATAAGATAGCTGTCAAAAAGTTGCTCTATATCTGCTTAGGTATGATGCTTCTTCAGTATGCGGTTTATGCTTTAAACTTTGGCTTAGGCTCGAAAATCGTAGTCACTCTGCTTTCCAAGCATGCTTCTGGTATGGTACTGACTATGCTTAGCCTGCGCATCGTGGCAAATTTGGTAGATGAAAAATATTTGGTGACCGCTTTTGCGTTACTACAGACAGGGAGAAATCTAGGAACAATTTTCATCCAGAATATGTCAGGGTCTATCTTAGATCGTTTTGGCTATGGTAGTATGAATTTCATGTTGGCAGCCATTATAGGTCTAGTGCTCTTGCTTGCTCTCTTCTTGAAAGTTCCTGAAAAAAAGAATCAGAATTTATTTGGATAAGAAAAAACGAGTCTGGAATTTTTTCAGCTCGTTTTTGTTTGGGTATATTACATAAGTGAGAGAATAAATAATACTTCGTTCCATTTCACAAGCCCTCTCTTTGGTGTTTTAATTACGAATAAAGATATAAAAGATATTGTTTTGAAAGGGAAATGCTCATGTTACTTGCGAAAAATGAAGAGGGGATTTTGCTGAATGCGATGGAAAATCAGCCGTCTCTAGGCGAACAACTCTTTTGTCCTGCCTGTTCGGGAGCGGTCCGCTTCAAAAAAGGAAGGGTCATGCGACCGCATTTTGCTCATGTTTCTCTTGAAAATTGTTCGTTTTATACGGAAAATGAAAGTGCGGAGCATTTGAATTTGAAAGCTGGCCTTTATGGCTGGGGGAAGCAAAGCCAAGAGGTTCAGGTGGAGGCCTTTTTACCTGAGATAAGGCAGATTGCTGACCTTTTGTTGGACGGTCGTATAGCCCTGGAGATCCAATGCAGTTCACTCAGTCAGGAAAGACTTGAGGAAAGGACGCTGTCCTATCGCCAGCATGGCTATCAGGTACTCTGGCTCTTGGGCAAGAAATTATGGTTAAAACAGTCGCTGACGAAACTGCAAAAGGACTTTCTTTATTTCAGTCAAAATATGGGCTTTCATCTTTGGGAATTGGATGAGAAAAAGCAGGAGCTTCGACTTAAATATCTCATTCACGAGGACTTGCATGGGCGTGCTCAGTACAAAGTCAAATCCTTTCCTTTTGGCCAAAGTTGCCTGTTATCCGTCTTGCGCAGCCCCTTTCAGAAGCAGGAGCTAGAGAGTTATCTGGCTAGGCAGGATCCTGAAATCTGTCGCTATGTTCGTCAGCAGCTTTATTATCAGCAGCCTCGTTGGATGAAGCTCCAAGCCCAGCTCTATCAAAAAGGAGACAATCTTCTAACCAAGTCGGCCGAGGATTTTTATCCGCAGGTTCGGCCTGTCCAAGCTAGCTCCTTTTGCCAAATAACAAGAGACTTAACGCCCTATTACCAGCACTTTCATCGCTATTATCAGGCTGAAAAAAATAAGCAGCTTCAAATTATCTATCCACCGGTATTTTATGCGAGGATTTCCCCCACTTTTATGATAAAATAGAAAAGATGGAGGAAATTTCTATGGCAAAACAAAGAAATGAAATTGAAGAAAAATATACTTGGGATTTGAGTACCATTTTCCTAACAGATGAAGCCTTTGAAGCGGAGTTGGCGCAGGTTTCAGAAGAAGTGAAGAAAGCAGCTAGTCTGGCTGGGCATTTGCTGGATTCGGCTGACAGTCTTTTGACAACGACAGAAATCCAGTTGGACTTGATACGTCGGATTGAAAAGCTTTATTCTTATGCTCACATGAAGAACGACCAGGATACTCGTGTGGCTAAGTATCAAGAATATCAGGCTAAGGGGATGACTCTTTATAGCGAATTCGGTCAAAGCTTTGCCTTCTATGAGCCCGAATTTATGGCGATTACAGAAGAGCAGTACCAAGCTTTCTTGGCTGAGCAGCCAGGTTTGCAGCTGTATCAGCATTATTTTGACAAGCTTTTGAAAAAGAAAGCCCACATCCTGACACAGCGCGAAGAGGAGCTATTGGCCGGTGCTGGTGAAATTTTTGGCGCAGCGGGCGAAACTTTTGCTATCTTGGATAATGCGGATATCGTCTTTCCGATGGTGCATGACGAAGATGGAAATGAAGTTCAGCTCAGTCACGGCAACTATATCACCTTAGTCGAGTCTAAGAACCGAGAGGTCCGTAAGGAAGCCTATGAGGCTCTTTACAGCGTCTACGAGCAGTACCAGCATACCTATGCTAAGACTCTGCAGACCAATGTTAAAGTTCACAATTACAATGCGAAAGTCCGCAAGTTCTCCTCTGCCCGTGAAGCAGCCTTGTCAGCGGACTTTATTCCAGAAAGTGTATACGATAGCTTAGTTTCAGCTGTCAATAAGCATTTGCCTCTTTTGCAGCGTTATATCGCTTTACGAGCAAAGATTTTAGGTATTTCTGACTTGAAGATGTATGATATGTACACACCTTTGTCAGAGACAGACTATAAGTTCACTTATGAGGAAGCCTTGGCTAAGTCTGAGGAAGTCCTGGCTATTCTGGGTGAGGATTATCTGAGCCGAGTGAAGACAGCTTTTTCAGAGCGCTGGATTGATGTTCATGAAAATCAAGGCAAGCGCTCAGGAGCATACTCAGGTGGTTCTTATGATACCAATGCCTTTATGTTGCTCAACTGGCAGGACACGCTGGATAATCTCTTTACCTTGGTGCATGAGACAGGCCACAGTATGCACTCCAGCTACACCCGTGAGACCCAGCCTTATGTCTACGGAGACTACTCTATCTTCCTAGCTGAGATTGCTTCGACGACCAATGAAAATATCCTGACAGAAAAGCTTTTGGAAGAAGTAGAAGATGATGCAACCCGCTTTGCTATCCTCAATCACTTTTTGGATGGCTTTAGAGGTACGGTCTTTCGTCAAACCCAGTTTGCTGAGTTTGAGCACGCTATCCACAAGGCTGACCAAGAAGGTCAAGTTTTGACCAGCGAGTTTCTCAATGAGCTCTACGCTGACTTGAACGAGAAATACTATGGACTGAAAAAAGAAGATAATCCACAGATTCAGTATGAGTGGGCACGGATTCCGCATTTCTACTATGATTACTATGTTTTCCAATACTCTACAGGCTTTGCAGCTGCTTCTGCCTTGGCTGAAAAGATTGTCCATGGCAGTCAGGAAGACAAGGACAAGTATCTGGACTATCTCAAAGCTGGGAATTCTGACTATCCGCTTAATGTCATCAAAAAAGCAGGTGTGGATATGGAAAAAGAAGACTACCTAAATGCTGCTTTTGCTGTCTTTGAGCGTCGCTTGGACGAATTCGAAGCCTTGGTAGAAAAGTTGGGACTGGCATAAGATGGTCGAGACTTATAATCAAAACTCTAATCCTAATATGCGCCGGCCAGTGGTCAAAGAAGAGATTGTAGACTTTATGAGACAACGACTCCAGCCAGTTTCTGGTGGACTCAAGGAGCTGGAGGATTTTGCCAGAGCTGAAAATGTACCCGTGATTCCTCATGAGACAGTGGCTTATTTCCGACTGCTACTTGAAAGTCTGCAACCAGAGAAGATTTTAGAAATCGGAACGGCTATCGGTTTTTCGGCCCTTTTGATGGCGGAACATGCGCCTCAGGCTCAGATTACGACTATTGACCGCAATCCAGAGATGATTGAGCTGGCCAAGGCTAATTTTGCTAAATATGACAGCCGTCAGCAGATCACCCTGCTGGAAGGCGATGCAATGGACCTGCTTGAGACACTGGAGGATTCCTACGACCTTGTCTTTATGGACTCTGCCAAGTCCAAGTATGTGGTCTTTCTGCCTCAGGTTCTCAAGCGCCTCAATCCTGGTGGTCTGGTCCTCATTGATGATGTTTTCCAAGGCGGTGATGTTGCCAAGCCTTTTGAGGACATTAAGCGTGGTCAACGGGCTATTTACCGAGGACTGCATAGCCTGTTTGACGCAACTTTGGATAGTCCAGATTTGACTGCGAGCTTGCTTCCTTTAGGAGATGGGCTGCTTATGGTTAGAAAAAAATAATCCCTTCACTTTTTTCTTGATTTCCAAAAATTTTTAGGAAAAATTAAGATATCAAGTTGGATTTGTGGTACAATAGACAAAGTGAATTTATTGAAGGAGTAGATAAAATAATGAAGAAAAAAATCCTTACAGGAGCAGTAACTCTCTTTTCTGTAGTGGCTTTAGCAGCATGTTCACAAACAGCAAAAGATAAAGATATTGTGACAATGAAAGGTGAGACAATCACAGTCAGTGAATTTTACGATCAAGTAAAAAATAATGGTGCCTCTCAACAAGTTTTGCTTCAAATGGCAATTAAGCAAGTTTTTGAAGAAAAGTATGGCAAAAAAGTGACGGATAAAGAGGTTGAAGAAGCCTTTGAAAAAATGAAATCCGCTTATGGTTCTGCCTTCCAAAATGTTCTTGCTCAAAGCGGATTGACCGAAGATGCCTACAGAGACCAGATCCGCGCAAATAAATTAGTTGAATACGCTGTTAAGAAAGCAGCTGAAAAAGAGTTGACAGATGACAACTACAAGGCTTTCTTTGAAACGTATACACCAGAAGTAACGGCTCAAATTATCAAGGTGGACAGTGAAGAAAAGGCTAAGGAAGTGCTTGAAAAAGCTAAGGCTGAGGGAGCAGACTTTGGTCAGTTGGCCAAGGAAAACTCAACCGACAAGGACACCAAAGATAAGGGCGGCGAGGTGAAATTTGATTCAACCTCAACAACAGTTGCGGATGCCGTTAAAAAAGCTACTTTTGCTTTGGAAGAAAATGGCGTTTCTGATGTAATCACTGTACGAGGTAAGCAGAACTATTCAGCAAGTTACTACATTGTTAAATTGGTGAAGAAAACTCAAAAATCTGCAAAATGGACAGATTACAAGAAGCAACTAAAAGAAGGAATCCTGACTCAAAAACAAAACGATGCAAGCTTTATTCGTTCTGTTATTTCTAAAGAATTGAAGGAAGCGAATCTGAAAGTGAAGGATCCAGCTTTCCAAAATGTCTTTGCCCAATATGTAGAAGGGGATACTTCTAGCTCATCGTCTAAAGAAGAAAGCAAGTCTCAGTCTTCTAGTTCAGAAGAAAAGAAATCACAATCTTCTAGCTCGGAAGAAGCAAAATCTGGGGCTTCAAGCTCAGAAGAAAGCAAGTCAGAAGCTGCTCATACTGAAGAAAACCCAGCTCCTGCAGCAGAATAAGCTTGACGAAAAGCCAAGAAGTCAGTATAATAAAATTATTGAGAATTGATTTTCTAAATCTCAGCTCAGAGAATTGGCGGTGCTGCGAGCCATGTGAGAGGAAAATTCATGCTACTCATGTTTCAAACTAAATAGCTAATGAGAATGACAAGTTCATTGAATGAAGGTGGTACCGCGGTTTTTCGCCCTTCAGACAAAGAGCTTGTCTTTTATCTTGACTCTGGAGGTAAAGCGATGAAGACCTATCTTGTCAAACAGAAATTTCGCCTAGGTGGCGAACGCTTTGATATCAAGGACGATCGAGGTAACATAGATTACCAAGTAGAAGGATCATTTTTCCAGATTCCGAAGAGCTTCACCATCTATGATGCCCAAGGACAGACAGTTAGTCAGATCAGCAAAATCTTTCTAACATTTTTGCCTCGGTTTGAAATAAAGCTCAGTGACGGGACTAGCTTTTATATTCGCAAGAAACTGACCTTCTTTCGTGATAGGTATGAGTTTGACAATTTAGGCCTCAGGATTGAGGGCAATATCTGGGATTTAAATTTTAAATTACTAGATGATCGCGATCAAGTCGTGGCAGAGATTACCAAGGAACTTTTCCATCTGACCTCCACTTATCAGGTGAGTGTCTATGATGAGGCTTACTCAGATTTGGTTATTTCCCTCTGTGTCGCCATTGACTATGTGGAAATGCTGGAAAGTTCATCATAAAAAAACATTAAAAAGATTTAAGGAGAAAAATAAATGAAACAAATGTCTAGTGCTCAAATTCGCCAAATGTGGTTGGATTTCTGGGCAAGCAAAGGCCACTCTGTAGAACCATCAGTTAGCTTGGTTCCAGTAAATGACCCGACTCTTTTGTGGATTAACTCTGGGGTAGCAACTCTTAAGAAATATTTTGACGGGACCATTATCCCTGAAAATCCACGTATCACCAATGCGCAAAAAGCGATTCGTACAAACGATATTGAAAACGTAGGGAAGACTGCGCGTCACCATACCATGTTTGAAATGTTGGGGAACTTCTCTATCGGGGATTACTTCCGTGACGAAGCCATCACTTGGGCTTATGAACTCTTGACAAGCCCTGAGTGGTTTGACTTCCCAGCTGAAAAACTCTACATGACTTACTATCCAGACGATAAAGATTCTTACAACCGCTGGATTGAAGTGGGAGTGGATCCAAGTCACTTGATTCCAATCGAGGACAACTTCTGGGAAATCGGTGCGGGACCTTCTGGACCAGATACTGAGATCTTCTTTGACCGTGGAGAAGCATTTGACCCAGAAAATATCGGTATTCGCCTGCTTGCAGAAGATATCGAAAACGACCGTTACATCGAAATCTGGAACATTGTTTTGTCTCAATTTAACGCGGACCCTGCTGTTCCTCGTAGTGAGTACAAGGAATTGCCACATAAGAACATTGATACGGGCGCTGGTTTGGAGCGTTTGGTGGCGGTTATTCAAGGGGCTAAGACCAACTTTGAAACAGACCTCTTCATGCCGATCATTCGTGAAGTTGAGAAGTTGTCTGGTAAGGTCTACGACCAAGATGGCGACAATATGAGCTTTAAGGTTATCGCTGACCACATCCGTTCTCTTTCATTTGCCATCGGTGATGGTGCTCTTCCTGGAAATGAAGGTCGTGGCTATGTCCTTCGTCGTCTTCTCCGTCGTGCTTCCATGCATGGTCAAAAATTGGGTATCAACGAGCCTTTCCTTTACAAACTAGTTCCAACTGTTGGAAAAATCATGGAAAGTTACTACCCAGAAGTACTTGAAAAACGTGATTTTATCGAGAAAATCGTTAAGAGCGAAGAAGAGTCATTTGCTCGTACCCTTCACTCAGGTCAACACTTTGCCCAAGGCATCGTAGCAGACTTGAAAGAAAAAGGTCAAAGCGTTATCGATGGACAAGATGTCTTTAAACTCTACGATACATACGGATTCCCAGTGGAGTTGACAGAAGAAATCGCTGAAGAAGCAGGTATGACTGTCGACCGTGAAGGTTTTGAAGCAGCTATGAAAGAGCAGCAAGAACGCGCGCGTGCGTCAGCTGTCAAAGGTGGCTCAATGGGAATGCAAAATGAAACCCTTCAAAACATCACAGTTGAAAGTGTCTTTAACTACAATGCGAGTCAATTGCCGTCTAAGTTGGTGGCTATCGTAGCTGATAATGCTGAAGTTGAAGCTGTTTCAGAAGGAACTGCCTCTCTTATCTTTGCAGAGACTCCATTCTACGCTGAAATGGGTGGACAAGTAGCTGACCACGGTCAAATCTTGGATGCTGCAGGAAACGTCGTGGCTACTGTAACAGATGTTCAAAAAGCACCAAACGGACAACCATTGCATACAGTGGAGGTTCATGCTCCGCTTGCTTTGAATCAAGAATACACACTGAGCATCGACAGTAATCGTCGTCTTCGTGTCATGAAGAACCACACGGCGACTCACTTGCTCCATGCCGCTCTTCACAATATCCTTGGTCACCATGCGACACAAGCAGGATCTCTGAACGAAGTCGAATTCCTTCGCTTTGACTTCACACATTTCCAAGCAGTAACTCATGAAGAATTGCGTGCCATTGAACAGCAAGTCAACGAGAAAATCTGGGAAGCAATTGCAGTAGAAACTGTTGAGACAGATATTGACACAGCAAAAGAAATGGGAGCTATGGCCCTCTTTGGGGAGAAATACGGTAAAGAAGTTCGTGTCGTTACCATTGGTGACTACTCTGTTGAGCTCTGTGGTGGTACCCACGTTGGCAACACTTCTGAAATTGGCCTTTTCAAGATTGTCAAAGAAGAAGGAATCGGATCAGGAACTCGTCGTATCTTGGCAGTGACTGGTAAGGAAGCCTTTGAAGCCTATCGCGAGCAAGAAGACGCTCTGAAAGCAGTAGCAGCAACCTTGAAAGCACCGCAACTCAAGGAAGTACCTCACAAGGTTGAAGGCCTTCAAGAGCAACTTCGTCAATTGCAAAAAGAAAATGCAGAGTTGAAAGAAAAAGCTGCAGCTGCAGCTGCAGGCGATGTCTTCAAGGATGTGAAGGAAGTCAACGGTCAGCGTTACATCGCTAGTCAAGTTTCTGTATCAGATGCAGGTGCCCTTCGTACCTTTGCGGATAACTGGAAACAAAAAGACTACTCTGATGTGCTTGTCCTAGTTGCCGCTATCGGTGACAAAGTCAATGTTCTTGTAGCTAGCAAGACAAAAGATGTGCATGCAGGAAACCTTGTCAAAGAATTGGCTCCAATCGTCGATGGACGTGGTGGTGGTAAACCAGATATGGCCATGGCAGGAGGAAGCAACCAAGCGAAAATCCAAGACTTGTTGGATGCAGTAGCAGGTAAGTTGTAGTATGATTTTTAAGATCAGGATTCAGTCCTGGTCTTTTTTACTTCTTATTTTGTAAAGGATCTAAGTCTTTATGACAAAAATATTTATTTTTTTGACAAATATGCTTGTCAAAAAGGAAAGAATCTGTTACAATGTATTTAAGTTAAGAAGAAAAGATAAAAGGAGGAACTAATGGAGATACTGTTTTGGTGTCTACTTCCGATATTTTCTGGTTTGTGGCTGATGTCATCCAGTGAATTGAAAAATGTAAAAAGGAAGTTGAAACGTTTAGAGAGAAATAAAGAAAGGAGTGGAGAAATGTCACGTTTTTTTAAAGAAATGATTGGGAAAAAACCGATCATCATTGGTGAAGTTTTCGGGACAGATTGCTGGGAGGTAGTTGATGCTGATGACGATTGGGTTAAGTTGAGTAAGACCAATAAAAAAGGTCAAACAAGAATCAAGCTCATGCGAATTGACGATATCAAGTCTGTTGAACTGAAAGAAGACTGAGAGGTGTTGTCATGAAGCTGAAAAATCGACTCAAAGAGCTGAGGGCCAGAGACGGGCTGAATCAAACCGACTTGGCCAAGAAAGCCGGCGTGTCACGGCAGACGATTAGCTTGCTGGAGCGGGATGAATACACGCCCTCCGTGGTCATTGCTCTCAAAATTGCTCAGATTTTTAACGAAAGTGTCGAAAATGTCTTTCGCCTAGTGGAGGAAGAGTAGATAGTCAGGAAAAATCAGTTGCTGGAGATAGTTTATGCTAGCCATCTTGTCATGAAGACAAGCAAGCTTTCATATCATAGTGATTACTTGTCTGATCCTGATAAGTTGAGTAAGTATATTAGTGCTTTTCCGCAAGTGACGGAAAGTAAAACAAGGAGAAAAACAATGCAAGAATTTATGGAAAACTTTAAAGTTAACGAAGAACAAGCAAAAATTGCTGGTGTTTGCGCAGGTTTGGCGGATTATTTTGGGATAAAGGTAGCTTATATTCGTCTAATTTTCGCAGTTGTAGTGCTAGCATCAACTGAGCTAGGGATTTTTGTAGCCTTGGGCTATGCCTATCTGGCAGGATGGTTCCAAAAGGATTATTTGTGGAATAAAATGAGCCAAAAAGTCAGAAATCACTTTATTTTTCTAATGACAGTGCTGATTATTTTACCTTTATTTGGCCGTGAAATACTGGAAACTGCCTCTGACTTTATTAGCCAAGTCATGGCTTGGCTGACTGCGCTTATTTAAGAATAGGAGAAAACAATGTCAACAAAGAAAAGAATATTGAGAAATATCGGCATCTTCATTCTTGCTGCTATATTAGGAGGAGGAGTAGTCGGTTTTATAATGACTCATTTTGAGCATTTCTCTTGGCCGACCGTCTTAAATGTTGAACTGCTGAAGAACATTGGTCGAGCGAGTTTATTCATTCTCTATCCCGTAACCTTTTTCTTGCTCTATCAGACGCATAAAGTTCACGGAGCTTACCAGAGAGAAGAAGATGATGACAGAAGCTATGAGCTCTATCGTCAAACTTTCAAAACCCTAGAATATGCGACGATTTTATATAATATCTCGTCTGCTCTGACTCTATTCACCCTCTTTGTAGGAGTGAGCTACCTAGGTCCGCTACTAAGGTCAGAAACGACGATTCACATTCCATTTTATGATATTGCACTGTTTCTTGCTTTGATTTTAGGTCAAATTCTTGTATTGAAAACCACTCAGAAGGTTCGTCAATATAAATTATCTGCTATGCCAACCATTGAGGAGATGAAGGACTATGCTCTGTCTTATGATGAAGGGGAGTTGCAGGCTCATTATGAACAAAGCTTTTTAACCCTCTTCAATCTCAATCAGCGCCTCATTCCAGGTCTTTATATCTTGCTCTTTATTCTTGGAGTTGGGACACCAATGCAGGTCGTATCTGGTATGATTGTCTTAACCATTATTTTTGTCTATATCAATGTGGACTCCTATCAAGCAGTTAAAAGATATTTCAAATAAGTTGTTTGTCGGTCAAAAAGGAGTTCATCTGAAATTAGTAAGCTTTATCTTTCCTAGTATCTATATTGGACTGATACTGCTAAATTTCCTATTCCAATTGGATACGATTTTGGCTTGGCTTGCGGTATCGGTCATCTATCTTTATGTTACTGTCAGCCAGTACAAAATCGTTAAACGTTATTATAAGTAAGAAAGTGAGAAGAGGCCTTATGTCACAAGTGATTCAAGTAGAGAATATTTCTAAAAGTTTTGGAGAGAAAAAAGCTTTAGAACGGATTAATTTTCATATCAATCAAGGAGAAATTTTCGGATTTTTAGGACCATCTGGCTCGGGAAAAACAACTTTAATTAACATCCTGACAGGCCAGCTTGATGCCGACAATGGTCAAAGTAAAATCCTTGGTAAAGCCTCAGATGCTATTAATGCTCAGGATTTGGTGAAAATTGGCCTAGTATCTGATACAAGTGGCTTTTATGAGAAGATGACTCTCTATAAAAACCTGCAGATATATGCGAAATTATACGATTTAAAAAATGAACGGATAGATGAAGTTTTAGAGCAGGTTGGTCTGTTAGAAAGCAAAAATATTGTAGCAGAGAAACTTTCGACAGGTATGAAGCAGCGGATGTTTCTAGCTCGAGCTCTTTTAAATAATCCTGAGGTCTTATTTTTGGATGAGCCAACGAGTGGGCTTGATCCCCGTACTTCCAAGGTGATTCATGAGCTTTTGCTTGAGCTGAAGAAAAAGGGAACAACCATTTTTCTGACGACGCATGATATGCATGAAGCGAGCGCCCTTTGTGATAGACTGGCCCTGCTAAATAAGGGAGTATTAGTAGAATATGGCAAGCCGAAAGCTATTATTCAAAAATATAACACAGCCAAGAAAGTTAAAATTAGCTATGAAAATGGAGAAACCGAGCAAATTTCGTTCTCAGAATTGGCTACAAAAGACCTAAAATTGGCCATTACAGTACATTCTTGCGAACCTACATTAGAAGAAATCTTTATTCAATTAACAGGAGAAAAACTAGATGTATAAAAAAATTAAAGCTCTCACATGGCTGCGTACTCAGATTTTATTGACAAATTCTTCATTGCTTATGTCTGTCTTGCTGCCCTTTGGCCTCCTCTTTTTGTACAATATGATTTTAAATAAGAATGGCAATGCAGGTCAAGGACTATTGAAAATGATCCTGCCTATGACCTTTGCCATGAGTGGCGGCTACATGGTGTCTATTATGATGGCAGAGGACAAGGAGAAGCGCAATCTAAAGACCTTGATGTTGAGCGGGGTTCGTTCTACTGAATACCTCTTATCCATGCTGGTTTATCCCTTCCTATTTACAGTCGTTGCCTTGCTTTTTTTCCCATATTATTTGCATGTAGACCTGTCTGGCAAATGGCCTGTCTATCTTGTGATCAATCTCTTCATTATTGTTATTATCCTTTTAATCAATCTTTTTATTGGTGGTATTTCCAAGACACAATCTCAAGCTCAGGTTTATAGTTTATTTCCGCTGTTGCTGATTAGTTTCGTACCTCTATTTGCTAGTTTTGATAAAACAATACAGCACATTCTACGGTTTACTTTTATGAATCCATTTATCAACTTCTTTGAAACAGGAGACTATTCATTTAAAATTGAAGATGTCTCTAATTTGGTGATTTGGCTTCTTATTTTTATCAGTGCAAGCACCTATGTCTTGAGTAAAGGTCGAAAATAATGGAGGAGCTTTTATGAAATTAATTAAAAAAATCAACTTTATGGAAGAAAAGAAATATGTAATCGGTCTAAATGTAGTGGGGCTCTTACTGATTTTTCCTTTCTCAATGCTTTTTGCGAAATTGACCCAGCTAATCTTCCGTGCAGACCATTATGATTTTTCGGGTCTAGATCTTGCCTATTTTTTAGTTTTTACCTTTATCCTTATCGTCATCCATGAGTACATTCACGGTTTCTTCTTCAAGTTTTTTGGTAAAGGGAAAGCCAAGGTCAAGTTTGGTTTTAAAAATGGGATGGCTTATGCGACTAGTCCAGGAACTTTTTACAATCGTAAGGACTTCTTGGTCATTGGTTTGGCTCCCTTTGTTTTGATTAGCCTGCTCCTGACATTATTGGCTATGCTGGGCTTGCTCAGTTCAACTCTCTACATGCCTCTGGCTAGTATTCATGCAGCGGGATGTGTTGGTGACTTTTACATCGCTTTGCTGCTGTTGGGCCAGACTGAGGATATTCTGGTCGAGGATACTGAGGTTGGGATGAACTTTTACCAGAAAGAAGAGCCTAGTCAGGACTAGCAATCACAAGTGTTGTATGCCTTTTTTAAAATGTCTATTAAAGAGTAATATACTTGATAATTTAAAGATGTGGAGCAATGTTGATCTTGTCTAAATGGATGGCAGCGTGATACTAATTTCAAATTTAAGACAAATGAAACCCGAAGGACTAGAAGTTCCTTCGGGTTTTGTATATAAGAGAAAAATGATTAGACAAGTTCGTCAATAGAAGTGTAATTGAGATTCAAGCCTTCTGCAACTGGTCGACTAGTGATGTGGCCGTGATAGGTTGTGACACCTTCACGCAATCCAGCGTCGTCTGCAATAGCTTGTCTGAAGCCCTTGCCAGCCAGTGCTTCGATATAAGGAAGAGTAACATTGGTCAGAGCAATAGTAGAAGTGCGGGCTACGGCACCAGGGATATTGGCTACTGCATAGTGGAGAACACCGTGTTTTTCATAGACTGGCTCATCATGGGTGGTCACGCGGTCAGCAGTCTCGATAACGCCACCTTGGTCAACAGCCACGTCAACAATAACAGAACCAGGGCGCATTTGCTTCACCATATCGTCAGTCACCAGTTTTGGAGCCTTAGCACCAGGAATGAGCACAGCTCCAATCACGACATCAGCTTCGCGGACGCTTGCCTCGATGTTAAATGGATTGGACATGAGAGTTTGAATTTGGTTGCCAAAGACTTCTTCTAGCACAGATAGACGTTTGGCACTAATATCGAGAATCGTAACTTGAGCGCCTAGTCCCAGAGCGATACGGGCTGCATGAGTTCCTACGACACCGCCTCCGATAATGGTAACTTTACCTTTTGGCACTCCTGGTACACCGCCAAGGAGAACGCCAGAGCCACCTGTCTGCTTGGTTAGGAAATGAGCTCCGATTTGAACCGCCATACGACCAGCAACCTCACTCATAGGTACTAAGAGTGGTAGTTGTCCTTGTCCATCACGCACAGTCTCGTAGGCTACCCCGGTAGTTTTGGCAGTTACCATAGCTTGGGCTAATTCGGGAGCAGCGGCCATGTGCAGGTAAGTGAAGAGTAGAAGGTCATCACGCAAGAATTGGTATTCAGCTTCCAGCGGTTCTTTAACCTTAACAACCAACTCAGCTGCCCAGGCTTCAGCAGCAGTGGCAACGATTTTTGCACCTTGCTTTTCATAGTCTGCATCTGCAAAGCCAGATCCAAGTCCAGCATTTGTCTCAATCAAAACCTGATGGCCTTTTCCTACAAGACTGTGTACACCAGCTGGCGTCAGGGCAACGCGATTTTCATTATTTTTAATTTCTTTTGGAATTCCGATTAACATAGAGCTTTACTCCTTTTTCTAACGCTAGGATCTCCGAATACAGGACTACAAAGGGACCTAGGTCAATTATTGTGATGTTTTCATTTTAAAGGAAACTATCGCAAAAAGCAAGAAAAAAAGGATTGTTTTGAGCAGGGAATTATGCTATTCTGTTAAGAAAAATTAGGAGGAAGAGATGGAAAATATCTATGTCAAGCTAAGTCAGCATTCTAGACTGGAAACGGAACGATTGATCTTGCGTCCAGTGACTTTGGATGACGCTCCAGCCATGTTTGAATATGCTTCTGATGAGGAGAATGTCCGCTATACCTTTGAGGCTAACAAAAATCTAGAGGAAACCCGCAATAATATCGCCCTGTTTTACCTAGCTAGTCCTTTGGGGCGCTGGGGCATTGAGCTGAAGGAGACTGGCGACTTTATCGGAACGATTGACCTGCATAAGATCCGCTTGGACTTGAAAACGGCAGCTATCGGCTATGTGATCCATAAAAAATACTGGAATCGGGGCTACACGACTGAGGCCACTCGGGCAGTGCTTGAGCTGGTTTTTGAAGAAATCGGCATGAACAAATTGGTGGCCTTACATGATATCGATAATCCTGCCTCTGGTCGTGTCATGCAAAAGTCAGGCATGATCTTTTCGCACGAAGAGCCTTACGCAGCCCTGGACAAGCATGAGGAGGGACGCATAGTGACGCGGCTGCATTACTATCTGACCAGAGACCAATATTTCGCAAAAAAGTGAGAAAGAATATTGACAAGTGCCTATCTACATGATATAGTAGATAGGTAATGCTGATTTAGCTCAGTAGGCAGAGCGCATCCATGGTAAGGATGAGGTCGCCGGTTCGATCCCGGCAATTAGCACTAGATAAAGAGGTTGAGATTTTCTCAGCCTTTTTTGGTTTTAAATTAGGATTTCTCCTAGTTTAAAATGTATGCTTGCGTCCTCATAGGCGCCCAAATATGGTATAATAAAAGTAATATTAGCAAGGCAGGTAAAATATGTATATCGAAATGGTGGATGAAACCGGTCAGGTTTCTCAAGAAATCATCAAGCAGACTCAGGAAATCTTGGAGTTTGCAGCTCAGAAAACAGGCAAAGAAAATAAGGAAATGGCTGTGACCTTTGTGACCAATGAGCGCAGCCATGAGCTCAACCTGGAATACCGAGACACAGATCGGCCGACGGATGTCATCAGTTTGGAATACAAACCAGAACTAGATATTGCCTTTGACGAGGAAGATTTGGCGGACAATCCTGAGCTGGCTGAGATGCTGGAGGATTTTGATGCTTATATCGGCGAGCTCTTCATTTCGGTGGACAAGGCGCGGGAGCAGGCAGAAGAATATGGCCACAGCTTTGAACGGGAGATGGGCTTTTTGGCGGTGCATGGTTTTCTGCATATCAACGGCTATGATCATTATACGCCGGAAGAAGAAGCAGAAATGTTTGGCTTACAGGAAGAAATTTTGACAGCTTATGGACTTACAAGACAATAAAAATAACAAGCGCAAGTGGAAAAATCGAGATGTCATATCGAGTTTGGAGTTCGCTCTGACGGGGATTTTCACCGCTTTTAAGGAAGAAAAGAATATGCGGAGCCATGTTCTTTCAGCTTTAGCTGCCATTATTGCAGGTCTGATTTTTCGGATTTCAGCGACGGAGTGGCTCTTATTGCTGCTAAGTATTTTTTTGGTGATCGCTTTTGAAATCATGAATTCAGCTGTTGAAAATGTTGTGGATCTGGCTAGTGATTATCACTTTTCTATGCGGGCTAAGAATGCCAAGGATATGGCAGCTGGTGCAGTTTTGGTGGTTTCTGGTTTTGCAGTTATCACAGGTTTGATTATCTTTTTGCCAAAACTGTGGGATATTATTTTTTAGAGAAGGAATAGAACAATGACTTTTAAATCAGGCTTTGTAGCCATTTTAGGCCGACCAAATGTCGGCAAATCAACTTTTTTGAATCATGTCATGGGGCAAAAAATTGCCATCATGAGTGACAAGGCTCAAACGACCCGCAACAAGATTATGGGCATTTATACGACGGATAAGGAGCAGATTGTCTTTATCGACACGCCGGGAATCCATAAGCCCAAGACTGCTCTAGGTGATTTTATGGTTGAATCTGCCTATAGCACCCTGCGTGAGGTGGACACGGTTCTCTTCATGGTACCGGCAGATGAGCCGCGTGGCAAGGGCGATGATATGATTATCGAACGCCTGAAAGCGGCTAAGGTGCCAGTGATCTTGGTGGTCAATAAGATTGATAAAGTCCATCCGGATCAGCTTTTGGCGCAAATTGATGATTTCCGTCAGCAGATGGACTTCAAAGAAATCGTTCCGATTTCGGCTCTGCAGGGCAACAATGTTTCCCGTCTGATTGATATCCTTAGTGAAAATCTGGAGGAAGGTTTTCAATATTTCCCAGAAGACCAAATTACCGACCATCCAGAACGTTTCTTGGTTTCAGAAATGATTCGCGAAAAGGTTCTACACCTGACTCGTGAAGAAATTCCCCACTCAGTTGCGGTAGTTGTTGATAGCATGAAGCGAGACGAGGAGACGGACAAGGTCCATATCCGAGCGACGATCATGGTCGAGCGAGACAGCCAAAAAGGCATTATCATCGGTAAAGGTGGCTCCATGCTCAAGAAAATCGGTTCTATGGCTCGCCGCGATATTGAGCTCATGCTGGGAGATAAGGTCTTCCTCGAAACCTGGGTCAAGGTCAAGAAAAACTGGCGAGACAAGAAGCTGGATTTGGCGGACTTTGGCTATAATGAGAAGGAATATTAAAAGAGCAAGAATTGTTCATTTCTGATTATTGATTGAATCGTAGATAGGAAAATTGAATGAACAAAGACTACATTTCCTATATTCGCTCCAAGGTGGGGCATGATAAGGTTATTCTGAATTTTGCTGGTGGAATTCTAGCAGACGAGGACGGCCGTGTGCTTCTGCAGTTACGAGGCGATAAGAAAACATGGGCGATTCCTGGAGGAGCTATGGAGCTCGGGGAGACTTCTCTGCAAGCAGCCGTGCGTGAGTTTTACGAAGAGACAGGCATTGCCGTTGAAGCCAAGCGCTTGCTGAATGTTTATACGAATTTTGATGAATCTTATCCTAATGGTGACAAAGTGCAGACGGTTGTCTTTCTGTATGAACTGCAGGCATTGGAGAATATTGATATTTCCAATTTTCATAATGAGGAAACACTGCGTTTAGTCTTTTTTTCTAAAGAAGAAATAGCAGAGCTGGAAAATGTATCGGATAAACACCGCCTGATGCTGGATGAGTATTTTTCGGACAGCTTTGCTATGGGGCTATGATATTGAGAATACTAAGAAAGGAACTTTATGCCTGAATTACCTGAAGTGGAAACGGTTCGGCGCGGTTTGGAGCGTCTGGTTGTTGGCAAGACGATTAGGCAGGTGCAGGTCCGCTATGCCAAGATGATTGGCGCGGGAGTGGATGCCTTTGTCCACGATTTGCCAGGTCAAACCATTGAAAAGATTGGCCGTCGGGGCAAGTATTTGCTCTTTTACCTGACAGGCGGGGTGCTGGTTTCCCATCTGCGAATGGAAGGCAAGTATCTTTTTTATCCGGATGCGGTGCCTGAGCGCAAGCATGCCCATGTCTTTTTCGAGATGACGGATGGTGGGACGCTTGTTTATGAGGATGTCCGCAAATTTGGAACCATGGAGCTGTTGAGAAAGGATCGGCTAGAGGCTTATTTCACTGCCAGAAAGCTTGGTCCTGAGCCGACAGAGGCGGACTTTCTTTTGCCGCCTTTTGCTGCAGCTTTGAGTCGTTCCAAGAAGCCCATCAAACCCTATTTGCTAGAGCAGACTTTAGTCGTTGGTCTGGGCAATATCTATGTAGATGAGGCCCTTTGGCGGGCGCGGATTCATCCGGCAAGGCCAGCAGCTAGTCTAAAGCCTGCTGAAGTAAAGCGGTTGCGTGAGCAGATTATAGAAGTTTTGCAGCTTGGGATTGAAAAGAGAGGCTCGACCATTCGGACCTACCGAAATGCTTTGGGTGAGGATGGCACTATGCAGGATTTTCTGCAGGTCTATGGAAAGACTGGTCAACCCTGTGCTAGATGCGGCAGCCCGATTGAAAAAATTAAGCTGGGCGGACGCGGTACTCATCTCTGTCCTCATTGCCAGAAAGCGAGGTAGCTGTTGTGGTAAGAATTATCGGTATCACTGGCGGCATTGCCTCGGGTAAGTCAACTGTGACAGATTTTTTGAAGCAGCAGGGCTATCAAGTCATTGATGCGGATCAAGTGGTGCATGAGCTGCAAGAGCCGGGAGGACGACTGTATCAAGCTCTTTTATCCGCTTTTGGTCCAGCTATCTTACGGGAAGATGGCCGCTTGGACCGGGCCAAGCTGGGAGCCATGATTTTTGGGAATCCAGACCTCTTGGCGCAGTCCAGCCAGCTTCAGAACGAGATTATTCGAGAGGAACTGGCTCGCAGACGGGACTTGTTGGCAGAGACGGAAGCTGTCTTTTTTATGGATCTTCCCTTGCTATTTGAGTTAGAATATGATAACTGGTTTGACCAAATCTGGCTGGTAGATGTGACGGAGGAAACTCAGCTCAGTCGCCTTATGAATCGAAATGCTCTGAATCAGGAAGAGGCAGAAAAACGCATAGCAGCTCAGCTATCTCTCCAAGAAAAACGAAAGAGGGCGGACGTGCTGATTGATAATAATGGCTCGCTTGAGGAAACAAGACAGCAGCTTCGCGATGCTTTGCAGAAATTAGAAAGAAGATGATTCTATCACGATACAAGTAAATTGGAAACATAATCTGAAAATCGCCTGGTTTGGGAATTTCCTGACAGGTGCCAGTATTTCTCTGGTCACTCCTTTCATGCCCCTTTTTGTGGAGCAGCTAGGAGCGCGTGGTCATGAGGTGGAGTATTATGCTGGTCTTGGCATTGCTCTTTCGGCTGTTTCGGCAGCCTTTTTATCCCCTGTCTGGGGCAGTTTGGCTGACCGTTATGGCCGTAAACCTATGATGATTCGGGCTGCTACGGCTATGGTCTTTACCATGGGTGGCATTGCCTTTGTGCCTAATATTTTTTGGCTCTTGGTTCTGCGCTTTCTCAACGGCGTTTTTGCGGGCTATGTGCCCAACAGCACCGCCTTGATTGCCAGTCAGGTTCCTAAGGAAAAGACGGGCTATGCGCTGGGAACTTTGGCAACAGGTGTCGTTGCGGGCAATCTCATGGGACCCTTGATTGGTGGAGTGATTGCTGAAGTCTTTGGCATCCGCAATGTCTTTCTACTGATTGGCTTTTTCTTTTTGATTGCGACCCTGATGACGGCTGCTTTCATCCGAGAAGATTTTAGGCCGGTCACCAAGGAAGAGGAGATTGGATTTGGAGAACTGATTCGTCAGATTAGATATCCCAAGCTATTGCTAACTCTTTTTCTGACTAGCTTTGTTATCCAGTTTGCAGCCCAGTCTATTGGTCCGATTCTTTCCCTTTATATTCGGGAGTTAGGCCAAACGGACAATTTAATTTTTGTATCTGGCCTGATTGTTTCGAGTATGGGGCTGTCTAGTATGCTGAGCTCAAGTATTTTAGGTCGGATGGGGGATCGGATGGGCAATCATCGTTTGCTCGTTTTAGCTCAGTTTTATTCTATTATCATTTACCTGCTCTGTGCTCATGCAGGCTCTTCGCTCCAACTCGGTTTTTACCGTTTCTTGTTTGGTTTAGGGACTGGAGCTTTGGTGCCAGGGGTCAATGCCCTATTGAGCAAAATCACGCCTAAGTTTGGGATTTCTCGAATCTTTAGCTACAACCAGATTTTCTTTTATCTGGGTGGCGTCATCGGCCCCATGTCAGGTTCGGCTATTGCAGCGACAGCAGGCTATCATTCAGTCTTTTATGCTACAGCAGGCTTAGTGGGACTGAGTCTCCTTATCAACCTTTTTTGTTTTGGAAATTTATTGAAAAAGAAGGAAATCTAGTGCGCGTTAAAATTCATTTGAAATGCTCCAGTTGCGGCAGTCAGAATTATCTGACCAGTAAGAATAGTAAGACTCATCCTGATAAGATTGAGGTATTGAAGTACTGCCCCAAGGAAAGAAAAGTAACCTTACATCTTGAATCTAAGTAGATTTTATGGTAAAATAGAAAGGATTTTAAGGAGTTTTATTTATGTATAGCCTATTATTAACGATTTTAGTCATTTTATCAGGTTTTATTGTCATTGCTATTTTCATGCAACCAACTAAAAACCAATCTAGTAACGTGTTTGATTCGAGTGCCAACGACCTTTTTGAGCGGTCAAAAGCACGGGGATTTGAAGCTGTGATGCAGCGTCTGACAGGATTTTTGATCTTTGTCTGGTTGCTGATTGCCTTGATATTGGCAGTATTATCTAGTAAATAAAATGGGCTCTGACTTTGTCTTGGCCTTTTTTTAAAGTTTAAAAAGAGGGGAATATCAAGAGCCCCTCATAGTATAGAAAGAAAGTATGAAAGAAGAAATTATAGAATATTTAAAAGAAAAGCAGCAGGCTAGCGTGAATGAGCTGGCGGCTGCTCTGGGGAAAGAGTCTTCCAAGGACTTTAGTGCCTTGGTCAAGACTATCTCCCAAATGGAAAGAAAGCATCAGCTTCGCTTTGATGATGAGGGGCGGATTGAGCTTTATGAGAAGAAAAAGCAAGAGCGTCTGACGCTCAAGGGTGTTTTTCATGCCCACAAAAATGGCTTTGGCTTTGTCACCCTGAATGAAGAAGAGGATGATCTTTTTGTCAGCCGTAATGATGTCAATCATGCCATTGATGACGATACGGTGGAAGTAGTCATTACCAAGGTGGCAGATCGTATCAAGGGAACGTCAGCTGAAGCTAAGATTATTGATATTTTGGAGCACAGCCTGACGTCAGCGGTTGGCCAGCTGGTGTTAGATGAGGAAAAGCCCAAGTATGCCGGCTATATCCGCTCGAAAAATCAGAAAATCAGCCAGCCTATTTATGTCAAAAAGCCAGCCATGGTTCTGGATGGTACAGAGGTGCTCAAGGTCGCTATTGACAAATATCCTACCAAGAAACACGATTTCTTTGTGGCCAGTCTGGTCGATGTGGTCGGTCATGTAAACGATCCAGGTATAGATGTACTGGAAGTGCTGGAGTCCATGGATATTGTCTCCGAATTTCCAGAAAAGGTCTTGGAAGAAGCCGAGCGAGTTCCGGATGCACCTTCAGAGAATGATTTGGAAGGCCGTTTGGACCTGCGTGAAGAGATTACCTTTACCATTGATGGAGCGGATGCCAAGGACTTGGACGATGCGGTCCATATCAAGCGCTTGAAAAATGGTAATTTTGAGCTGGGCGTCCACATCGCAGATGTATCCTACTATGTCAAAGAAGGCTCTGAGCTGGACAAGGAAGCCCTCAATCGGGCGACTTCAGTCTATGTGACAGACCGCGTGGTGCCTATGCTGCCAGAGCGCCTGTCCAACGGAATCTGCTCTCTCAATCCCAATGTAGACCGTCTGACCCAGTCGGCTATCATGGAGATTGATGCCAAGGGGCGCGTGGTCAAGCATACCATCACCCAGTCTGTCATTAAAACGACCTTTCGCATGACCTATAGTGATGTCAACGACATCATCGCAGGAGATCAGGAAAAGGCTGCGCAGTTCAAGGCCATTGTACCTAGCATTGACAGCATGGTCCAGCTGCATGAGATTCTGGAAAGCATGCGATTTAAACGTGGTGCGCTTAATTTTGATACCAACGAAGCCAAAATCATCGTCAACAAGGAAGGCCGGCCAGTGGATATTGTCCTGCGTCAGCGGGGGATTGCTGAGCGCATGATTGAGTCCTTTATGCTAGTGGCGAATGAGACGGTTGCTGAGCATTTTGCTAAGCTAAATCTGCCCTTCATCTACCGAATCCACGAGGAGCCCAAAGCGGAGAAGGTACAGAAGTTTATCGACTACGCCTCTAGCTTTGGGATTCGGATTTACGGAACGGCTAGCTCTATGAGTCAGCAGGCCCTGCAGGATATTATGGAGGCGGTCAAAGACCAGCCTTATGAGGACGTCTTGTCCATGATGCTTCTGCGCTCCATGCAGCAGGCTCGCTACTCTGAGCATAATCACGGCCACTATGGTCTGGCAGCGGAGTTTTATACGCATTTCACCAGTCCGATTCGCCGCTATCCAGACCTTTTGGTTCACCGGATGGTGCGGGATTATGGCAAGTCTAAGGCAATAGCAGAGCATTTTGAGCAAGTGATTCCAGAGATAGCCAGTCAGTCTTCTAGCCGAGAGCGTCGGGCTATTGAGGCCGAGCGTGAAGTTGAAGCCATGAAGAAGGCTGAGTACATGGAAGAATTCGTTGGGGAAGAGTTTGACGGCGTGGTTTCAAGCGTGGTCAAGTTTGGACTCTTCGTCGAACTGCCCAATACGGTCGAAGGCTTGATTCATGTTACTAACCTGCCAGAGTTTTACAGCTACAATGAGCGGACGATGACCCTGCAAGGAGAAAAGTCTGGCGTAGTCTTTAAGGTTGGTCAGCAGATTCGCATCAAGCTGGTCCGAGCGGATAAGGCTACGGGCGAGATTGACTTTGAATACCTGCCTAGTGAATTTGACCTGGTCGAAAAGACTAGCAAGAGTGGCAGAGGCAAGTCAGGCAGAAAGAGACGCCGTGAGGATGACAAGCGCAGCCATTCTTCCAAAGAAAAAGGCTACAGAGATAAGAAAGATAAGAAGTCCAAGAAAGGCAAGAGCCAGAAGGCATTTTACAAGGAACTAGTCAAGAAAGGAGCCAAGCATGGCAAAGGGAGAAGGAAAGGTCGTCGCGCAAAATAAAAAGGCCAGACACGACTACACCATCGTAGACACCATAGAGACTGGCATGGTGCTGACCGGGACAGAAATCAAGAGTGTCCGTGCCGCCCGCATCAATCTCAAAGACGGCTTTGCCCAGATTAAGAACGGTGAGGCCTGGCTCAGCAATGTCCATATCGCGCCTTATGAAGAGGGCAATATCTGGAACCAAGAGCCTGAGCGTCGCAGAAAGCTGCTGCTGCATAAGAAGCAGATCCAAAAGCTGGAGCAGGAGACCAAGGGAACAGGGATGACGCTGGTGCCGCTCAAGGTCTATCTCAAGGACGGCTATGCCAAGCTGCTTCTGGGCCTAGCCAAAGGGAAGCACGACTATGACAAGCGCGAGTCCATCAAACGCCGTGAGCAAAACCGCGACATCGCAAGACAGATGAAGAATTTTAATACAAGATGAAAGACTGGGCGACCGGTCTTTTTTAGGTTTTAACTCTGACTTTGGTTTTATGGTATAATAGAAAGGATGAGGTTTGAGAATGACCACTTTTGGTGAATGATTGATGAAAAAAGTGGAATGACTCCGAGAACTATCAAAATGATGGCTAGATGAATTAAAAACTGGTGGTAAGCAAATGAAACTCAATAAAAAATTTTTCATATTTCTTGGAGGACTTCTTCTTGCTGTAGCGGTCTTGGGACTTGCCATATTTGCTTGGCAGTGTCATTTAAAACAAGATCAGCTTCAAAAAGCTAAGGAAGAAAGAGAAACTTATGAATCCTTAAATTATTATACAGGAACTTTTACTATTGATGATTATTCTTTTCTTGAAAATGGTACAGGGGTAGTGGTTCATTGGAAATCAGAAAATCCAGAGGAAGATGCTTTAGTTCGCAAATATGCTACTCTACCGGCAACCTCAGAGAATCCAACGCATGTGACACGTGGTGCGCATAATCCCAACTATATTGTTCGAGAAAATATCGAACTTCCTTCAATGCCGAATATTATTGATAAAAAAAATGAAGGTAACTATTATACTTTATCCATTTACCATGTTAAGAATCAACAGCTAGAAGGTTATAAAGAAGATTTATATAAATTAGTTTCAGACTATAATTCTCGATATTTACCTAGAGGAATAGATGAAACATTAACTGTCATTGATGGAAATAATTATTTGTCTATTCTTGCCTCTGAGCATGGGGAATATGATAAGTTTCAAACTCTTTGGTACAATCTTGATACGCGAAAAATTGAATGGGAAGATAACAAGATGGCACAATCCCAAAGCCCGACATTTAATTTTAAACTAAATAGGCAACAGTTTGATGAAAAGTTGGGGAATTTTAAATTTCCTATTACATATCCTTTAGGCGAAGCTGTGGATACAAGTTGGATTCGAAATATCTTGATGGCGCAAACAGACCCAAAGGCAGCGGCATTATTGGAAAAAACGAACTCTCAACTTTATATACTTGATAAGAGCGTTAAAGACTATCTAGAGTTTTATAGTCTGTTAGTTCCTTCTAATACAGACTTATATGAAGGTGTAATTCCAGCAAGTATCAGTAAAGACGGATTGGAACATCCTTTTAACTCTAAAGAGGAATTCAACCAGTTTTATGATGAGAGTAAGGATAAGGAATTAATGAAACAAAAACAGAATAAATCAATTTTACAAGAAAGGGTATACTGATGAGTCGTAAAGAGATAGATGCTGAAAAGTAAAAGGAAGTGAACTTCCTATGTGAGAAAGAACTGGCTGATTGACCAGTTCTTTCTTTTTGCAAGGAAGGTCGTTCAATTTGATACTTGTCAAGTCTGCTCTTTTCGAGTATGATAAAGACAGTTAAAATTTTGAAATTTGGCTTTCAGAGAAAGGATTTTTTATGACAGAAAAATTGCTAGCTTATAAACGCTTGCCAGTGTGGACAGCTGAGACCATGCCCGAATTGGTCAAGAACAAGCACAATACCAAAGAGGGAACTTGGGGCAAAATCACTGTTCTCAAGGGACGCCTTAAGTTTGTTGAGATGTCAGAGGAAGGTGAGGAGCTGGCTGAGCACATCTTTGAAGCTGGTCAGGACAATCCTTTTGCCCAGCCCCAAGCTTGGCATCGGGTCGAAGCCTTGACAGATGACCTAGAGTGGTATTTGGAGTTTTACTGTCGGCCTGAGGATTATTTCCCTAAGAAATACGGCAGCAATCCAGTGCACTCAGAGGTTTTGGAAGCTATGCAGACGGTTGGCCCAGGACGGGCCTTAGATCTAGGCTGTGGTCAAGGCCGCAATGCTCTCTTTCTAGCTAAGCAGGGTTTTGAAGTAACGGCCGTAGATCAGAATGAGCTGGCACTGGAGATTTTACGTAGCATTGTCGAGCAGGAAGATTTGGATCTGCCAGTGGGGACTTACGATATCAACTCAGCTAGTCTGACTCAGACTTATGACTTGATCGTTTCTACCGTTGTTCTGATGTTCTTGCAGGCGGAGCGGATTCCAGATATTATCCGCAATATGCAAGAGCATACAGCGCTTGGTGGCTACAATCTCATCATCTGTGCTATGGATACAGAGGATTTCCCTTGCTCTGTTCCCTTCCCATTTACTTTTAAGGAAGGCGAGCTGGCTGAGTATTACAAGGACTGGGAGCTAGTTAAGTACAATGAAAATCCTGGCCACCTCCACCGCCGTGATGAAAACGGGAATCGGATTCAGCTCCGCTTTGCGACTATGCTGGCTAAAAAAGTGAGATAAATTCTTTGAAGCTCAAGTCGGCTCTGCCAAAATCTCTAGTGAATTGCTTATAAATATTTTATAGCAGGATGTTTTCCGATAAGATAAAAAATAATAGCCTTTCCTCTAAATAAGATGGGGCTATTTTTTGTTTATCTGCTCTGATTTGAGAAAAAAGTAGAGGAAATATAGATTAGATAAAAAATATACACAATTTTGTGTAAACGCTTGCAAAAAATTTAGAAAGAGAGTATACTAAAATAGGAATGTTAAGGTATTACGGTTTATGTTGTTTAGACTGGGAGTTGATTCCAGCCCCGCAGATAGTCAAAAGGAGATAGACTATGAAGAAAATACTGCTCAGACTAATGTTCCTTGCAATGTTAGTTGCTCTTTTGCCTGTTCATGTGGCACAAGCGTGTTCTGCGTTTATTGTCGGTAAAGACCTGACAGCAGATGGCTCTACTCTATTTGGTCGGACAGAGGACTATCCCTACGCCCCTGACGGTGGTCGGCACAATCAAAACTATGTAGTTGTGCCAGCTAAGACCTATAAAGATGGCGATAAGATAGAAGACGAGTCAAATGGCTTTACCTATCCGCATTTGGCGAATGAAATGAAATACACAGCTGTCTACGACTCTGATCGTGACAACGGAAGTAACGGAAACTTCGCTGCGCATGGCTTTAATGAACTTGGTGTAGCTATGACAGCGACCGTTTCAGCAACACCAAATGACAAAGTGTTAAAAGAAGACCCACTTGTAAAAGATGGTCTTCCAGAAGCATCATTAGTTGACCTTGCTTTGCCTCGTGCAAAAACAGCACGTGAGGTTATTGAGACAGTTGCGAAAGTTCTTGATGAAAAAGGGTCAGCAGAAGGAAATATCATCGTTGCAGCGGATAAAAATGAGCTATGGTACATGGAAATCCTGTCTGGTCACCAATACGTAGCCATCAAATTCCCAACGAATAAGTATGCTGTCTTTGCGAACACTTACTATCTTGGTCACGTTGACTTGAACGATAAGGAAAATGTCATTGCTTCTAAAGATGTGGAAGAAGTAGCTAAAAAAGCAGACAACTATAAGACTGACAAAGATGGCAACTTTATGATTGCTAAATCTTATGGACCTGATAAATATATGGAACGTAACCGTTCTCGGACCTACGCAGGTATCAAGTGGATGGATCCACAAGCAAAAGTAAATTATGACGATGAAGCTTTTGATCTCTTGCGCGAACCAACTGATCCAAATAAGAAATACACAGTTCATGATGTGATCGCTGAACAAAGAAATCGTTTTGAACACTTGCCAGAATATAAAGCAGATGACTTAGTTGAAGTCGGTAAGAAGATCGATGGCAATGTCTACAAATATGCGCTAGGTAACGAAAACGTAATTGACGCCCACGTTTATCAAATCAAACCAAACCTACCAAATGCCTTTGGCGGTGTTATGTGGCTGGGTCTGGCACAAAGTCGCAACACACCATATGTGCCATTCTATGGTAATGTAGAAGATACTTACGAAGCTTTCAAGAACCGCTCTACTAAATATGACGGAAAATCTTGGTATTGGACTGTTTGGCATATTGACCAAATGGTTATGAAATATCCAGAAATCTTTGGTAACAGCATCCAAGAAAAATGGAAAGAAAAAGAAGCTGAATGGGATAAAGAACAAACTGAACGCGATGCCAAATATGCAAATTACACAGATGAACAAGCCAAAG
Organism: Streptococcus sp. 27098_8_113; assembly: GCF_041432545.1. Classification (NCBI taxonomy): domain Bacteria; kingdom Bacillati; phylum Bacillota; class Bacilli; order Lactobacillales; family Streptococcaceae; genus Streptococcus; species Streptococcus sp. 27098_8_113. The sequence continues at coordinate 77,557 of NZ_JAPVZU010000005.1, read as the reverse complement.
CCGCTGGACCAGAAGTGACGAAGGAAGCCTTGGAACGATCAGAAAAAATCTTTAAGGAAATCAAAGCAGTCGAAGCAGAGATGGAAGAAAAGATTAAGAAGGAAAAAGGTAAAGATGCAGATCTTGTCTATACAGGCTATAATAAGGCAAACCTCTTAGCTGATGCAGAAAAAGGAAAATCAGCGGATAAAGCTAGCGATACGAAGAAAGATAGCTCAAGTCAAACTACTTGGATTGTCATCGGCGTATTGGTTGTGCTAGTTGCTGGATTCTTCGGATACAAACAATTTAATAAAAAGAAGGAGGAAGAATAAATTTTGAAAGAAAAGCTAGAAGTTTAAGACTTCTGGCTTTTTGCTTGCCTCAACTAATCACACTATATTCTGAAATGTTTATCAAGAAGATAGAGATAGAAGATTAGAATTGTCAAAAAACTAGGCTCCATCTTGCTTTTAGCGGTAAATTGCTATAAAATAGATAGGGTTAAACATCAATACTTTTATATTGCAAATAGGAGAAAAGATGATAAAAAAATTAAAACGTCCAGAGGTACTTTCGCCAGCTGGTACGTTAGAAAAGTTGAAAGTAGCTGTTCGCTATGGAGCAGATGCTGTTTTTATTGGTGGTCAAGCCTATGGTTTGCGCAGCCGTGCGGGGAACTTCACTTTTGAGCAAATGGAAGAAGGTGTCCAATTTGCGGCTGAGCATGGTGCCAAGGTCTATGTAGCGGCCAATATGGTCATGCACGAAGGAAACGAAGCAGGTGCTGGAGAATGGTTCCGTCGTTTGCGAGACATTGGGATCGCGGCTGTTATTGTTTCTGACCCAGCCTTGATTGCGATTGCAGCTTCTGAAGCACCTGGTTTGGAGATTCACTTGTCAACGCAGGCTAGTGCAACCAACTATGAAACGCTTGAGTTTTGGAAAAATCTTGGTTTGACACGGGTTGTTTTGGCACGTGAGGTTTCCATGGCTGAGCTAGCTGAGATTCGCAAGCGTACCGATGTAGAAATCGAAGCTTTCGTTCATGGAGCGATGTGTATTTCTTACTCTGGCCGTTGTACCCTTTCCAATCACATGAGTATGCGCGACGCCAACCGTGGCGGTTGCTCGCAATCTTGTCGTTGGAAATATGATTTGTATGACATGCCTTTCGGACAAGAACGCAAGAGTTTGAAGGGGGAAATTCCAGAAGAATTTTCTATGTCAGCTGTTGATATGTCCATGATTGACCGGATTCCTGATATGATTGAAAATGGTGTCGATAGCTTGAAAATCGAAGGTCGGATGAAGTCTATTCACTACGTTTCTACGGTGACCAATTGCTACAAAGCAGCTGTGGACGCCTATTTGGAAAGCCCAGAAAAGTTTGAATCTATTAAGCAAGATTTGGTAGATGAAATGTGGAAAGTAGCCCAACGTGAGCTGGCAACTGGTTTCTACTATCATACGCCAACTGAGAATGAGCAGCTTTTCGGAGCCCGCCGTAAGATTCCAGAATACAAATTTGTAGCAGAAGTAGTTGCTTATGATGAAGTGACACAAACTGCGACTATTCGCCAGAGGAATGTTATCCATGAAGGCGATCAGGTAGAATTCTACGGACCTGGTTTCCGCCATTTTGAAACCTACATTACTGACCTCCATGATGACAAGGGAAATAAGATTGACCGTGCACCGAATCCAATGGAATTGCTGACGATTACCGTTCCACAGCCAGTTCAACCTGGTGATATGGTTCGTGCCCGCAAGGAAGGTTTAATCAATTTGTATAAAGAAGATGGCACTAGTGTGACTGTTCGGGCTTAATCAGGCGCGAAAGCTGGAGTAATGAGCTCATCAAGTAGGCCTTGCCTACAAGGTGGATACGAATAGATAGCGGAAGTCCTTATTCTAAAAATTCAGCCATTGGCTTTAAAAATAAAACTCTTCAAATCGTTTTTGATTTGAAGAGTTATTTTTTGAATTTGCGGCTTTCGGGTCGAATATCTTTTCTCTGGGCTTCACGGATGTTATTGGGGACTAGACTGATGCGATGGATATCAGGCACACGGATGATGGTCGTCATGCTTTTTTTGAAATTTTTGACAATCAACTGTTGGCGGTCACGGTCATATTTGACAATATCTCCAGTAAAATTTTTATCCAGAAAAATAACATGGACACCAGAATTTTTCCGCAGAGCCAAGTCAATTGTATGTAGGATATGACTCTTGTCGTCCTCTTCCTTATCTGTCTTTTTATAGTTAATGAACTCATTCGTCTTTTGTAAAATCATTTCGAGATATTTTTTCATAGATAAAATCTCCATAACTTGTTACAATATATTATATAATAAAATAAGTAAAAAAGTAAAATCTTTTACGAATAATGAGATAGAAAGTAGAAAAGAGGTAAAGTATGGCAGATTTTAAATTTGAAATCGAGGAGAAATTGCTCGTTTTATCGGAAAATGAAAAAGGCTGGACCAAGGAGCTCAACCGCGTAAGTTTTAACGGTGCGCCTGCCAAGTACGATATCCGAACTTGGAGTCCTGACCACAGCAAGATGGGCAAGGGCATCACCCTTTCCAATGAAGAATTTCAAGTTCTTTTGGATGCATTTAAAAACGGATAGAGAAAACTCTATCCGTTTTTCTATTTCTCTAAAAAATAGGGATGAAAAGCTAGGCTTCTAAATATAGGAATGCTGATGAGCGTGATGGCTACAAGTTTTAAAAGATCTGGAAGAATGAATGGTGTGACACCAACAGCAATGGCTTTAGAAAATTCCATATTAGCTAGAAAATGAAGTCCGATAACTCCACCGACGAAGACCAGTGTATCTCCGAGCAGATTAGCCAAAAGGATCGTGTAAAACTTGCTATCCTGGCTTGTCAGACTGGAAGTAATCAGCGCAAAGAGCAGATATGCCCAAAGATAGCCTGCGCTTGGACCAAAGAGAGCCTGAAATCCACCGCTTCCTCCGGCAAAGACTGGCAGGCCAATAGCTCCGAGCAGTAGATAAAGCAGAACAGACAAGACAGCTTCGCGGGTTTTAAAAATGGTTGCAATTAAACCCACGGCAAAGGTCTGTAGCGTAATGGGAATGGTGCCAATAGAGAAACTAAGCTGGGATAGTACAGCTAAGAATGCAGCGCCAATAGCTGGGAGGGCAAGAAGAAAAGCTTTGTTCTTGTTCATAATAGTAAACCTCTTTTTAAAATTATGGTAACTATTTTAAATCAAAATAAAAAAAAGTCAAGTCTTTTCATATCAGACTAGACAGTTGTTTGTTTATTTCCGCTTTTTGCGGCTCCGAATGAGGAGGAAGATAAAGGCGATTAAGCCAAAAATATTAAAGAAAATGATTCCTAGAGCTGCTAGTAATTTTTTCGTTTTGCTCATTTCCAATCCCCTTTCTCTTAGTATTTCTTACTATCATATCAAAAATACGGTTTCTTGAATAGCAGAAAGGGTAAAAGATGGTTGGGAAGTTATAAATATTTCAAGAAAATAAGACTATCTTCAAAAATTACAATTTATAAGCTTGTCCAGAAGAAGTGAGCCAACTAAATAAAAAAGAGGAAGATCCATTAAATAAATCTTCCTCAATTTTAGAAATAATTTAGAATTTCTTGAATGATAATTGAATTTTGTGCTTTAAAATAAAGAAAGAAGTCAAAGAATAAAGCCAGAATAGTGTGTTTAGCTCTATCTAAATGGCCTAAGACTTCTTTCTTACAAAAATGTAAGATAAAAATCAAAAATGAAAGGATAAGTTATGGTTGCCTTCTCTTCTTTATTTTATGATAATAATGAGCTTTAGAAAGGCCAAAGAGGAAACTTTTAGCGCATGGTGACAAATTCTTCGGAGCCAGTTGGGTGGATGGCAACGGTGGAGTCGAAATCAGCTTTGGTAGCTCCCATCTTAATAGCAACAGCGAAGCCTTGGATCATCTCATCTACGCCATAGCCAATGCCGTGGAGGCCGACAACCTTTTCATCCTGACCAGCAGTGATAAGCTTGAAGCGAGCCTGCTGGCGGTGCTGGGTGACAGCTGAGTACATAGAGGTAAAGCTAGAGGTGTAGACATGAACTTGCTCAGCACCATAATCTCGAATAGCTTCTTCCTCCGTCAGCCCTACTGTGCCAATGGCGGGGTGGGAGAAGACGACAGTCGGAATAGTGGAGTAATCCATCTTGGCATCTGTCTTGCCGTTAAAGAGGCGCTCAGACAGGGTGCGTCCAGCCTTGATTGCTACTGGTGTCAGTTCTTTTTCGCCCGTCACATCGCCCAAGGCATAGATGCCAGGTACGACAGTATTTTGGTATTCGTCCACAGCGATAAAGCCTCGGTCATTTAGGGTAACTCCCGCAGCATCAAGATTGAGCCCTTGGACATTTGGCTTGCGGCCAATAGCCCAAATAATCCGCTCAGCAATATGGCTACTACCGTCTTGGAAGTAGAGTTGTAGTTGGCCATCGGCTAATTTCTCCACTCGTTCGGGTATCTTGTGAGCATGAAGACTAGGACCAGATTTTTCCATCTCAGCCACCAATCCATCAATCAGATAGCTATCGAAATTGCGGAGAGGACGGTCGCGACGGACAAAGAGATCCGTCTTGACACCTAGAGTATGGAGGACACCAGCAAGCTCCACAGCGATATAGCCTGCTCCGACGACGGCAACAGACTTGGGTAGCTCTTCCCAAGCAAAAACATCGTCAGAAGTCTCACCGTATTCGGCACCAGGAATCTGAGGAATGGCTGCATGTGCACCTGTTGCAATTACGATGTGCTTGGCGCGAATCAATTCTCCATTGACTTCGACTGTATGTTTATCAACGAAATGAGCACGACCTTCAATCAGTTCAACGCCGTTGCGTTTGAAGCTGCCATCATAGGATGAGCGAGCGCGGTCAATGTAGGCTTCCCGATTCTTTCGTAAAGTAGCAAAGTCAAAGTGCTGATTTTCTGAAGTAAAGCCATAGTCTGGTCCATAGTGTCGGATGGCCTCGGCAATCTGAGCACCATACCACATGATTTTTTTAGGGACACAACCGACATTGACACAGGTTCCCCCTAATTTCTTTTCTTCAATGACAGCTGCTTTAGCGCCATGCTCACCAGCGCGATTCATGGTAGCAATACCCCCGCTACCCCCGCCAATTGCAATAATATCGAATTCTTTCATAGTTAGATAGAAGCTCCTTTAATCAATATGAAGTAATTGTACCTTTTTTAGAAAATGAATGCAAAAATCTGCTATGATTTAGAGATCCTGCAGCGTTTTTATAGGAAAAATGGTCTTTTAGGGATTTTGTCCCTTTTCCTATCACAATATGTTAGGCTTATGATATAATGTAGTATAAAAGAAAAATGGTTTTCATCAAGAGGAGGAAAAAAGATGAAAAAGCTGAAAAAATGGCAGCTATTTAGTATTATCGGAGTTGCTGTTGTAGTTGTAGTAGGAGCAATTTCTGCAATAGTCCTGAGCAATCTTAGTTCTACAACAGAACCTAAGGAAGTTGCCCCAATTGTGCAACAGGCAAAAGAAGGTAGCATAGCCTCATCTGTCCTGTTGACGGGGACCGTAACTGCTAACTCAGAGCAATATGTTTATTATGATGCTACCAAGGGCGACTTGGAGTCGGTCCTAGTCAATGTTGGTGACCAAGTAGCTGTAGGACAAGCACTTGTTCAATATAAGAGCACAGAAGCTCAAGCAAACTATGATGCAGCAGTTCGTGCTGTCAATAAGGCTGACCGTCAGATTAATGACTTACAGACAAATGGGGCGACAGTAGAAAAAACTGGTGATGAAGAGACGGATAGTAAGTCCCTTGCTTCTGCTCAACGTACCGTCGATTCTCAACTGGCTGATTTGCGTGATGCACGTTCAGACGCTGTAGACAATATGAACAAAGCGCAAGCTTTGTTGAATGCAGCGACTGTTACAAGCACTGTTGAGGGAACAGTAGTAGAAGTAAACCGCGATGTATCCAAATCAACAACAGGAACCAACCAAACCTTGGTGCATATTGTCAGCAACGGTAGTCTTCAAATCAAGGGAGAACTCTCTGAGTACAATCTGGCTAATTTGTCAGTTGGACAAGAAGTAACCATTACCTCAAAAGTGTATCCAGATAAAAAATGGACAGGTAAAATTAGCTATATTTCTAACTATCCTAAGGATGGACAGCAAGCTTCATCAACTAATACAGGTGGCGCAGCTTCCTCTGCAAAATATCCATTTACAGTCGATATTACAAGTGAAATTGGTGATTTGAAGCAAGGTTTCTCTGTCAGCGTTGAAGTGAAAAACAATACAAAAGGGATTCTTGTACCAGCAAGCAGTATCATCTCAGACGGAGACAAGAACTACGTTTGGACTGTCGAAAAAGGTAAAGCAAAGAAAGTGGAAGTAACCTTAGGAAATGCTGATGCTGAAAATCAAGAAATCTCATCTGGTTTGACAAAAGACAGTAAAGTTATCACCAATCCAACAGATAGCTTGAAAGATGGTCAAGAGGTGAAAGCGGATGAAAAAACTCATTGATCTACGAAATATTAACAAAACCTATCGGAATGGTGATCAAGAACTTAAAGTCTTAAAAAATATCAATTTGACAGTTGAAGAGGGCGAGTTTGTGGCTATCATGGGGCCGTCTGGTTCCGGGAAGTCCACCCTGATGAATATTATCGGAATGTTGGATCGTCCGTCTACTGGCGAGTATTTTTTAGAAAACGAAGATGTTGCAAACTTAGGTGATAAGAAGTTAGCCAAGGTTCGAAATAATCAAATCGGCTTCGTTTTTCAGCAATTTTTCCTCTTATCTAAATTAAATGCCCTTCAAAATGTAGAACTCCCGTTGATTTATGCGGGGGTGTCACAAGGAAGTCGAAAAAATCTAGCTAAGCAGTATTTAGAAAAAGTAGATTTGGGCACTCGTATGACTCACTTGCCATCAGAGTTGTCTGGGGGACAGAAGCAACGTGTTGCGATTGCGCGTGCCTTGGTAAACAATCCTTCGATTATTCTTGCCGACGAGCCTACAGGAGCCCTTGATACCAAAACTGGCGAGCAAATTATGGAACTCTTGACGGAGTTGAACGCTGAAGGAAAAACGATTATCATGGTTACTCACGAACCTGAAATTGCTGCCTATGCTAAGCGTCAGATTGTCATTCGTGATGGAGTCATCTCTTCAGATAGCGCTGAGAAGGAGGAACGTGATTAATGCAAAATTTTAAATTTGCCATTAGTTCCATTCTTGGGCATAAGATGCGGGCTTTTCTGACCATGATTGGAATTATCATCGGGGTTGCGTCTGTTGTCGTCATCTTGGCACTGGGAAATGGAATGCAACAGGGAGTTACCAAGAGCATCACAAAAGAACAGAAGTATGTAAGCTTGCTTTATTCTCCCACTAAAAATAATTATACGATGGGAGTTAATTTGATGGAGGTCAATGGTGGGCAAGATGCAGATAGTGAGATATTAGAGGAACCACCTGTTGTCCAAGAATCTTGGGTCAAGGAACTACTCAAAATTGACGGAGTCAAGGGCTATTATGTGACCAATGGTTCAACAGCTGACTTTTCTTATAAGAACAAGAAGTCTGATAAGGTCAACATTACAGGTGTGAATGCCACGTTCTTTAAAATTAGAAAATATGAGATTTTAGCTGGACGGACTCTCTTGCCTAGTGACTATCAAAGTTTTTCTAACGTGATGATGATTGATGAAACAGTGGCAACCAGCCTGTTTGGAAGTAGTGCGGAAGCCCTGAATAAAATAGTTTCAGTTGGTGACAGCAACTATCGGGTTGTTGGTATCTATAAGGATCCCAATGCTGGTCAGAGCATGAGTATGAGCTCAGGTAGCGCCCTGATGGCTAATACACAGGTGGCATCTGAATTTCATACAGATGAAATTGCAACTGTCTATATCTATGTGCCAGAAGTGGATCGTATCAACGAAGTTGGTGTAGAAGCGGCCAAAGAATTGACAGCTCTTTCAGGAGCTCGTCAAGGAGAATATCAAATCCTAAATATGGATACTTTGCTGGAGCAGTACAATCAAATTACAGGAACTATGACCGGTGTTATCGGAGCTATTGCAGGAATTTCCCTCTTTGTTGGTGGTATCGGTGTGATGAATATTATGTTGGTATCCGTTACAGAGCGGACTCGGGAAATTGGTTTGCGAAAAGCTCTTGGAGCAACGCGTGGAAATATTCTCACGCAGTTCTTGATTGAATCTATGGTATTGACTCTTATCGGTGGCCTGCTTGGTCTTAGCCTTGCCTACGGGATCAATGCTCTGCTAGCTGCAGTCGTGCCTGAAAACGTATTTGGAGGCCCACCAGTTGTCTCTGTCACTGCAGCAGTTGGAAGCCTTGTCTTCTCAGCCATGGTTGGTATTGTCTTTGGTATCTTGCCGGCTAATAAAGCCTCTAAACTAGATCCGATTGAAGCGCTGAGATATGAATAATATTGGCAAAAGTCTGGGAAACCAGACTTTTTGTCATGTGAAAAATCCCACTGGAATTCCAGCGGGATTTGTTTTTTAAAATTTTGTAAGTTTGAGATTACTTCATTGTTGGGAAAAGCAATACATCGCGAATCGTAGTCACATCTGTAAGCAACATTACGAGACGGTCGATACCGATTCCTAGGCCTCCAGTTGGTGGCATACCGTATTCCAAGGCTTCAACGTAATCATAGTCGATGCCAGTTGCTTCGTCATCACCCAGTTCTTTAGCTTTTGCCTGTGCTTCAAAACGAGATAATTGATCGATTGGATCGTTCAACTCAGTGAAGGCGTTGGCATATTCTTTGGTCATGATGAAGAGCTCGAAGCGGTCCGTGAAGCGTGGATCTTCTGGGTTTTTCTTAGCCAGAGGTGATACTGCTACAGGATGACCGTAAACAAAGGTTGGCTGAATCAAGGTTTCTTCGACAAATTCTTCAAAGAAAGCATTGATGATGTGTCCAACTTCAGTATAATGTTTTTCAACTGGTACTTTCTTTTCTTTAGCTAAGGCAGCAGCTTCTTCGAAGGTCATATCCTGCCAGAAGTCTATGCCAGTGATTTCCTTGATGGCATCCACCATGTGAACACGTTTGAATGGCTCGTTGATCTTGATCTCAGTGCCTTGGTAGTTGACTGGACCATCACCATTAACTGCCTTGGCAGCATGTTGGATGATGCCTTCTGTCAAGTCCATGATATCTTGGAAGTCCGCATAGGCTTGGTAAACTTCGATAGAAGTGAACTCAGGGTTGTGAGTGGCGTCCATCCCTTCGTTACGGAAGATACGGCCAATTTCATAGACGCGTTCCATACCACCAACGATAAGGCGTTTCAAGTGAAGCTCAGTCGCGATACGAAGCACCATGTCAATGTTTTGGGCATTGTGGTGAGTGATAAATGGACGAGCAGCCGCACCACCTGCTTCGTTGTGGAGAACAGGTGTTTCAACTTCAAGGAAGCCTTGTCCATCCAAGTAACGGCGGATTTCTGAGATGATTTTTGAGCGAGTGACAAAGCGTTCAAAGCTTTCGCGGTTGGAAATCAAGTCCAAATAACGTTTACGGTAGATAGTTTCTACGTCAGTCAAACCGTGGAATTTCTCTGGAAGGGGACGCAAAGCTTTTGAAAGGTGAGTAATATGCGTTGCTTTGATAGAGAGTTCTCCCATATCTGTGCGCATCACATCGCCTTCAATTCCCAAGAAGTCACCCAAGTCAGCTTTTTTGAAAATCTCATAGTTTTCTTCACCGACCTCGTCCTTACGAACGTAAATCTGGATTTGGCCTTCACGATCTTGGATGTGGGCGAAGCCGACTTTCCCTTTTCCACGTTTAGTCATCAAACGACCAGCAATAGTTGCTTTTTCGTTCAATTCATGTAATTCTTCTTTGGATTTGTCGTTGTATTTTTCTTTAAGTTGAGCAGAATTTGCAGTACGTTCAAAACGTTTTCCGAAAGGATCAATTCCTTGCTCAGCCAGCGCGGCCATTTTTTCACGGCGAATAATCTGCTGGTCATTTAGTTCTTCAATATGTTCAGTAGTCATTTTCTTCCTCCTAAGGCTTTCCCTTCTATTTTATCACAAAATAAAAGGAAATTCAGCAATAATTATCGATAAAAATAGAAAAACTGCGATGTTTAAAGATTCGCAGTTTCATTTGTTCGCATGTAATCTAAGTTGTTCCAAGCAAGTAACTTGAAAGAGTCAAAGTCGTCTGTTTCCAAAATGGTGACGCTAGCGTTAGCCAGACCTCCGTCTTTACGGAGCAAAGATGTTTCATAACCGAGCAGGCGACGAATGCTGGCAGTTAGATTCGCCCCATGTCCGACAATCAAGACATTTTGAAAATCTTTCCCTTTGAGAGACTTCACGAAGGCAATTGTCCGATTGGTGGTTTGAGCGACGGATTCTGCGTCAAATAGTTGGTGATCAAACTGGGATAGATCGTGGCGAAAAGCCCACATCTGCTGAGGATAAGTGGCTTCTACAGTAGCAATTTTGGCTCCTTCTAGTTTTCCAAGAGCCCACTCTCTTAGTTCAGGAGTCGAAACAATGTCGGTTTGATACTGATTTTCACTTTGGATAATTTCTGCAGAATGGTAAGCGCGAGGCAAATCGCTAGAGTAGATTTTATCGAATTGAACGTTTGACAAATGCTTGCCCAAGCGCTTGAGCTCGTCAATGGATGTTTCAAGAAGTGGAGAATCTCCGCTTGCCCCTTGGAAACGCATTTCTAGATTCCATTCGGTTTTTCCATGTCGGATAAAATACAATTTCATATCAAATTCCTTTTTCCTTTTGAAGCGAATAGCCTAGTCCTCTTTCAAGTCTGCGAACTGTGCTTGAACAAAGTCAGCCAAATCCTGAGCCTTGATCTGGATGCTACGGCCGACCTCACCAGCAGAAACAATAATACTTTCGCGACTCAGGGCCGTTTGGTCAATGAAAATGGGGAAGGAGTGCTTTTGGCGAATGCCGACAGGATTATTAGCGCCATGGATGTAACCAGTCGTTTTTTCTAAATCTTTTTGCGGAATCATGCTGACTTTTTTATTGCCTGAAATTTTTGCTAATTTCTTTTCTGACAGATGTTCGGTGATGGGGAGAATGCCAATGACTGTTCCTGTTTTATCCCCGTTTAAAGCCAGTGTTTTATAAATTTGCGAGCGGTCAAATTCCTCTGTCAGGCTATCATCTAAAGCATTAATCTGCAAGCCTTGGTGTTCGATTTTTGCCTTGTTTAAAATTTGCTCAACCAGTGTTTTTTTGAGTTTTGTCTTTTTTGCCATTATTTATATTTCTCTTCTAATTGGGACATCCAAATTCCTAGCCAGATGCCTAGTCCAAAGAAAAAGGCAGCAAGAACAAGGGTGAAAATGGATACTCCTGCATAACTAATGCTCTCACTGTTGCCACTTTGAGGGAGGACAATGAGCAAGGTGCTGGACAGTACAATACCAATGATAAAATGGTAAACGCGGGAATGATAATGTTTCAAAATGTAATCCATGGCTTTTGAAAAGAGAATCAGAGCCAGAGCGCCACCGATACCTATTGGCAGGAAGGTGCCAAATAAATCTAGGCGTTTAAATCCTGTCAGCATGGGAGTATAGAGCCCTAAAATCAATAGCAGATTTGAAGGACTGAGTCCCGGAATCAAGATTCCTAAGGCGATAAGAGCACCCGCTAAAACAAAGGACAGGAAGTTAGCTGGCAGTGTTCCCACCATTCCATTCAGCGAGTAAAGAAAGATCCCTGATAAGATGAAACTAAGCCAGAAGGTAACAGTATCAGCTCGATCTCTGTCGGATTCCTTGACGGATTCTTTGATCAGGCTGGGAATGGTGCCGATGATGGCTCCAGCAAAGCCCCAGAGAACGATAACCTTGTAATTATCCAGCAAGAGATTGACTGGATAGGAGAAGGCTGCGATCCCTAAAACCATCCCAATAGCCACAGGAGTGAAGTAGAGAACATTCTCGACAAAATTATCTTTGATATGAGCTAAAAAGCGAATCATTCGCTCATAAATCCCCAAAATAGCAGCTAATACACCGCCAGACACACCAGGTAGGATGAAGCCAAGCGCGATAATCATTCCTTTTAACATCCTAGCAATCCATGAAATCATAATATCTCCCTACAAGTCTTTTTCATTAGACTATTGTACCATAAAGCTACATACTTTTCTGAAAAAAGCAAGAAAAATATCTTGTACAGAGAAAAAAAGATACAAGATTTCCTAACAATTATCTTGCATCTTTTTTATTTTGGTGTTGAAAATAATTTCTTGTAAGTCTCTTTTTTATCCTGTACAGGAGAGAGCTGATTGAGGTCTAAGTTATGTGGGAAACCTTCCAATTTACCTTCTGAGGTGTATTGATGTAGGTCATAGGGCTGTTCAGTATTTGGAGCAGCGTTATAGTAGCCGTCATTATAGCCATAAGTTGGAATCCAAACGGCAGTAAATTTTTCAGTCGAGATACTATGCTCTTCCATAAAGTAGGTTCCAATGTAGATGCCAATATTTTGAGCTCCAAGACTTTCAAGCTTGGCACGAAAAGCTTCGATTCCTGCGTTCATGTCGCCCATAGTCTTTTCTTCAACATCAAGCCAGTAGAAGGTAGGTTTATATTTCGAAGAGGCCTTGTAGAAGCTTTCAGCTTCTTTTTCCATTTCTTTGATATTGCCTGCTGCTATATAAGCATACACAGCCACAGGAATCCCTCGTTTTTGAAACTCTTGAATATGGGTAGCAAATGATTTGTCAAGTCCATTTAAATGAGTGGCAACATTTTCTTTTTTTGCTTGAGCTCCACTATGCACGCGAATGATAGCACCAGAAATATTTGTTGATAAGGTATCATAGTCTATTTCGCTAGGCAATTGCCAACCGGAAAGGTCAACGATAGGCTTATTAAGCAATTCTTCCTCAGGTTCGTCTGAAGGAGTTTCCTCCTTTTTTTTCTTGGTTGTCACCTGACTGACTTGAGTTTTTTTTGTTTGGGCTTGTTTAATTTGCACATCAAGATGGTGTTTGCTTATGACAATATATAGAATAAAGCAAGCAAAGAATAGCAAGAGTGCAAGCGGTTTAATCCTTTTTCTCATACTGTTTCATTGTAACGTAAAATAAATAGAAAAGCAAAGTATTTATCTATATTTCCAGCGAAATACGAAAATGTAATCTGATTGCAATAGAAGATAAAACAATTTGAAATAATTGGATTTTTGAGGCGATAAATAAGTAAATATCTATTGAGGCCATCCTAATGCTTTTTTTTCGAATCAAAAAGTGGTATAATGAAGTTTGAATTTTTAGAATAAATTGGTGAAATATGAAAATTGACAAAAAGCATTTATTGAATTACTCAATTTTGATTCCGTACATGCTGTTATCTGGCATTGGCTTGATTGTCGTTTATTCCACGACGAGCCCCATCCTCATTCAAAATGGGCTCAATAGTTTTCGAATGGTCGCCACTCAAGCAGGTTTCTGGCTCTTCAGCTTGGTGATGATTGGGATTATTTACCGAATGAAGCTGGATTTTCTGAAGAGGCCAGGAGTGATTACGTTTGTTATCATAGCTGAAATTATTCTGCTTTTACTCTCACGCTTTATCACAGGAACGATCAATGGGGCACACGGTTGGCTAAAAATCGGCCCAGTTACTGCTCAGCCGGCAGAATATCTGAAGATTATTTTGGTCTGGTATTTGGCCCTACAGTTTTCTAAGAAACAAGAACAAATAGAAGTATATGATTATCAAGCAATCACCTTTAATCAGTTGATTCCGCGTGCTGTTACGGATTGGCGGGTTATTGTTGCTTTCTTGATAGGCCTGGTGGTTATCATGCCCGACTTAGGAAATGCGACCATTTTGCTCTTAACAGTTTTGATTGTAATTTCCACCAGCGGAGTTGCTTACAGATGGTTCTCGACCATGCTTGGTGCTGTTGTAGGAGGGTCGGCAGCAGTTTTAGCGAGTATTTGGTTGATAGGTGTCAAGCGTGTTGAGCAAGTTCCTGTTTTTGGGTATGTCGCAAAGCGTTTTAGTGCCTTTTTCAATCCATTTGACGATTTGTCTGGCTCAGGTCACCAGTTGGCCAATTCCTACTATGCTATGAGTAATGGTGGTTGGTTTGGCTTAGGCTTAGGGAACTCCATCGAAAAACGAGGTTACCTACCAGAGGCTCATACAGACTTTGTTTTCTCGATTGTTATTGAGGAAGTCGGATTCTTTGGAGCTACTTTAATTTTAGCCCTGCTCTTTTTCTTGATTTTACGAATTATTCTCGTAGGTACAAGAGCCAAGGATCCATTTAATTCTATGATGGCTTTGGGAATTGGCGGTATGATTCTGATGCAAACCTTTGTCAATATTGGTGGTATTTCGGGCTTGATTCCTTCAACCGGTGTAACCTTCCCATTCTTATCTCAGGGGGGAAATAGTTTGTTGGTTCTATCAGTTGCCATTGCCTTTGTTTTAAATATTGATGCTAATGAGCGACGAAACGCCATGTATCAGGAACTAGAAGTAAGTCAATCCTAAAAGATCTTCTTGTATGTTAGCTCTTCAACAATAGAAAGGTGTAAATAATGTCATTTACAAAATTAGAAAATTATAGCAATAAAGAAATGATTCGAGAAGAAGTTTCTATTTTAACGGACTTGTTGGTAGATATTACCCGGGATATTCTCAGTCCTGACACTTTTGCTAAAATCTCCATGATTGAAGAACTGGCAGTTCAATCTAAATACCAAGAGCTGAAAGCAGTAGTAGAAGAATTATCCACGGATGATATGGTCTATATCTCACGCTATTTTGCTATTTTACCTCTACTCATCAATATTTCTGAAGATGTTGACTTGGCTTATGAGATCAATCATCAAAATAATATCGACCAAGACTACCTTGGTAAGCTTTCGACGACGATTGATTTGGTTTCCACACGAGAAAATGCACAAGAAATCTTGGAAAATCTAAATGTTGTTCCCGTTTTGACTGCTCATCCGACTCAGGTTCAGCGCAAGACCATGTTGGATTTGACTAATCATATTCACACACTGTTGCGCCAGCATCGTGATGTTAAAGCTGGTCTGGTGAACGAAAAGAAATGGTTAGCCAATCTCCGTCGCTATATCGAGCTGATGATGCAGACCGATATGATTCGGGAAAAGAAACTTAAGGTTACCAATGAAATCACTAACGTTATGGAGTACTATAACAGTTCTTTTCTTCAAGCAATCACGAACCTGATGCTAGAGTATAAACGCTTAGCAGAAGAAAAAGGAATCCATTTGGAAAATCCTAAACCGATCACCATGGGAATGTGGATTGGTGGTGACCGTGATGGAAATCCATTTGTAACCGCTGAAACTCTGAAATTGTCTGCGACGGTACAGAGCGAAGTTATTCTGAATTACTACATTGACAAGGTTTATACGCTCTATCGTAACTTCTCCCTGTCTACTAATCTTTCAAAAACAAGTGAAGCTGTAGCCAAGATGGCAGCTTTGTCAAGCGACAAGTCTGTTTATCGGGAAAATGAGCCTTATCGCCGTGCTTTTCATTACATTCAGTCCAAGTTGATTCAGACCTTACTTTATCTGAAAGAAGGTAATTTCTCCGGTGAAGGGCATCGTTTGGCTGATAAAGCTGAAGCAGTCCTGCATGCAAATGCTGCTACCTCGGTCAGCCATAATGGTAGAGAAATCATTCCAAATTATATCCAGTCTAAACTTAGTGGTAGTTTAGATGAATTACGAAAAGAACAACTTCCATCTTACAAAGATGCGCAAGAGTTTAAGGAAGATCTTCTAGTTATTCGTGATTCTTTGCTGGAGCACAATGGACAAGCTCTGGTGACCGGAGAACTTACTGAATTGCTACAAGCAGTTGACATTTTTGGTTTCTTCTTGGCCAGCATTGACATGCGTCAGGATTCCAGTGTCCATGAGGCTTGTGTGGCGGAGCTCTTGGCTTCTGCTAATATCGTAAAAGATTACAGCAGCTTGTCAGAGGAAGAAAAATGCCAAGTTCTCCTCAAGCAGCTTCTGGAGGATCCACGGATCCTGTCAGCCACTCATGCACCTAAGTCTGAACTTCTACAAAAAGAATTGGAGATCTTCAAGACAGCTCGTCAGCTTAAGGATGCGATTGGCGAAGATGTTATCAAGCAAAATATTATTTCCCATTCGACTAGCGTATCAGATCTGCTAGAGTTGGCGATTATGCTCAAGGAAGTTGGCTTGATCGATGAAGAAGGGGCGCGTGTGCAGATTGTTCCTCTGTTTGAAACGATTGAGGACCTAGATAATTCCTGCGATACTATGGAGAAATATCTATCTCTGCCAATTGCTCAAAAATGGATTGCTTCTAAAAACAACTACCAAGAAATCATGCTGGGCTACTCAGATAGTAATAAGGATGGTGGCTATTTATCATCGTGCTGGACACTTTATAAGGCTCAGCAACAACTGACAGCTATTGGTGATAAGTTTGGCGTCAAGATTACCTTCTTCCATGGTCGTGGAGGAACTGTCGGTCGTGGCGGTGGCCCAACCTATGAGGCAATCACTTCGCAACCATTGCGAAGTATCAATGATCGTATCCGCCTGACAGAGCAGGGTGAGGTTATTGGCAATAAATACGGTAATAAGGATGCTGCGTACTACAATCTGGAAATGCTTGTATCTGCGGCTATTAACCGTATAATAAGCTATAAGAAGAGTGATAGTAATACGACCAATGAATACGAGAGAGTGATGGATCGAGTGGTCGATCGAAGCTACCAAATCTATCGCGACCTAGTCTTTGGCGACGAACGTTTCTACGATTATTTCTTTGAGTCTAGTCCTATTAAGGCCATTTCTAGCTTTAATATCGGTTCTCGTCCAGCAGCTCGTAAAACCATCACTGAAATCGGCGGTCTGAGAGCTATTCCTTGGGTCTTCTCATGGTCTCAAAGTCGGGTTATGTTCCCTGGTTGGTATGGCGTTGGCTCTAGCTTCAAAGAATTTATCGATGAAGATCCTGAAAAGAATCTGGCCTTCCTTCAATTTATGTATCAGAGATGGCCATTCTTCCAGTCCCTCTTGTCAAATGTTGATATGGTACTGTCCAAATCTAATATGAATATCGCTTTTGAATATGCGCAACTTTGTGAAGACCAAAATGTACGCGATATTTTCAATACAATCCTAGATGAATGGCAGCTGACCAAGGATGTTATCTTGGCGATTGAAGGCCATGACGAGCTCTTGGCAGAAAATGCCTATCTCAAGGATAGTTTGAACTATCGGATGCCTTATTTCAATGTTTTGAATTATATCCAGCTTGAGCTGATCAAGCGTCAGCGGCGAGGAGAACTTTCACCAGAACAAGAACGTTTGATCCACATTACCATCAATGGAATTGCGACAGGACTACGAAATTCTGGTTGATGCACAAGGAGCTTTAAAAGAACTCAATAAAAAATCGGCTTCTAAGCCGATTTTTTATTGAGTCTAAACTATTTTGAGTCCATAACTTATTTCCTGTGATTCGTGTAAATAAAAAATGAAAAAGTTTTCATATCTGTGCGCTAAAATACTTGAAAGTGTTTACAATTAGTGATACAATGATAAGTGTAGAAAAATGAAAACGATATTTTCAACAAAAGAAAGGAAACTATATGAACACAGACGACACAGTAACCATTTATGATGTCGCCCGTGAAGCGGGAGTTTCAATGGCGACAGTCAGCCGAGTTGTAAATGGTAACAAGAATGTAAAAGAAAATACACGAAAAAAAGTACTAGAAGTAATTGAACGTCTTGACTATCGTCCTAATGCAGTTGCCCGTGGTCTGGCCAGCAAAAAGACGACCACAGTTGGTGTTGTAATTCCTAATATTACGAATAGTTACTTCTCTACTTTAGCCAAAGGGATTGATGATATTGCCGAAATGTATAAGTACAATATCGTCCTGGCAAACAGCGATGAAGATGATGACAAGGAAGTTTCGGTTGTTAATACCCTTTTCTCTAAGCAAGTAGATGGTATTATTTTCATGGGCTACCATCTGACAGAGAAAATTCGCTCAGAATTTTCACGTTCGCGGACACCAGTGGTTCTAGCGGGCACGGTGGATGTAGAACATCAGTTACCAAGTGTCAATATTGATTATAAACAGGCAACCGTTGATGCTGTGGAACTATTGGCTAAGCGCAACAAGAAAATTGCTTTTGTCAGCGGTCCTTTGGTAGATGATATCAATGGTAAAATTCGCTTGTCTGGCTACAAAGAAGCTCTGAAGAGCAAGAAAATTTCATACAGCGAGGGCTTGGTCTTCGAGTCTAAGTATAGCTACGATGATGGTTATCACCTAGCTGAACGTCTGATTGCTTCAAAGGCAACAGCGGCCTTTGTGACCGGAGATGAGTTGGCAGCAGGTTTGCTTAATGGTTTGGCTGATCGAGGTGTTCGTATTCCTGAAGACTTTGAAATCATTACTAGCGATGATTCGCAAATTGCTCGCTTTACTCGCCCTAATCTGTCTACTATCGGACAACCTCTGTATGACATCGGTGCGATTAGTATGCGGATGCTGACAAAGATCATGCATAAAGAAGAGTTGGAAGAGCGCGAAGTTCTCCTAGCTCATACGATCAATGAACGTAAATCAACTCGTAAATAATAAAATTGATTCGGGATGGGACAGAATTAAATTTTGAAAGAATTTAGTTCTGTCTCGTTTTTTTATTTTAGTTAAACACGGTCGCCGAATATAAGAGACTCTGAGTTTCTTCTTTACAGAAATTTAGGTATAATAGAAGCAGGAATGTTGAAATTAGTTCTTGTTCTACTTACTTGACTGACGAAGGTTAAGAAGAAATAGGCTAGTTAGAGCTTGGGATAGATTTTCAGTAAAACGAAAAAATAAAGAAGTGAAAATATATTGTTTTCTGTCTTCTTTTTACTAGTAGGCATCATTTATCGTAGCTGTATCAAGGAGAATTTTGTGATTACGCAACTAGATACCAAGACTGTTTATAGCTTTATGGATAGTTTAGTCTCTATCAAAAAATATGTTCAACGGGCCAAGGGCCTGGGCTACAAAAGTCTAGGCATGATGGATGTGGACAATCTTTATGGGGCTTATCATTTTCTAGAGGAGGCAAAAGCGGCAGGACTTCAGCCCTTGCTCGGTCTAGAAATGGAAATTTTAAAAGATGGTAATCTTCTCAATCTGAGACTGTTGGCCTTGGATAGTCAGGGCTATCGCAATTTGATGAAGATTTCGACTCTGAAAATGATGAATCGTCAAAATTGGGAAGACTTTCAACATCTTTTTAAGGGGCTGGCTCTGATTGTGCCAATCTTTGAGGGCGTGGATCAACTAGATCTTGGCTTAGACTTTTATGTTGGGGTCTTTCCAGATACGACAAGGCAGGAATTGACTAGACCAGTCCTGCCCTTGCATACAGTTCGCTACTTTGAGCAAGGAGATTTAGAAACCTTGCAAATGCTGAGGGCGATTCGGGATAATATCAGCTTGCGAGAGGTCGGCCATCTGTTAAACCATGAATTTTTATTAGCGCCAGCCTCTTTAGAAGAAGCTTTCGCTGAAAACTTTCCAGAGAGTTTGACCAACTTAGAGCGATTGATAGCTAATGTTCATTATGAAATTAACACCGAGTTGAAGCTTCCGCGCTTCAATCCTGAGCGTCCTGCTGTAGAAGAGCTGAGGGAATTAGCTGAGGCAGGATTGGCCAAGCGGGGGCTTACGGGAACAGCCTATCAAGCAAGGCTGGATCAGGAACTGGATGTCATTCATCAGATGGGCTTTGATGATTATTTCCTTATTGTCTGGGATTTGCTGCGCTTTGGTCGTAGTCAAGGTTATTATATGGGGATGGGGCGTGGTTCTGCAGTTGGCAGTTTGGTGGCCTATGCTTTGGAAATTACAGGCATTGATCCCGTAGAAAAGAATCTGCTGTTTGAACGTTTCCTAAATCTAGAGCGCTATACTATGCCCGATATTGATATTGATATTCCCGATGTGTATCGACCGGAGTTTATCCGCTATGTCCGAGATCGTTATGGTAGCATGCATGCAGCCCAGATTGTGACCTACTCAACCTTTGGGGCTAAGCAGGCCATCCGAGATGTCTTTAAGCGCTTTGGTTTGCCAGAGTACGAGCTGACCAATATGACCAAAAAAATTGGCTTTCGAGACAACTTAACCACTGCTTATGAGCGAAATATAGCCTTTCGTCAGATTATCAATAGCAAACTAGAATACCAGAAGGCCTTTGAAATTGCCAAAAAAATCGAAGGAAATCCACGCCAGACCTCAATCCATGCGGCAGGTGTCGTCATGAGTGACGATGATTTGACTAATCAGATTCCCTTAAAATACGGGGAGGATATGTATCTCACCCAGTACGATGCCCACGGTGTGGAAAGTAATGGACTGCTTAAGATGGACTTTCTGGGCCTGCGCAATTTGACCTTTGTCCAGCGGATGAAAGAAGCGACTCTAGACAAATACGGAGTTGATATTGATATTGCTGGTATTGACCTGGAAGATGAGGAAACTCTACGCCTCTTTGCAGCGGGTAACACCAAGGGTATTTTCCAGTTTGAACAAGCGGGTGCCATCAGTCTTTTGAAAAGAGTCCAACCCGTCCAGTTTGAAGAAGTAGTGGCTACCACCTCTCTCAATCGTCCCGGAGCTAGTGACTATATTGATAACTTTGTCAAGCGCAAGCATGGTCGCGAGCGCGTGGAGATGATTGATCCGAGCTTGGAGGATATCTTGGCTCCAACCTATGGCATCATGCTTTACCAAGAGCAGGTCATGCAGGTCGCCCAGCGTTTTGGTGGTTTTAGTCTGGGAAAGGCCGATATTTTACGGCGGGCAATGGGCAAGAAAAATGCTGCTGAAATGCATAAAATGGAGGAAGAATTTGTCAGGGGAGCTGTAAAACTGGGACACTCGGAGACTAAGGCCAAGGAAGTCTTTGCGGTCATGGAGAAATTTGCCGGTTATGGCTTCAACCGCAGTCATGCCTATGCTTACTCGGCTCTAGCTTTTCAGTTGGCATATTTCAAGGCCCATTATCCAGACATCTTCTTTGATGTTATGCTCAATTACTCGAGCTCGGACTATATCACGGATGCACTTGGATTTGGCTTCGAACTGGCTCCATTGACCATCCATAACATTCCCTATAAAGATAAGTTTCAGGAGCGAAAAATCTATCTTGGTCTGAAAAATATCAAGGGTTTGCCAAGAGATTTTGCTTTCTGGATTATAGAAGAGCGTCAAAAAAATCCCTTTAGCAGTGTGGAAGATTTCATTTTACGCCTGCCTCAGAGTTATCATAAGTTGCCACTTTTAAGTCCTTTGGTGCAGATAGGACTCTTTGATGTTTTTGAGCCCAATCGCCAGAAGATTTTGCACAATCTACCGAATCTTTTTGTCTTTGCAGATGAGTTGGGGAGTTTATTTGCCGATACTAGCTATTCATGGACGGATGCTGAGGATTTTACTGCTACTGAAAAATTTGAGCAGGAGCAAGCCCTGATTGGAATTGGCCTTAGTGACCATCCACTCATTAGCCTAGCCAAGAAAGCCAATCGTTCTTTTGTCTGGATTGAAGAGTTGGCGGAAAATAGCAAGGCGACCATTCTAGTAGAAGTCCAGTCTATCAAAGTTATTCGCACAAAAAATGGTGAAAACATGGCCTTTATGCAAGTGACAGATACAAAGAAAAAGTTGGATGTCACTCTATTTCCAGAGGTTTACCGCCGCTTTGCTCAACTAATCCAAGAAAAAGGCTATTACTATCTGACTGGAAAAATTCAGGAGAGGGATGGCCGACTACAGATGGTTCTAGCAGAGGTGGAGAAAGCAAGCTCAGAACGCTTTTGGATCCAATTAGCTGATACTAGTCACGACAGGCAGATTGCGGAGATCCTGCAGCGATACCCTGGGGATATTCCCGTGGTGCTACGCTATGAGAATGAGAAGACAACGGTTCCTGCATCAGGCTTTCAGGTTCAAAAATCAGACCAACTTCAAGCTGAACTAGAAAATTACAGCATGAAAACGGTTTTTCGGTAAAAAATCAGGAAAATAAGAGAATTTTTATTCTGATTGTGGTATAATCTATAAGAATGTTAAAAAGATAAAGGAGCACATTACGAAATGAAACGTATTGCTGTTTTGACCAGTGGTGGAGATGCCCCTGGTATGAATGCTGCTATTCGTGCAGTCGTTCGTAAAGCAATTTCCGAAGGAATGGAAGTTTATGGAATTTATGGCGGCTACGCTGGAATGGTTGCTGGTGATATTTATCCACTTGATGCGACTTCAGTTGGAGACATTATTTCTCGTGGAGGAACTTTCCTTCATTCAGCACGCTACCCTGAGTTTGCAAAACTTGAAGGGCAATTAAAGGGAATCGAACAACTGAAGAAACACGGCATTGAAGGTGTAGTTGTTATTGGTGGAGACGGTTCTTACCATGGTGCGATGCGCTTAACAGAGCATGGCTTCCCAGCTGTTGGTGTACCTGGAACTATTGACAATGACATTGTCGGAACAGATTTCACTATCGGTTTTGATACTGCTGTTACAACTGCAATGGATGCGATCGACAAGATCCGTGATACATCATCCAGTCACCGTCGTACTTTCGTTGTTGAAGTAATGGGACGTAACGCTGGTGATATCGCACTTTGGGCAGGTATTGCTACAGGTGCAGATGAAATTATCATTCCTGAAGAAGGCTTCAAGATTGAAGATATCGTTGCCAGCATCAAACGTGGCTATGAAAAAGGTAAGAAGCATAATATCATTGTTCTTGCTGAAGGTGTTATGTCAGCAGATGAGTTTGGTAAAAAGCTGAAAGAAGCTGGTGATACTAGCGACCTCCGCGTGACTGAACTTGGTCACATCCAACGTGGTGGTTCACCAACTGCTCGCGACCGTGTATTGGCTTCTCGTATGGGAGCGCATGCCGTTAAACTACTTAAAGAAGGTATCGGTGGTGTTGCCGTAGGTATCCGTAATGAAAAAATGGTGGAAAGCCCAATCTTGGGAACTGCTGAAGAAGGCGCACTCTTTAGCCTGACTGCAGACGGCAAAATCGTTGTCAACAATCCACACAAAGCTGATATCGGCTTAGCAGAGCTCAATCGCAGCATTAATATTTAATTGGTCAATCAGGGGCGAAATCCCCAAATAGTAGAAGGAGTTTCTTAATATCATGAACAAACGCGTAAAAATCGTTGCAACTTTAGGTCCTGCGGTAGAAATCCGTGGCGGTAAAAAATTCGGTGAAGACGGATACTGGGGTGAAAAACTGGACGTTGAAGCTTCAGCTCAAAATATTGCAAAATTGATTGAAGCAGGAGCAAACACTTTCCGTTTCAACTTCTCACATGGTGACCACCAAGAACAAGGTGAGCGTATGGCAACTGTTAAACGTGCGGAAGAAATCGCTGGTAAAAAAGTTGGTTTCCTTCTTGACACTAAAGGTCCAGAAATCCGTACAGAATTGTTCGAAGGTGACGCAAAAGAGTATTCATACAAAACTGGTGAAAAGATCCGCGTTGCAACTAAACAAGGAATCAAATCAACTCGTGAAGTGATTGCTTTGAACGTTGCTGGTGCCCTTGATATCTACGATGATGTGGAAGTTGGTCACCAAGTATTGGTTGACGATGGTAAACTTGGTCTTCGTGTTTTCGCAAAAGACGATGCAACTCGTGAATTTGAAGTAGTCGTTGAAAATGACGGTATCATTGCTAAGCAGAAAGGTGTAAACATCCCAAACACTAAAATTCCTTTTCCAGCACTTGCTGAGCGCGATAACGATGATATCCGTTTCGGTCTTGAACAAGGTATCAACTTTATTGCGATTTCATTCGTACGTACTGCAAAAGACGTCGACGAAGTTCGTGCAATCTGTGAAGAAACTGGTAACGGTCACGTTCAATTGTTTGCAAAAATCGAAAACCAACAAGGTATCGACAACTTGGATGAAATCATTGAAGCTGCTGATGGTATCATGATCGCTCGTGGTGACATGGGTATCGAAGTACCATTCGAAATGGTTCCAGTTTACCAAAAAATGATCATTACTAAAGTCAATGCAGCTGGTAAAGTTGTTATCACAGCAACAAACATGCTTGAAACAATGACTGAAAAACCACGTGCAACTCGTTCAGAAGTATCAGACGTATTTAACGCTGTTATCGATGGAACTGACGCTACAATGCTTTCAGGTGAGTCTGCAAACGGTAAATACCCACTTGAGTCAGTAACTACAATGGCTACAATCGATAAGAACGCTCAAACTCTTCTTAACGAATACGGACGTTTGAACTCAGATACTTTCGAACGTAACTCTAAGACAGAAGTTATGGCTTCAGCTGTTAAAGATGCTACAAACTCAATGAATATCAAATTGATTGTTACTTTGACTAAGACTGGTCACACTGCTCGTTTAATCTCTAAATACCGTCCAAATGCTGATATCTTGGCATTGACATTCGATGAATTGACAGAACGTGGCTTGATGTTGAACTGGGGTGTTATCCCAATGTTGACAGAAGCACCTTCATCAACTGATGATATGTTCGAAATTGCTGAACGTAAAGCAGTTGAAGCAGGTCTTGTTGAGTCTGGTGACGATATCGTTATCGTTGCAGGTGTACCACTTGGCGAAGCGGTTCGTACAAACACAATGCGTATCCGTACAGTACGTTAATTTATTTCATAGTATTCAAAAACCGATAGATCCATTCTATCGGTTTGTTTTTTGTTCTAGAGTTTTTTTTATTTTGTAATTATAAAAACTTCAAAATAAGAATATTATCATTTTGCATATCAAAAAAGAGAAGATCCTTATTATCCTCTCCAGATTTTTGACTTTTCAATCGACCACAGTTAATAAGGAGTCAAAGAACCAATAGTGTAAAGATGATAATTATGGATTATCGTTATATTATTGGTTAATAATGGATACTCTCTATATCACTTTTTCTCTTTTCTAGATTCTAATACCCAACCGATGATCCAGCAGCAGACGAGTAGGTAATTTTCAATCCAGCCCAGTAGGTTGGCTTGATTCGCCTTTTCCAGATAGCCTAGCAGATGGTTGGTGCCAAAGCCCAGCCCGCCCAGAATCAGTGCTAGCAAGGTCATACGCAGATAAAACCAATCATACTTCATGTTGGTGGCAATGACTAAAGGCAGAATAGCCAGATTCCAGAAACCTATTTCCCGCTGCCAGTAGGGAGCTAGGCCGTAGATGGACTCATTTCCCAATAGCTGGGGCTGGAAAATCTGGATCATAGCTGCGCCCAGCATAGCTAAGATCAGTAAAATGAAAGTCACTCGTAAAAATTTATTCATACCTGTCTCCTTTCTTCTTTATAGATTATATTATTTTTGAAAATGATTTTCAAGTTTTCATTTTTTACAAAAGAAATCTCTAATAAAATATTTTACAAGCAAGTCCTATCTTTTTAGGTGCTTTTGTGGTATACTGGATTAGTTGCAGAAATACAGTTTTTCTATTCAGTGGGAACTAGCGACCGAGTCGGCGCTTTTTTAGTGCCTAGACTTGAGAGACCATATTTATGAAGAGAAGAGCGAATACTCTCAGAAAATCGAGATTTAGCAAGAGAAAAGCACTTGCTATGTTTCGATAATTGAGTATCAAAAGCCTTATAAGGTGGCTTCGCACTGCCTTTAGAAAGAAGAAGAACATTGAAATTTAATGAATTACATTTATCTGCTGAATTGCTAGCAGAGATTGAAAAAGCTGGTTTTGTAGAAGCAAGCCCTATTCAAGAGCAGACCATTCCGCTTGCTATGGCAGGTAAGGATGTCATTGGTCAGGCCCAGACTGGGACAGGAAAGACAGCAGCCTTTGGCTTCCCAACTCTGGAGAAAATTGATACAGATAATCCTGCTGTGCAGGCTTTGGTTATCGCTCCAACCCGTGAATTGGCTGTGCAGAGTCAGGAAGAGCTTTTCCGTTTTGGCCGCAGCAAGGGTGTCAAGGTGCGTTCTGTCTACGGTGGCTCCAGCATTGAAAAGCAAATCAAGGCCCTCAAATCTGGTGCTCATATTGTCGTAGGAACACCTGGTCGTCTCTTGGATTTGATCAAACGCAAGGCGCTTAAGCTGAATCAGATTGAAACTTTGATCTTGGACGAAGCGGATGAAATGCTTAACATGGGCTTTTTGGAAGATATCGAGTCTATCATTTCCCGTGTGCCAGAAGAGCGTCAGACCTTGCTCTTTTCAGCGACCATGCCGGATGCCATTAAGCGCATCGGTGTCAAGTTTATGAAGGAGCCTGAGCATGTCAAGATTGCTGCTAAAGAGCTGACGACGGAGCTGGTAGACCAGTATTATATCCGTGTAAAAGAAAATGAAAAATTTGATACCATGACTCGCCTGATGGACGTGGAGCAGCCTGAGCTGTCAATCGTCTTTGGTCGGACCAAGCGCCGGGTGGATGAGCTGACTCGTGGTCTGAAAATCCGTGGCTTCCGCGCAGAGGGGATCCATGGAGATTTGGACCAAGGCAAGCGTCTACGTGTCCTCCGTGACTTTAAAAATGGCAATCTGGATGTCTTGGTTGCGACAGATGTAGCCGCACGTGGATTGGATATTTCTGGTGTGACCCACGTCTACAACTATGATATTCCGCAGGATCCGGAAAGCTATGTTCACCGGATTGGTCGGACTGGTCGTGCTGGTAAGTCAGGTCAATCGATCACTTTCGTATCACCAAATGAAATGGGCTATCTGCAGATTATCGAAAATCTGACCAAGAAGCGTATGAAAGGCCTTAAACCTGCGACTGCAGAGGAAGCTTTCCAAGCTAAGAAAAAAGTTGCTCTTAAGAAGATTGAACGCGATTTTGCTGATGAAAGCATCCGTTCTAACTTTGAGAAATTTGGCAAGGATGCTCGCAAGCTGGCAGCAGAATTCAGCCCAGAAGAGCTGGCTATGTATATCCTCAGCTTGACGGTACAGGATCCAGATACCCTTCCTGAAGTAGAAATTGCCCGTGAAAAACCATTGCCATTTAAACCGTCTGGCGGAGGCCTTGGCGGAAAAGGGAAGAGTGGCCGTGGCAATGGTCGTCGAGGTGACCAAGGTCGTGATCGTCGTGGTGGACGCGAAGACCGAGATGGAGGTCGTCGTGACTTTAAACGCAAGTCAAACAAGAATAGTCGTGATTTCGAAAGCAGAGGGAACAAGCATCCGCACCGTACTTCTAGTGAAAAGAAAACCGGCTTTGTTATCCGCAATAAAGGCGATAAATAAACAGAAAGAGAGTGGGACAGAAATCGATAATTCGTTAGAATTCTATTTCGTCGTCCCACCTCCGCACAGTTGAGTAGGGCAGTAAAAGCTGATGAAATCAGCGTAGTAGAGCCCACACAACCACTGCGTCTTGCTCGACAAACCAAAGACAATTGAGAGGCTAGGACTTTTGTCCCAGCCTCTTTTTTATTGAGGAGAATCTCGATATCTTCCATGATTTGTTTGAAAAAGGCACAATGAAAACGCATAATCAAACAATATTCTATTTTTTTGAAAAAAAGTATACATTTTTTTGTTTATATGAGAAAATTGTAGTATAATGAAGTAAGAAAGGGTACATGGACATTAAGGTGATTTGAAGTGTCTAAGGAACCTGACAAGAAAAATAGACTTTGTGAGAAGTCTCTAGACATCAACCACAAGGAGGATTGTACATGAAGGAAAGTCGTCATAAGGTGATTTTACAAGAGCTGGACCAGACGGGAGTTGTGTCCGTTAAAAATCTGAAAGAGTTGCTGAATGTAACAGATATGACCATTCGGCGAGATTTAATTGATCTTGAGAAGCAAGGACTTTTGATTCGGGTGCATGGTGGAGCTCATAAAAAAGTGAAAGATAGCTTGAATGAAGCTTCGCATTCTGAAAAAACGATGTTAAATATCGAGGAAAAGAAGTTGATTGCTAAAAAATGTGCGGATCTGATTGCTGAAGGGGATACTGTTTTTATCGGATCAGGTACCACAACAGATTTTATAGGAGATTATTTAGAAGGGAAAAATATTAGCATTGTAACCAATTCTCTCCCTATTTTCGAAAAGTTGAAGGATTATCCTAATTTTGATTTGATATTGATTGGAGGGCGCTATCGGGTCAAGACTCAGACTTTTGTGGGGCAGTTTGCTAATAAACTTCTACGAGAAATCAAGGTGTCTAAGGCCTTTATTGGAGTGAACGGAATTGATGGTCACAATGTGACGACTGCCAATGAAGAAGAGGGGAATGGAAACGCCATTATTCTCAACAATGCAATTGAAAAATACATTGTTGCAGATAATAGCAAATTTGATAGCTATTCTTTCTATAGTTTTTACCGTTTGGACAATATTGACGCGATTGTAACGGATGACCATATCTCTCCGAAAGTTAGAGCAAAATATAGTTCTTACACCAAGGTTCTCTGATTTGATCGCGTTGTCATGAATGTTAATTTGAGATTCTGAAAGCTGCGAATTTCGTAGCTTTTATTTCTTGTTTCAAATGAATTGCATTTAATAGTGGGCGAAAAGTTCTTGTATATCAACTTAGACTTGCTAAGGATATTTTTATGACTCGTGTTGTTCTTCAGCCATGCAGAATGACAAAATGTTCTATCTTCATATGAACATTAAAATTTTAAGTCATTAGACAAATAAACAAAAAATAACAAAACAAACTATTGACAGCGCTATCACATAATGATATAATTAATTAAACGAACAAAAAGAAACAAAAGGAGAGATGATAAAATGGCGCTTGCCCAATTATTTGATGAAAATCTAGTGTTTTGTTTACATGCAGAAAATCAAGAAGATCTTTTTCATCAAGTAGCTGATTTGTTAGAAGAAAGAGAAGTTGTAACTTCTTCTTATCGAAACGCTTTACTTGAAAGAGAAAAGGCGTTTCCAACTGGATTGGATATGGAATTTTTAGGCAAGGACTTGCCGAATGTTGCCATACCTCATACGGATATTGCGCATAATTTGACTGAAAATGTGGTAGTTGTTAAGCTAGATCAGCCTGTAACCTTCCACAATATGATTTCTCCTACGCAAACCGTTGAAGTGTCTCTCTTGTTCTTTATTATCAACAACTCTAGCTCAAGCCAGACCAATATCTTAGCGCAGTTAATGGATTTCTTCACTAGCGAAGGAAATCTAGCTGGTTTAGCCTCTTTGAACTCAAAAGAAGAGTTGTTCCAATATATTTCAAAAGTTATTAAATAAATAAATCGGAGGATTTTATTATGATTAAAATTTTAGCAGCCTGCGGAGCAGGGGTAAACTCAAGTCACCAAATCAAGAGTGCTCTTGAGGAAGAGTTGTCAAACCGCGGTTATGATGTACATTGTGATGCCGTGATGGTTAAGGATGTCAATGAAGACCTTATGAAAGGCTATGATATCTTCACGCCAATCGCTGCAACAGATCTTGGTTTTGAACCAGGAATCCCAGTTATCGAAGCTGGGCCAATCTTGTTCCGTATTCCTGCAATGAGCGCTCCAGTATTTGACAATATTGAAGCAGCTATTAAAGAACACGGACTAAGTTAATCTATTCTTTATCTTGTTAACATTCATATAACAAAAAAGGGAGGAATTATTATGGATGTCATTATTGACCTAGCCAATAAGATTTTCAAGCCGATCTTGGAAATGGGTGGTCCTATCATCATGCTGATCATCTTGACAGTATTGGCCTTACTATTTGGAGTGAAATTCTCCAAAGCGCTTGAAGGTGGTATCAAACTTGCCATCGCTCTTACTGGTATCGGTGCCATCATCGGTATGCTCAACGGAGCTTTCTCAGCATCACTTGCTAAATTCGTTGAAAACACTGGTATCCAGTTGAATATCACAGACGTTGGTTGGGCGCCACTTGCAACCATCACTTGGGGTTCTCCATGGACCTTGTATTTCTTGCTCATCATGCTCATTGTCAATGTGGCAATGTTAGCTATGAAAAAAACAGATACATTGGATGTGGATATCTTTGATATCTGGCACTTGTCAATTACTGGCTTGCTCATCAAATGGTATGCAGATAAGAGCCATGTAAGTCCTGCTGTGTCACTCTTGATTGCAACTTTAGCAGTTGTCTTGGTTGGTGTCTTAAAGATTATCAACTCTGACTTGATGAAACCAACTTTTGATGATTTGTTGAATGCGCCAAGTTCATCACCAATGACTTCAACTCACATGAACTACATGATGAACCCTGTTATCATGGTTTTGGATAAGATTTTTGACAAATTCTTCCCTGGGTTGGACAAATATGACTTTGATGCTGCCGCTTTGAATAAGAAAATCGGTTTCTGGGGATCTAAATTCTTCATCGGTTTCCTTCTTGGTATAGTTATCGGTATCATGGGAACTCCGCACCCAGTGTCTGACGTTGCCGAAGCAGCAAAATGGTCACTTGTTATCAAAGGATGGTTGTCTCTTGGTTTGACTGCCGGTGTCTGCTTGGAGCTCTTCTCACTTATCGGATCATGGTTTATCGCAGCCGTTGAACCACTTTCACAAGGTATTACTAACGTAGCAACAAAACGTCTTCAAGGACGTAAATTCAACATCGGTCTTGACTGGCCATTTATCGCTGGTCGTGCAGAAATCTGGGCCTGCGCTAACGTACTTGCCCCAATCATGTTGATTGAAGCAGTTCTGCTTTCTAATGTAGGGAACGGTATCTTGCCATTGGCTGGTATCATCGCAATGGGTGTGACACCTGCCCTTCTGGTTGTTACTCGTGGTAAATTGCTTCGTATGATTGTCTTTGGAACACTCTTGTTACCACTCTTCCTTCTTTCAGGTACCCTGATTGCACCGTTTGCAACAGAACTTGCTAAAGGAGTAGGTGCCTTCCCTGAAGGAGTTAGCCAGTCTCAATTGATCACTCATTCAACACTTGAAGGACCAATCGAAAAACTCTTGGGCTGGACTATTGGTAATACTACTACAGGTGATATTAAAGCTATCATTGGTGCTATTGTCTTCCTTGGTGCTTATATTGGAATCTTTGCTTGGTACAGAAAGCAAATGATCAAACGGAATGCAGAATATGCAGCAAAAGCAAAATAATATCCGTTAACTATTGTTAAATATTGTAAGACTAGGGAAGCTAGATTGTCCATTTCCAAATGGGAATGTTGATAATC
This sequence comes from Streptococcus sp. 27098_8_113, assembly GCF_041432545.1. NCBI lineage: Bacteria > Bacillati > Bacillota > Bacilli > Lactobacillales > Streptococcaceae > Streptococcus > Streptococcus sp. 27098_8_113. The sequence goes on along the minus strand of NZ_JAPVZU010000005.1, from coordinate 46,273 downwards.
TAGCTTTTCCTATGTAATAAATAGAAAAGGCTAAGCAGAGAGAAGTCAGAAGCCTGCCTTTTTCTCTGAAGTAGAGAGGAGATTTGGATGGTGATTACGCTAGCAAACGATGAATTGACAGTGCAGTTTAAGCAATTGGGAGGAGCACTTTCTTCAATCAAGGATAAGGATGGTGTAGAATACCTCTGGCAGGGTGATGCGACCTATTGGAGTGGTCAAGCTCCAGTTCTTTTCCCCATTTGTGGGAGTTTGCGCAATGACACCGCTCACTATGTATTAAAAGATGGTCAAGAAGCGAGTGGAGTCATTCCTCGGCATGGGCTCGTTCGCAAGAAAGAATTTGAATTAGTAGAACAAACGGATACGAGTGTGACCTTTGCTATAGAGGATACAGAGGAGATGTCTCAGAACTATCCCTATCATTTCCGCTTATCGATTCGCTATAGCTTGACTGGTAAGAAGCTTCGTACCCAGTATATCGTAGAAAATCGTGGAGATAGTGGCGACATGCCGTACTTTATCGGAGGTCATCCAGGATTTAACTGTCCTTTACTTGATGATGAAAAGTATGAGGATTACTATTTGGAGTTTGAACAGGAAGAAACCTGTAGTGTCCCTCTCTCTTATCCTGAAACTGGAATGTTGAACTTTCTGGAACGCACAAGCTTCCTAGACCATCAAAAAGAACTAAATTTGAGCTATGCTATCTTTGCTAAAGATGCAGTGACTCTTGATGAGCTAAAATCGCGGACTGTTGCTCTTCGTTCTCGGAAACATGATAAAGGGTTACGTTTGGATTTTCAAGAATTTCCAAATCTAATTATCTGGTCAACTATCAACAAAGGACCATTTATAGCCTTGGAACCTTGGTCAGGTTTGTCGACTTCGTTAGAAGAGGGTGATTATTTAGAAAGCAAGAAAAATGTCCGTCTACTCCCAGCAGGAGAAAAAGAAGAAATTGGATTTGATATCACTATTTTTTAAAGAAAAATTTTAAAAATGTTTAAAAACAAACATATAATGTTGACAGCAAACACGAAATGTTGTATTATAAACTTGTGAATCAAATAACGTTTAATGTTTTAAAACATTTTAGTTCATTATATAGAAAATTAAAGGAGGACTTAACATGTCTATTATCATTGGTGCAGATGCTGCAGGTTTGAGATTGAAAGAAGTTGTGAAAGACTTCTTGGAAAAAGAAAACTTCCACGTTGTGGATGTTACAGCTGAAGGTCAAGACTTTGTCGATGTGACTCTTGCTGTTGCTGCAGAAGTAAACAAAGAAGAACAAAACCTTGGTATCGTGATTGATGCCTATGGTGCTGGCCCGTTCATGGTTGCAACTAAGATTAAAGGAATGGTTGCCGCAGAAGTATCAGACGAACGTTCAGCTTATATGACTCGTGGCCACAACAACTCCCGCATGATTACTATGGGAGCAGAAACTGTTGGTGATGAATTGGCTAAAAACATCGCTAAAGGATTTGTTAACGGTAAATACGATGGTGGACGTCACCAGATTCGGGTCGACATGTTGAACAAAATGTGCTAATTAGATTACAGTAAGAAAGGTAAATTAAAAATGAGAATTGCAATTGGATGTGACCACATCGTAACAGATGAAAAAATGGCGGTTTCAGAATTTTTGAAATCAAAAGGACATGAAGTCATCGACTTTGGTACCTACGATCATGCTCGTACACACTACCCAATTTTTGGTAAAAAAGTGGGGGAAGCTGTAACTAGCGGTCAAGCTGATCTTGGGGTATGTATCTGTGGTACTGGTGTTGGTATCAACAACGCTGTAAATAAAGTTCCAGGCGTTCGTTCTGCTTTGGTTCGTGATATGACAACAGCTCTTTACGCTAAAGAACAGTTGAATGCCAACGTTATTGGTTTTGGTGGAAAAATCACTGGTGAATTGCTCATGTGCGATATCATTGAAGCTTTCATCAATGCTGAATACAAACCATCAGAAGAAAACAAAAAATTGATTGCTAAAATTGAGCACGTTGAAAGTCACAATGCTCATCAAGCAGATGCAAACTTCTTTACAGAATTCCTTGAAAAATGGGATCGCGGTGAATACCACGACTAAGAGGTGACGCATGATTTTAACAGTCACAATGAATCCATCCATTGATATTTCCTATCCTTTGGATGAATTAAAAATTGACACTGTCAACCGTGTGGTGGACGTGACCAAGACAGCTGGTGGTAAAGGTCTCAATGTTACACGAGTTCTTTCAGAATTTGGTGATTCTGTTGCTGCTACTGGTTTGGTCGGTGGTAAACTTGGTGAGTTTTTGGTAGAACATATCGATGATAAGGTCAGTAAACATTTCTTCACAATTCAAGGAGAGACTCGTAACTGTATCGCTATCCTACACGGAGACAACCAAACAGAAATCCTTGAGAAAGGGCCTGAAGTTCTGGAACAAGAAGGTCAAGATTTTTTGGCTCATTTCGAGAATCTCCTTGACACTGTGGAAGTAGTGGCTATCTCTGGTAGTCTGCCAGCAGGTCTTCCAGTTGACTACTATGCAAGCTTGGTAGAACTTTCTAATCGAGCAGGAAAACCAGTTGTTCTGGACTGCTCAGGTGCAGCTCTTCAGGCAGTTCTTGAATCACCCCACAAACCAACAGTAATTAAACCAAATAACGAAGAATTATCTCAACTTCTTGGGAAAGAAGTTTCGGAGGATTTGGACGAATTAAAAGAAGTTCTCCAAGAGCCTTTGTTTGCAGGGATTGAGTGGATTATCGTTTCACTTGGTGCTAATGGAGCTTTTGCCAAACATGGGGACACTTTCTACAAGGTAGATATTCCTAGAATTCAGGTAGTCAATCCTGTTGGATCTGGAGATTCTACTGTTGCAGGGATTTCATCAGGACTTCTTCATAAGGAATCAGATGCAGAACTTCTCATCAAGGCAAATGTCCTTGGTATGCTCAATGCTCAAGAAAAAATGACAGGTCATGTCAATATGGCCAACTATCAAGCTCTATATGATCAATTAATAGTAAAAGAGGTATAAAATGGCTTTAACAGAACAAAAACGCAAATATTTGGAAAAACTCTCTGACGAGAACGGCATCATCTCAGCTCTTGCCTTTGACCAACGTGGTGCTTTGAAACGCCTCATGGCTCAATACCAAACAGAAGAACCAACAGTTGCTCAAATGGAAGAACTCAAAGTCTTGGTAGCAGATGAATTGACTAAATACGCATCCTCTATGCTTCTTGACCCTGAGTACGGACTTCCAGCTACAAAAGCGCTTGCACCAAATGCTGGTCTTCTCCTTGCTTATGAGAAAACTGGCTACGACACAACAAGCACCAAACGCTTGCCAGACTGCTTGGATGTTTGGTCTGCCAAACGCATCAAAGAACAAGGTGCAGACGCTGTCAAATTCTTGCTTTACTATGATGTAGACAGTTCTGACGAACTCAACCAACAAAAACAAGCCTACATCGAACGCATCGGTTCTGAGTGTGTGGCGGAAGATATTCCATTCTTCCTTGAAATCCTCGCTTACGATGAAAAAATCGCTGACGCTGGCTCTGCAGAATACGCTAAAGTAAAACCACATAAAGTTATCGGTGCTATGAAAGTCTTCTCAGACCCACGCTTCAACATCGATGTCTTGAAAGTGGAAGTTCCAGTCAACGTCAAATACGTTGAAGGCTTTGGCGATGGTGAAATCGTGCATACACGTGAAGAAGCAGCAGCCTTCTTCAAAGCGCAAGATGAAGCGACTAACTTGCCATATATTTACTTGAGTGCGGGTGTATCAGCTAAACTCTTCCAAGAAACCCTTGTCTTTGCCCACGAATCAGGCGCAAACTTCAACGGAGTTCTTTGTGGCCGTGCAACATGGGCTGGATCAGTTGAAGCTTATATCAAAGATGGTGAAGCAGCAGCTCGCGACTGGCTTCGCACAACTGGATTTGAAAACATTGACGAACTCAACAAGGTTCTCCAAACAACAGCGACTTCATGGACTGAACGCATCTAATTTAATCTTGAATGTAGAAATCAAAAAAACGTAGTAAGTTTCAGGACTTACTACGTTTTTCTTCTATATAAGCTAGTTTTTCAGCTCGTTTCTTCTTTTTGAAGTGGGCTTCAGCCGACATGGCTGCAGATTTGTCGGGATGTTCCTCTTGATAGATGAGTGTGACGGGCAATCGGGCGCGAGTGTACTTGGCTCCTTTTCCAGCTTGATGTGTTTTGAGACGAGCTTCTACATCAGTGGTATAGCCTGTATAGAGGGTGCCGTCTCCGCATTCAAGGACGTATATATAGGCTTTATTTTCCATAGTAAATCTCTTGAATTTCTGGTGTATAGCTGCCGTCTTGCTCGTGGATAAAGAGAGGCGGGAGGATCTTCAGGCCGTCTGGTGAACCATCTTTGATAGCCTCGATTAAGAGCATATTGGCTTCTCTCCCCTGCTTGGGATAGACAAACTGGATGCGCTTAGGCGCTAGATTATGGTTTTTCATGGTTTCTAAAATATCCAAAAAGCGATCTGGCCGATGAACCATTGCTAAGCGGCCATTGGACTTGAGAACTCGCTGGGCAATCGTGCAAATCTCTTCTAAATTCGTAGCAACTTCGTGACGCGCTAGCAAGTAATGCTCACTGCCGTTGAGATTGGAATGTTCATCGACCTTGAAATAGGGAGGATTGCAGAGAATGATGTCAACCTTACTGCCAGATATATGGGCGCCTAGATTTTTCAAGTCGTCATGGATGACCTGCATCTGTTGAGTAAGGTGATTTAATTCAATGGAACGCTGGGCCATATCGGCTAAACGCTTCTGAATTTCCACCGCTAGAATCTGGGCCTGAGTCCGTGTGCTAGCAAAGAGACCAACAGCCCCGTTTCCAGCGCAGAGATCAACGATGAGCCCTCGTTTGGGTAATTTTGGAAAGCGAGAAAGCAGGACACTATCTACTGAATAGCTAAAAACCTCGCTATTTTGAATGATTTTTATATCAGTGGAAAAGAGTTGGTTGACTCTTTCCCCGTCTTTTAATTTTGCTTCTGTCATACCAACATTATAGCATGATTAAGTGCTATTCCAAAGAAGAAAGAGAAATTTTATAGGAAAAAACACCTGACTATGTCTGTCAAGTGCGAATTTTAGTTGAATTCATATTTTTGCTTGATGGTACAAGCGATGAAAATTCCGATAAAGAAAACCATGAGAATCAGATAGACTGGCAAGGTTGCGACTGTCAGCGTTGCAATTTCCAAAAGGTGCTGCAGGACAAAGGCGGATAGATAGAAGCCTGCGACTGAAAAAATGATCAGAAGAGCGCGCCAGAGGTTGAGTGGCAGGCAGGCCCGAATGACTGACAAGAAGCTGATGCTGCCTAGCAAGTAGTAGGTCAGGGTGGACATTTCTATGTCGCTCCAGCCATGGCTGCTGCCCCAGATACGGACAAATAGCACGCTGAAGATAATCATGAGGGAACTTGGCAGAGCTAGCTGCAGGGAGCGTTTGAGGAAGTGCTTTTCAACCGGCTTAATATTGCGCTCAAAGGTGAGGACAAAGGGTGGGAAACCTTCGACAAACTGGTCAATCAAGGTGATCTGAATCGGGATGAATGGGAAAATCAAGAGGTATTCAGATTTTCCTAGCAAGATACTGGCAATACAGATGATAGCTAGGATAAAGGAATAAATGGTCTTGATGAAGAAAATCGGAGCAATCCGGCCGATATTGTTAACGACCCGGCGACCTTCAAAAAGAATCTCAGGGACATCGTTAAAGTCGGAATTAAGAAGGACCAAGTTGGCAATCTGCCGAGTTGCGGGGTCGCCCTCGGCCATGACGATGGAACAGTCTGCTTCGCGCAAGGCCAAGATATCATTAACACCATCTCCCGTCATGGCTGTTGTCCGACCAGCGGCCTTAAGAGTCTGGATGAGCAGCTTCTTCTGATGGGGGGAAACACGGCCAAAGATGGCCGTTTCTTCAGCTTGCTCGACCAGTTCTTGATCGTTGATTTTAGAACAGTCGATGTAGCTGTCGTAGTTGGCAAATCCAGCCTGGCTCGCAATATGGGAAACGGTCACAGGATTGTCACCAGAGATGATTTTCAGGTCAACATCTTGAGAGCGCAAGTAGTCCAGTGTCTCGGCCGCTCCCTCACGGATAGGATCAGTGATTTCCAGAACAGCTAAAGCGGTCATATCTTCAGGCAGTTGGATACTGTGTTTGTCTAGCACTTGGTCGCTGTGAGCCAGCACCAAAACTCGCGATCCGCGTTTTTGGGCCTCTCCAACCGCTGCAGGATTGCTGTCCAGTAGCATTTCTGGTGCCCCCAGAAAGATAGTTCCGACACTGGATAAATGCATAGCCCCCCATTTTCGGTCACTAGAAAATGGGATGACATTGTCGCTAGTATAGGTGTGCTCTAAATGGCCGTAGCCCTTGCGGATAGCCTGGGCTGTTGGGTTATTATCCTCACTGGTTTGGATGTAGGCTGCTAAGATTTGACTGACTGTCTCATCAGAAAACTTATCTGACAGACTATGCAAGGCTTCAACAGTCATCTTACCTTGGGTAATTGTACCGGTCTTGTCTAGACAGAGAGTATCCACCCGGGCCAGAGTTTCAACAGAATACATTTCCTGAACAAGTACCTTGCGCATGCCGAGCTTGATGACAGCTGTCAGGAGTGACGTGACTGTCAGCAGGGCGATTCCCTTAGGTAGCATACCCAAAAGGGCTGTCGAGCTGGTAATGACAGAGTTCTTGACAGGCAGTCCCTTTATCATCAGGGCTTCAAAAAAGAGTGCCAATCCGAAAGGAATGATAATTTTTCCGGTAAAGCGGGAAATTTTCCCAAGATTGTAAAGAATGCGCGAGTTGATCGGCTTGAGAGTTTTAGCCTCAGTCATGAGCTTGTTGGCATAGTTGTCTGCGCCGACATGGTGCACCTCAGCATAGATCTGCCCACTGGCCAGAAAGCTACCAGACAGCAGTTCAGCGCCTTCTTCCTTGAGAACCAAGTCACTCTCCCCTGTCAGCATGGCTTCATTGGCCTCGGCAACACCCTCTACTACACGGGCATCACTGGGAATTTGCTCGCCGGCTGACAGCTTGATCAGATCGCTCAGTACAATTTCTTCTGGCTGAATCTTGACTGCCTGGCCGTCTCGGATGACTGTGACCAGCTCTCGGCTGACCAGATTGAGCTTGTCAATCATGTGTTTGGCTCGCAGCTCTGTAATAATACCAGTGACGGCGTTAAAGCTGATTACTGCGAAGAAGACCAGATTGCTCCAGGCTTGGACAGAGACCAAGGCTACAGCAATAACAAAGTTAAGGGCATTAAAAAGGGTGAAAACATTCCGCTTAACGATTTGCCAGTTACTAGTACTGGTGTCACTTGTAAAATCGTTGGTCAAGCCCTGCGAAATCTTTTCATCTACTTGGGTTTGGTTTAAACCGATTAATTCTTTCTTGTTCATGAGATTAATGATATCATTTTTTTATAGAAATAGCTATCCGAATCAGCTGTTACAGCCAAAGTTTGGAAAATTATTGCAGACTATAAGGGGATAGGGTATAATGGGAAAGGATGTAATCAATTTCAAGTACAATCACAGTTTGAAATAAGGAGAGTTTATGTTTTATACCTATTTGCGAGGATTGGTGATTTTTATCCTCTGGGCTTTAAACGGCAATGCCCATTACCATAATAAGGAGAAGATTCCTTCACAAGATGAAAATTATATCTTGGTTGCCCCTCACCGAACATGGTGGGATCCAGTTTACATGGCTTTTGCGACCAAGCCCAAGCAGTTCATTTTCATGGCTAAGAAACAGCTCTTTGAAAATCGGGTGTTCGGCTGGTGGATTCGCATGTGTGGCGCCTTTCCTATCGACCGGGAAAATCCTGGTCCGTCAGCTATCAAATACCCTGTCAATATGCTGAAAAAGAGCAATCGTTCCCTGATTATGTTCCCGAGCGGCAGCCGCCATTCTACGGATGTCAAGGGAGGAGTGGCAGTGATTGCTAAGATGGCTAAGGTTCGGATCATGCCAGTTGTCTATGCTGGTCCCATGAGCCTCAAAGGCTTGGCAGCTGGGGAGCGCGTGGATATGAACTTCGGCAATCCAATTGATATTTCTGATATCAAAAAGATGAACGATGAAGGAGTGGAAGAAGTGGCTCGTCGGATTCAGGCGGAGTTTGATCGCTTGGATGCAGAAGTGGCCCCTTATCAGACAGGTAAAAAACCAAATATCTTCTGGCGGATTTTACGAGCAATTGCCTTTATTCCAGCAGCATTGATTGGTATTCTGACCTTCATTTTTAGCTTTCTTGCAAGCTTTGTCTGGGATCCAGATAAGCATAGAAAATAATGCTAACAGCTTTTAGATTTTTATCTAAAGGCTGTTTTAGTTTTTCTTATTTATATTTGGAATTTTGTTTCAGATTTTTATATTTTCCCTTTTCTTTTACGAATATAAAGATAAAGGAGAAAAATTATGTTTGAAGAAATAGTTGAAAAATTAAAGGAATACAAGATTTTTGTTGGACTTTCCTTGTTGGGAATCATCTTTGCTGGCTTTTTCTTGCTGAAGGGCAATCCTCAGCCACAGAATCAGGTCAGTGCACTGGCTCAGGAAGTGGTTACATCAGCTTCATCTGAAACCAATACAGAAAAAAGAAGTACAAATCAGGAAAAAATCGATTCAGAAAAAGATATGGATTCAGAGGAATCTGAGAAAGAAGTCACCGTTGATGTCAAAGGAGCTGTCAAAAATCCAGGAGTTTATCAGTTGCAGGCAGGAGCGCGTGTGCATGATGCCCTACAAAAAGCAGGTGGCCTATTGCCAGATGCCGAGTCAAAATCCATCAACCAGGCTCAAAAATTAACAGATGAGGCAGTTGTCTATGTAGCTAAAGTCGGTGAGGAAGGAGCAGATGTGACGCAAACTAGTCAGACGCCAGCTGGAAATGGGGGAACAGAGAAAGGGAAGTCTGGCTTGGTCAATCTCAATACGGCGACCGAAGCTGAACTTCAGACAGTTTCAGGCATCGGTCAAAAGAAAGCGCAAGACATCATTGCTTATCGGGAAGCCAATGGCAAGTTTAAGTCAGTAGACGAGCTGAAAAATGTTTCAGGAATCGGTGCAAAAACCTTAGAAAAGTTAAAAGACTATGTCACAGTGGATAAATAAATTTCCCATCAAACCAATTTATTTTTGTCTTTTGCTGGTGCTGACCTACTTTGCGATTTACACTAGTAGTCTGCCAGCTTATCTAGGTTTGGCAGTCCTCCTTGTTCGGCTCTTTTGGCTTTATTCGACTAGAAATAGTCTGCTTGTTTTAGTGTTCTTGAGTCTCTTTGCAGGATTTTTCCTATTTCGGAGAGAAATGGCTAATCAAGCCTTTCAAGATGAACCGAAAACCATCTCTGCCATTGTAATTAAGCCAGATACGATCAAAGTCAATGGCGACTCGCTTTCTTTTCGTGGTTATTCCAATGGTCGAACCTATCAGGCCTTTTATAAAATCCAGTCAGAAAAGGAAAAACAAGCTTTTCAAAAGCTGAGCGATCAGCTGGTTTTGAAGATTGATGGAGAGCTTAGTTTAGCAGAAAACCAGCGTAATTTTTCAGGCTTTGACTATCGGGCTTATCTAAAAACACAGGGGATTTACAGGATTTTGAAAATCAATCAAATCAAGTCCAGTCAGCATTTTAGCAGTCTTAATCCTTGGGACTGGCTGTCGGTCTGGCGGAGAAAAGCCTTAGTTTACATCAAAGAAAACTTTCCTAGCCCCATGAGCCACTATATGACTGGACTTTTGTTTGGTGATTTGGACACAGATTTTGCTGAGATGAATGAACTTTATTCCAGTCTGGGGATTATCCATCTATTTGCCTTATCTGGCATGCAGGTCGGCTATTTCATGGATGGTTTTCGCAAGCTTCTCCTCAAATCTGGTTTGAAAAGAGAAACTGTCGATTGGATACAGCTCCCTTTTTCCTTTATCTATGCAGGTTTGACGGGCTTTTCAGTATCAGTCGTGAGGAGTTTAGTGCAAAAGCTGCTCTCGCAGTTTGGTGTGACTAAGCTGGACAACTTTGCTTTGACAATCATGCTCTTAGCCATTTTCATGCCCAATTTTCTCTTGACGACGGGTGGTGTTCTTTCCTGTGCCTATGCTTTTGTCATCTCTGTCATGGATTTTGAGCATTTACCTTCTATAAGAAAGGTGCTGGCAGAAAGTCTGACTATTTCGCTGGGAATTTTGCCGATTCTGATTTTCTATTTTTCCGAGTTTCAGCCTTGGTCTATTTTGCTGACTTTTCTATTCTCAGTCGTTTTTGATCTTTTTATGCTTCCAGCCCTGACCTTTATTTTTGCCCTAGCACCTCTTTTGAAAATCACTCAGGTCAATGTTTTATTTGAACTGTTGGAAGGGCTAATTCGTTGGACAGCCTCTATTTCTTCTCGACCAGTGGTTTTTGGTCAGCCATCTATCTGGATGATGCTGGGGCTGCTTATCACTCTTGGCTTGCTCTATGATTTTCGCAGACAGAAGAAAGTTTTGACCTTACTTAGCTTGGTTCTTGCTCTGCTATTTTTCCTTACTAAACATCCTCTACAAAATGAAATTACAGTTATTGATATTGGGCAGGGAGATAGCATTTTCTTACGTGATTGGCGGGGGAAATCTGTTCTGATTGATGTAGGTGGTCGAGTGGAGATTGGCAAGAAAGAAGCATGGCAGAAGCGGATTTCTTCGACAAATGCAGAAAAGACCTTGATTCCCTATCTGAAAAGTCGGGGACTGAGTCACTTGGATGTGTTGGTTCTTACCCACACCGATACCGATCATATGGGCGATATGCTGGAAGTAGCCAAGCATTTTTCTATAAAGGAAATTTATGTATCTAAGGGAAGTTTGACCCAGTCGGATTTTGTTGAGAAACTGGAGCGTATGCAAACAAGAGTTCATGCGGTAGAAGTAGGAGATAGCCTTCCAATTTTTGATGGAGCACTGCAAGTTCTTTATCCTGAGGAGACGGGCGACGGCAGTAATGACGACTCTGTCGTCTTATATGGACAATTTTTTGGAACCAGCTTTTTGTTTACGGGAGATTTAGAGGAGAAAGGCGAAGCTACCTTGATGCGGCGTTTTCCGCAACTCAAGGTGGATGTTTTAAAGGCAGGACACCACGGTTCTAAAGGATCCTCTAGCCCAGAATTTTTACATCAGCTTCAGCCCAAAATTGCCCTTATCTCTGCCGGTAAGAATAACCGCTACAAGCATCCTCACCGGGAAACTCTGGACAGATTTGAGAATATTCAGACACAGATTTTCCGAACAGATGAACAAGGAGCTATTCGCTTCAGTGGCTGGGATTCATGGGAAATCGAAACGGTAAAGTAACCCCTGTTTCCTTGCTCTGAGAGCAAGCTAGAATTAACTTACCTTGATTTCGAGCTAAAATTATGATACAATGAACTCTGTTAATAAAAATTTAGAGGAGATTTCTATGTTTTCTGCTTATAAAAAATTTTGGACTCATTATGCAGACTTTAGTGGTCGTTCAAGTCGTTCGGATTACTGGTGGGTTGTCCTATGTCATTTTTTGATTACCCTACCATTTTCGTTGATTGCCTTTTTCGGCTTCCTCATTCCACTTTTTAGTGAAATTTATTATGCGGGATTGTACGATTATGAACCTGATTTATCTGGAGCTATGGCTGGCGCTGGTTTGGCCGTGTTCATCATGTTCTTGCTTATCATCTATTGGCTTGCAACAATCGTTCCTAATCTTGCCATCGCTGTTCGTCGTCTTCGTGATGCTGGCTTCCATTGGGCATTTATTTTTCTCACTGTAGGGCCTTCACTAGCTTCCCTCATTCCAGTGTTGAATATCCTAGCTGCTCTGGTTTCTCTGCCATGTAGTATTGCTCTGATTGTCTTGCTTTGCCAAGCTAGCAAACCAGCTCAGCAAGTTAAAGGGGCTCCTTATGGTCAACAAGGATTCCAAGGTCAGCAATTTGGTCAAGCTCAACAACCAGTTCAAAACCAACAGTTTGCTCAGCCTGGATTCCAAGGACAACAACAGCCGACACAAAACCAACAATTTGGTCAAGTTCAACAGCCAGTTCAAAACCAACAGTTTAGTCAGCCTGCTAGCCAAGAGCAACCATTTGCTCAGCAACAAGCACCCGTTCAGAATCCAGAATTTGGTCAGCCTCAGCAACCTTTTGGTCAGAATCAAGTGAACCAGCCAACTCAACCGTTTGCTGCTAGCCAATACCAAACTCAAGAGTCAACCCAATCAGCATTTTCAGAATCAGCTGAATCAGTTCATTCAGTAGAAGCTCATCAGTCTCAAGCTGAAACTGCAGAACAGGCTCTGGGAACTGCTTCTGAACAAATCACTAACTCAGAGTCAATCTCTCAATAAAATCTATAAGATATCAACCCTAGATAGTTTCAATCTATCTGGGGTTTCTTTGTCGTCTTTTAAACTTTTGTAACCAAAATAACTTTTTATTCGTTATACTAGTAGAAAGGGGGATGAATAGAGAAGTATTGCATAGAGAAAAGCAATATCAAATGAAAAGTAGCAGCTGCGAGCTTTGGATTAGAAAGGCTTTTTTGTTATTCTTTTTAAAGAAGTGCAAATAATGAGAGATTTTAAGAGAAGTTGTAGGGAGGTGAGATTATCAAACTGGATGAATACGAAAACATCTTGATTGGCTTTGCCCGAGAGATTGTTTTCTACTTGCAAAAGTCAGGAGCTTCTAAGGCCGAGGCAGAAGATGTGGTACAGGATGTTTTTGTCAAGATGTTAGAGACTGATCTGGTCATCCCAGCAGAGAAGATGCGAGCTTGGATGTATCGGGTTTCCATCCGCCGCTATATCGATCGCTATAGGCGCGATCAGCATTATCTAGAAATTTTGCAAAAGGAATTTTTCAAACAAGATGTGATTCAACCATTTGAAAACGATCATTATGAGCTGTTAAGGACGATGATAGAAGAGCTCCCTACCAGGGAAGCAATGCTTTTAGATCTTTATTATTTTCAAAATTTCACAGTAAAGGAAATCGCTCATATCATGTCGTATTCTGTAAGTAAAGTGAAAGTACAACTCATGCGTAGCCGAGTTAAACTCCGCCATAAATTGGAAAAGAAAGGATATAAAAATGGAAACATTTGAAATTTTAGCAAAGAAAAGTAAACGGAAACGACTTTGGAAGACAGTTGCCATCAGTAGTCTTGTCTCCTTAGCTTTATTGCTTTTACTAGGAAAGGGATTGATAGAATTAGCCTCGAGTAATGGTCGAAATTTGCAGAAAGAGTATGAAGTTATGTCGGAAATCGCCTACCCTAATGTTGACTATGACAGTCTTTACTACACTCAAAATTCTTTGTTTTCAGGAACCTTACGTTCTGATCGTTTCAAAGATTTAGATGGAGTGAAGGTGGCTTATCCTTCCTATGAGGGAAACTATTCTCTCATAGGTGCTTTTAAAGATACGACTGCGGAAGGGACTTATCTGTCTCTCTCGGGGACTTATACGCGAACCCTGCGTCAAAAATATCCGGTCTTCTATAATATCAATGCCAAGGGGACAAAGGATAGTAATTCTATGCCTAAGGAGTTGGCTTCTGTCAAAGAAATGCCAAATCAATTGGTGGAAGTAGCTTTGACTTTTGATAAAGCTTATACCTATAAGGAAATCCAGAAGCTGATACCGAACAACCTCAAGATTAACTGGTACTGGATTGGCAGCCAGTCAGAAGATGGTGAAAAAGGTATTGAACTGTTTTCCGATCCCCAGTTCACCTATGGAGCTAACGCTAGTCTTCTCTTTACTTATGACTTAGATTTTAGGAAGAAGGCAAAAGAGGCTAAGAAAGAGCAGCAGACTTTCTTGGATTATCTGAAAAAGGCAGATAAAAATCTTTTCCCAAGTCTTAGTGGGTACAACATGTATAATGATGTTGATGCCTATCTCAAGAAATTTGGACAGCTAGATATTCGTGAACCAGAAAATCGGGATCAATTGACTTTCTCCGGTGTCATCTTGACAGGAAAAGCTGAAAATTTCACTCAATTAGAAGGAAAAGAGTGGATTTATGCTTCGAGTATCGGTGCTTCCGTTCCCAATCAGCCTTACTATAAGCTTGATAAGGAATAATTGACAAAAAATGTGTAAAAGGCTTGCATTTTCAGTAAAATTTGATAAAATAGTAAGGAAAGTTAGACTGTATTGCCTACTGTCTATCTATAAAATATATTTTATTGGAGGCTTTTACTCAAATGGCAAAAGAAAAATACGATCGTAGTAAACCACACGTTAACATTGGTACTATCGGACACGTTGACCACGGTAAAACTACTTTGACAGCAGCTATCACAACTGTTTTGGCACGTCGCTTGCCTTCATCAGTTAACCAACCAAAAGACTATGCGTCTATCGATGCTGCTCCAGAAGAACGCGAACGCGGTATCACTATCAACACTGCGCACGTTGAGTACGAAACTGAAAAACGTCACTACGCTCACATCGACGCTCCAGGACACGCGGACTACGTTAAAAACATGATCACTGGTGCCGCTCAAATGGACGGAGCTATCCTTGTAGTAGCTTCAACTGACGGACCAATGCCACAAACTCGTGAGCACATCCTTCTTTCACGTCAGGTTGGTGTTAAACACCTTATCGTCTTCATGAACAAGATCGACTTGGTTGATGACGAAGAATTGCTTGAATTGGTTGAAATGGAAATCCGTGACCTCTTGTCAGAATACGACTTCCCAGGTGACGATCTTCCAGTTATCCAAGGTTCAGCTCTTAAAGCTCTTGAAGGTGATACTAAGTACGAAGACATCATCATGGAATTGATGAACACTGTTGATGAGTACATCCCAGAACCAGAACGTGATACTGACAAACCTCTTCTTCTTCCAGTCGAAGACGTATTCTCAATCACTGGTCGTGGTACAGTTGCTTCAGGACGTATCGACCGTGGTACTGTTCGTGTCAACGATGAAATCGAAATCGTTGGTATCAAAGAAGAAATCCAAAAAGCAGTTGTTACTGGTGTTGAAATGTTCCGTAAACAGCTTGACGAAGGTCTTGCAGGGGACAACGTAGGTGTGCTTCTTCGTGGTATCCAACGTGACGAAATCGAACGTGGTCAAGTTATCGCTAAACCAGGTTCAATCAACCCACACACTAAATTCAAGGGTGAAGTTTACATCCTTACTAAAGAAGAAGGTGGACGTCACACTCCATTCTTCAACAACTACCGTCCACAGTTCTACTTCCGTACAACTGACGTTACAGGTTCAATCGAACTTCCAGCAGGTACTGAAATGGTAATGCCTGGTGATAACGTAACTATCGACGTTGAGTTGATCCACCCAATCGCCGTTGAACAAGGTACTACTTTCTCTATCCGTGAAGGTGGACGTACTGTTGGTTCAGGTATGGTTACTGAAATCGAAGCTTAATTCGATTTCGTTCCCAGATAACAATTATAAAATCAGACACGAAAAGTCTCGCTTCGGCGGGGCTTTTTCTTTTAGAGAAAGCCTTTTTCTCGCAAACATGATATAATGTTTTTATATTTTGTTGTTGAAAAGAGACGGTATGAAATTACTTTATACGGATATCCGCAGTCCTTTGACGGCGCATTTGGCTAAGCAAGCTCAGGACTTGGCAGCAGCCGGCAAGCGGGTCTTTTATATAGCGCCCAACTCGCTTTCTTTTGAAAAGGAGCGAGCAGTTTTGGAAGCATTAGAAAATCACGCTTCCTTTGCCATTACAGTGACGCGTTTTGCTCAGATGGCTCGCTATTTTGTCCTTAATGATGTTCAGGAAGGGCAGCCTTTGGACGACATTGGTCTAGGTATGCTATTTTATCGGATTTTATCGGAAATGGATGACCGAGAACTAAAGGTTTATGGGCGGATCAAGAAGGATGCACAATTTATCCAGCAACTGCTAGACCTTTATCATGAGCTTCAGACAGCCCAGATGACTTTTACGGATTTGAACTATCTAGAAGAGCCAGAGAAGCGCGAGGATTTGCTCAAGATTTTCACGGTTTTTTCTGCTGCTCTTAAGTCGGGGAATTATGATGCGACCTCTAAACTCACGATTTTTGCCCAGCATATTCTAGCTGGAGATTTGGATGGGGAATTGGCTAATCTCGCGCTGGTTATTGACGGCTTTACTCGCTTTTCAGCAGAAGAAGAGTATATGGTAGATTTGCTGCATCGCAAGGGAGTGGAGATTATTATTGGCGTTTATGCTAGCCAAAAAGCCTACCGGGCAGCCTTTCGCGAGGGTAGTCTTTATCAGGCTAGTGTGGATTTTCTGCTCAAGCTGGCTCAAACTTATCAGGTCAAGCCAGAGTATCTAGCGGGAGATCCGACTCAGTCGGATGATGCCTTTGGCAAGATTTCCAAGATTTTAGAGAGTCGCTATGATTTTTCTGAAACCCATGTGGAATTGACTGGGCAGGATAGCTCTCATGTAGAGATTTGGTCGGTTCGTAATCAAAAAGAAGAACTGGAGTATGTGGCCAAGTCCATTCGTCAGCGGCTCCATGATGGCGCCCGCTACAAGGATATCCGGCTGCTTTTGGGTGATGTGGAGGCCTATCAACTCCAGCTGAAGACCATTTTTGACCAGTATCAAATTCCCTTTTATTTAGGGCGGTCTGAGTCCATGTCCCAGCATCCTTTGGTCCAGTTTTTAGAGTCGCTGGAGCGCTTGAAACGCTATAATTTTCAGACGGAAGATTTACTCAATCTTCTAAAAACGGGCCTGTATGGTGGCTTGAGTCAGGAGGAGCTGGATAGTTTTGAGCAGTACCTTCGATTTGCTGAGATTAAAGGGGTAGCCAAGCTAGGGAGAGATTTTACCATTAATCGTCAGGAAAAATTTGACCTGAAGTGGCTCAATGCTATGCGTCGCAGCCTTATATCTCCTTTGTTGGACCTTTTCAAATCTCGTAGTCAGACAGTGGCTGGTCTTTTAGCTAAATTTACTAGCTTTATCAAAGAAGTTCGCTTGGATGCCAATCTGACTGGTCTGCTGGAAGGAGCAAGTCAGCAGGAAGTAGAGCGGCAGGAGGAAGTCTGGAAGACCTTTTGCCATGTCTTAGAGCAGCTTGCTCAGGTGTTTGATGGTAGCAAGCTCAAGATAGATGATTTTCTGGCTCTGATTCTGTCTGGTATGCTTCTGGCTAAATACCGAGTTGTACCAGCAACAGTGGATGTGGTGACAGTTCAGTCCTATGATTTGATTGAACCCATGGCTGCGCCTTATGTCTATGCTATCGGATTGACGCAGGAGCGCTTGCCCAAGTTAGCGCAAAATAAAAGTCTGCTCAGTGACGAAGAACGGCAGAAATTAAATCAAGCAACTGGGGACGAGGCAGAGTTGCAGGTAGCCAGCAGTGAAAATCTCAAGAAAAATCGCTTTGCCGCCCTATCTTTACTCAATTCGGCGACAGAAGATTTGGTTCTGTCTGCTCCTGTCTTAATCAATGAAGTAGAGGATGCCATGTCTTCCTATCTGACGGAGCTGGAAACAGCGCCTATCTCCCTGCCTATCATCAGCAAGCAGCCACAGGCTAGTAGCGACGATATTGGGACTTATCGGGCTCTCTTGGCTCGTGTGATTGACCTTTATCAGGAAGACATTGATCGTGAATGGACGCCGGAGGAACAGACCTTCTGGGCGGTGGCCATCCGAGTCTTGCGCAAGAAATTGGCAGCTGAGGGAATTTCCATTCCCCAGATCAGCAAGGAGTTGAAGACGGAGACTCTCAAGTCGGAGACCCTCCAAGCACTTTATCCTTCAGAGCAACCTTTGAAACTGTCAGCCTCTGCCCTCAATGAATACTTTAAAAACCAGTATGCCTATTTCCTTAAGTATGTTTTGCGGTTGCAGGAGGAGTGGACCATTAAGCCAGATGCGCGCAGTCACGGGATTTTCCTCCACCGAATCTTTGAAAAGGTTATGCAGGAGCACTTGGAGCAGGATTTCGACACTCGCTTGCAACGGGCTATGGAGGAGACTAGCTGGGAGGCTGAGTTTGAAGCGGTCTATGGTGAAAATGGAGAGACCCAGTTTGCCCGCCGATTGCTATTGGATACAGCTCGGGCTACTGGCCGTATCTTGGCTCAGTCGGATGGGCTGGAGATCATCGGTGAGGAGACTGACTTTGGTTGGGATGATCGACCGTTTTTGCTTTTGGACAATGGCAGAGCTCTTCAGGTGAGTGGCAAGGTGGACCGTATTGATCGTCTGACGGAGACGGGGAGTCTGGGAGTCGTGGATTACAAGTCTGGCGATACCAAATTCAGCTTTGAGAAGTTCTTTAATGGGCTTAACTCTCAGTTGCCGACCTACCTATCAGCTATCCGAGAAATGCCAGAATACCAAAAGGACAAGGGAATTTTCGGTGCCATGTACCTACAGATGACAGAGCCTCTAGCTAGCTTAAAGGAGACCAAGGCGCTGGACGAGGCCGTGAAACAGGTCATGAAAAGTCAGGTCTACAAAGGACTCTTTCTGGCTGACAAGGCCAAGGACTTGGGCCCTAACTATGAGAAAAGCAAGGTTAATTTGCTGACTAAGGAAGAATTGGAAGTGATTCTGGCTTATAATGCTTTCCTCTATCAGCAAGCTGCAGAAGGCATTTTAGCTGGTCGTTTTGCCATCAATCCTTATACAGAAAATGGCCGTAGTATCGCCCCTTACGTGGACCAGTTTAAGGCCATTACAGGATTTGAAGCCAATCTCCATCTGGGGCAGGCTAGACAGCTGACCAAGTTAAACCTGGATCAATACGATAAACGACCGACAGGTGAGAAGCTGCGTCAAGCCTGGATAGAAAAAATCAAGGAGGAGTTGGATAAATGAGACGGATTCCCTTTTTAAACGAGCAGGATATCCTAGTCAAGCAGGCTGAGGAAGTTGCCTCTGACAAGCCACAAAAGCGTACACCAGAGCAAATCCAGGCCATCTACTCCTCTGGTCAGAATATTCTTGTTTCGGCTTCGGCTGGCTCTGGTAAGACCTATGTTATGGTTCAGCGGATCATTGACCAGATTCTCAGAGGTGTGGAGGTTAGCCAACTCTTCATCTCCACCTTTACTGTCAAGGCAGCAGGTGAGCTCAAGGAACGGCTGGAGAAGGAGCTGAGTCTGGTACTCAAGGAGACTTCAGATCAGGAACTCCGCCAGCATCTGGCTCAGCAGTTGGCTGAGATTGCCAATGCGGATATTGGTACCATGGACGCTTTTACCCAGAAAGTAGTCAATAAGTACGGCTATTTGCTGGGACTGGCACCGCATTTTCGGATTTTACAGTCGGCCAGTGAGCAGCTCATTCTACAAAATGAAGTCTTTGACCAGCTTTTCGATACCTACTATGAGAGTGATCAACAGGAATTATTCAGTCGCTTGGTCAAAAATTTCACTGGTAAGCGCAAGGACATTTCTGGTTTCCGCCAGCAGATTTATAGTATTTATAGTTTTCTCCAGTCTACCAGCAATCCGCGAAAATGGTTGGAGGGAACCTTTCTTCTAGGTTATGAAACCAGTGATTTTGGAGCAGAGCGGGAGAGAATCCTGTCTGGAGCTAGGCAGTCTTTGCTGGATTTGGAAGATTTTTTCCAGAGCCATCTGGCTCATGAAGGTCAGGCTTTTACTGGGGCTAAGTATCAGGAAAATGTTCAGGCAGCCTTAGATATCTTGGCTGAACTGACAGAGCAGACTGGATCTGAGCAGTTGCTAGACTTGATTCAGCGCTTTTTAGAATTAGCTAAGACCTCTAACCATCAGGCTTTTACTGCCCGAGTTGGTAAGAATGCAGACGAGCTCAAAAAAGATCTGGCCCAAGCCTATAATGAAGCCCGTAAGCCCTTGATAGAGCGAATTAAAGAGCTGGATGTCCGCCTTTACCATCTGAATTTTATAGAGCAGCATCAGGTGGAAGCTCTTCCCCTACTGGATTTGTTACGCGATTTTGTCCGAGATTTCTCGCAAGCTTATTTGGAGCGCAAGGTAGCAGAAAATGCCTTTGAATTTGGTGATATCAGCCATTTTGCTATTGAAATTTTAGAAAATTATCCAGAAGTGCGGTGTTTTTATCAGGATAAGTACCATGAGGTCATGGTCGATGAATATCAAGACACCAACCATACTCAGGAGCGGATGTTGGAATTGCTTGCTCGAGGAAATAATCGCTTTATGGTTGGCGACATTAAGCAGTCCATCTATCGATTCCGTCAGGCCGATCCGCAGATTTTTAATGATAAATTTAAACTCTATCAGGCCGATCCTAGTCAGGGCAAGCTGATTATTCTCAAGGAAAATTTCCGCAGTCACATCGAGGTACTGGAAGCCACTAATGATGTCTTTAAACGGCTTATGGACGAGGAAGTCGGTGAGATTGACTACAATGAGACCCACTACTTGGTGGCGGGAAATCCAGCCAAACGGGAGCCGAATCCAGCCAATCAGGCGGAGTTCCTGATTTATGATGGTAGTGCCGATAGCGAAGAAGAGGATTCTGACCAAGGCCTACCTAGTATTTCAGCTGGTGAAGTCGCCTTGGTAATCAAGGAAATCATCCGCCTCCATAATCAGGAAGGAGTGGATTTCAAGGATATTACCTTGCTGACAGCTTCGCGGACCCGCAATGATCTGATTTTGGCAGAGTTTGACAGGCATCATATCCCGATTGTGCCTGATGACGGCGAGACCAACTACCTCCAGTCGGTAGAGGTTATGGTGATGCTGGATACCTTGCGGACCATTAACAATCCTCTCAATGACTATGCCCTGACCGCTCTCCTAAAGTCGCCGATGTTTGACTTTGATGAGGACGAATTGGCTCGGCTAGCCTTGCAAGCCTCCAGTACCAAGTCTATGGAAAATCTCTACGAAAAGCTGAGGAATGCTCTGGCTGATCAAGGTCTGGAACCTCAACTTATCCATGGTGAATTGCGCAAGAAACTGCAGCACTTCCAGAAAACGCTGGATGACTGGCGCAGCTATTCCAAGACCCATTCTCTCTATAATTTAATCTGGAAGATTTATCAGGATCGTTTTTACTACGATATGGTGGGGGCTTTGCCCAACGGCGAACAGCGTCAGGCTAATCTCTATGCCCTGTCCTTGCGGGCCAACGACTATGAAAAGTCGAGTTTCAAAGGCCTGTCCCGCTTTATCAGCATGATTGATCGGATTTTGAAAAATGAGCACGATTTGGCCAGTGTCCCTCTGGCTGCTCCGAAAAATGCGGTCCAGCTAATGACCATCCATAAAAGTAAGGGGCTGGAGTTCAAATATGTCTTTCTACTCAATATGGACAAGGCCTTCAATCGTCAGGATAGCAGCTCTGCTATTATCCTTAGTCGACAAAAAGGCATCGGAATCAAATATGTGGCTGATGTGGATGTTGAGGCTCAGGATCCTCATGCACCCAAGCAGATCCGTATTTCCATGGAAACCCTACCCTATCAGCAGAATGCTGAAGAACTCAAGCTGGCTAGCTTATCTGAGCAGATGCGTCTGCTCTATGTAGCCATGACGCGGGCTGAAACCAAGCTCTATCTGGTCGGCAAGGGCAAGCAAGCTAAGCTCCAAGAGCGCAAGTGGGGGACTAGCCAAAATGGTCGCTTATCTAGCAGTCTCCGAAGTCAGCTGACCAATTTTCAGGATTGGCTTTATGCTATTCAGTCAGTGTTTAAAAAGGAAAATCTGGCTTATCAAACCCGCTTTGTAACTGATCAGGAGCTGACAGACGAGCAGATTGGAGTAGTGGAGCAGGCTGATCCTATTCCAGTGGATGATTTGACGGGCAACCGTCAGTCAGAGGATATCCGCCGAGCTCTGGATATCTTGGAGAATGTAGATCGACTCAACAGCCTCTATAAAGCGGCTATTGAATTGCCTAGTGTCCGCACGCCCAGTCAAATCAAGAAGTTCTACGAGCCGGTTATGGACTCAGAAGGGCTGGACATTATGGATGCGCCTCGAAGTTATCAACCCCAGCTGACTTTTGAACTGCCTGATTTTGGAAAGAAGAAGCAAGTCACAGGAGCCCAAATCGGTTCTGCTGTTCATGAGCTCATGCAGCGGATTCCACTGGATCAGCCTGTCACTAAGACTAGCATTCGCCAAGCCTTGACCCAGGTTCAGGCAGATGCAGCAGTTAAGAAAGAGATTGACTTAGCTAAGATTGAAGCCTTTTTCGCTACAGAACTAGGTCAGCTAATCCAGGAACAGGCTAATCATCTCCATCGTGAAGCACCTTTTGCCATGCTCAAGCAGGATCCAGCCAGCGGTCAAAACTTTGTCGTTCGGGGAATCTTGGATGGCTACCTGCTCTTTGATGATCGCATTGTCCTCTTTGACTACAAGACTGACCGCTATCATGAGCCGACAGACTTGGTGGAGCGCTACCGATCTCAACTGGATCTCTATGCCGAAGCCCTCAGTCGTTCCTATGGCCTTAGCCAAGTAGACAAGTATTTGATTCTACTAGGGGGAGCTGAGCTGCAGGTAGTCAAGGTGGACTAGTCTGATTGGAAACTGAATAGAGTTCCAGCAAGAAAGGATATTGCTACAGGAATGCTTGCGGGAAGGTTGAGTGCATTATTTAACTGCCAATCTTCCCTTGGCGTTTCTTTTTTTGCTTCTTTTGGGTATAATAGAAGATATGAAAGTATTACTATATCTAGAAGGAAAGTCTGTTTTAGAAAAATCAGGCATCGGCCGTGCCTTGCAGCATCAAATGCATGCACTGGATCTGGCAGGAATTCCTTATACAACAGATGTTTTAGGAGATTATGATGTCGTGCACATCAACACTTACGGACCTCGTAGTTTGCTTCTTCTTCACGCGGCTAAGCGGGGAGGCAAAAAAGTGATCATGCATGGACATTCGACCAAAGAAGACTTTGAAAATTCTTTTATTGGATCCAATCTTTTTGCGCCTTTGTTTGGCAAATATCTAGCGCACATGTATAAAATGGCGGATTTTATCATTACTCCGTCTGAGTATTCAAAAAAATTGATTGAATCCTACGGTGTGACGACGCCAATTATGGCTGTCTCAAACGGCATTGACCTGTCGAAATACAAGAAAGATGAACGCAAGGAAGCAGTCTTTAAAAAATATTTTCGGATTGTAGATGGACAGAAAGTCGTAATCTGTGCCGGTCTTTATTTCAGACGAAAAGGAATCGAGGACTTTGTCGAAGTAGCTCGCAGAATGCCAGATGTCCGCTTTATCTGGCTGGGTTCTATCAATCTCTGGCTTATTCCGCGCAAGATTCGAGATCTTGTCCTCTTTAATCATCCAGAAAACGTGGAATTTCCAGGTTATTTTAAAGGTGCAGTCTTCCAAGGAGCCATGTCAGGCAGTGACGCTTTCTTTTTCCCGTCTTATGAAGAGACAGAAGGGATTGTGGTTCTAGAAGCATTGGCCAGCGGACAACACGTGGTCCTGCGTGATATTCCTGTTTATAATGGCTGGATTGATGAAGAGTCGGCGGAGCTTTGTCATAATGTAGATGAGTTTGTCGAATCGCTTCGTAAGGTTCTTGACGGAAAAGTGGATAAACGTGAAGCAGGTTATCGTGTTGCGGAGAGTCGCTCTATCGATGACGTCGCACTTCAATTAGTCAAGGCTTACCAAACAGTTTTGGAGATGTGATATGCGGATTGGTCTTTTTACAGATACCTATTTTCCTCAGGTTTCCGGGGTGGCGACGAGCATTCGCACCCTCAAGACTGAGCTAGAAAAACTAGGTCACACAGTCTTTATTTTTACTACGACGGATAAGGATGTCAACCGCTATGAGGATTGGCAGATTATCCGTATTCCCAGCGTGCCTTTCTTCGCTTTTAAGGATCGGCGCGTGGCTTATCGTGGCTTTTCCAACGCCTTAGAAATTGCTCGCCAGTACCAGCTGGATATCATCCATACCCAGACAGAGTTTTCGCTGGGTCTTTTAGGAATCTGGATTGCCAAGGAACTGCGGATTCCAGTGGTTCACACCTACCATACCCAATATGAGGACTATGTGCACTATCTTGCCAAGGGAATGGTGATTCGTCCAAGTATGGTCAAGTACATCGTGCGTGGCTTTATGAGCGATTTGGATGGTGTTGTTTGTCCTTCTGAGATTGTTTACGATCTTTTGGTAGGTTACAAAATCAAGGCGGAAAAACGGGTCATTCCAACAGGAATCGATTTGGCCAAATTTGACCGCCCAGAACTCTCACGGGAAGACATCAAGAAACTGCGCTTTAAGCTGGGAATAGCAGAAGATGAAGTCATGTTGCTCAGTTTATCCAGGATTTCCTACGAGAAAAATATCCAGGCGATTGTTGAAGCACTGCCGATGGTTTTGGAAGAAAATGCCAAGGTGAAGTTGGTCATTGTCGGAGATGGGCCTTATGCTGAGGACTTAAAAGCCTTGGTAGCCCAGCTTCATATTGAGGATTCAGTCATTTTTACAGGGATGATTGCACCAAGCGATACGGCCCTCTACTATAAGGCGGCAGATTTCTTTATCTCAGCCTCAACCAGTGAGACGCAGGGGCTGACTTATCTTGAAAGTCTAGCCAGCGGTACGCCCATCATCGCCCATGGCAATCCTTATCTGGATAATGTAATCAGCGATAAAACCTTTGGTACGCTTTATTACGAGAGTCGGGATTTGGCAGGAGCTATTTTGGAGGCCATTTTGGCAACACCAGATATGGACGAGAAAAAGCTAGCCGATAAATTATACGAGATTTCCGCCGAGAATTTTGGTCGTCGTATCTATGAATTCTATTTGGATTTGACCATTAGTAAGGATTTTCATAATGATCTCAATCCAGAAGAAACGATGGCCAAACGCTTGGCCAAGACCATTGTCTATTTGCCGGGAAAAATCATGTCACTGCCGGTAAACAGCTCAACTAGAATGATAAAAGCATCTAAGAAGCAGATTAAGAATATTCGGAAATATTGGGAATAAACTTTCTAATAAGGCCTAATGAACGGAGGTGCTCTTATGAAAGTCCATAAAAAAGAAATGTTCTTTTTGCTCCCCCTTTTCTTTTTCTATTTTGTCTTTTATATACTGTTACGGTATGTGCCCATGGATTCCATCTTAAGTAAGGGGCTAGTAGTTGGAAATGTTCTCATCTACTCTCCTCTGGCAACCTTGTTGGTATCCCTGCTCTATGCAGCTTTATATGGATTTTCTTTGCGCTTTTCTTTCTTGGTTGCTCTCTTATTTTTCCTGACTATTTTCACCTTTGGAGAGTGGATTCCTCTTTATCATGCCGCCTATTTCCTATGCTCACTAGCTGGAAATGGTTTAGGGCATGTGATTTATCGATTTACTAGGAAAAATAACAGAGCTGAAAACCAATAAAAGTTCTTGCAAATTTTTTCAATCGTGCTATAATAATTTTTAGAGACATATCACCTGCAGAAAATCTTTTAGAGAGCGCGTGGAGCTGGAAATCGCGCAGAGGATGCAGTTGGGACTACTCTACTGGCTTTTATGAAAACATAAAACGGTGGCTACGTTAGAGCCAATCAGAGGTGTAGGTCTTTTTGACTTGCATAAATGAAGGTGGAACCACGTTGCGACGTCCTTTCGAGGATGTCGTTTTTTTATATGGAGAATAGTTACGACAAAGTTAAAATGAATTTAGCTAAGAGCTGAATGAGGTGATAGATTTGAAGAAATATTTATCTTGGATGATGACTTGTACCTTCCTATTAGTCTATGTTTGGCTAATGAAAACTCTTAGCCTATGGGGAACGGAAAATATTGTCGTCTTTTCATTTTTTCTACTCATTCCTCTCTTGCCATTTCTTGCTCCCTTTCTTGGTATCTTAATGTTTTTCAACAACAAGAAACTCATTATAACAGGATATCTTTTAAGTTTGACAGCTGCTATCTATTTGGTCAATGCGATAAAAAGTTATCCAATAAGGATATATATGAGGGGTGAGATGACTCAGGAGGAATATTTGTCTCTCATTCTTTCTTTGGTAGGCTATCTATTTATTTCTACGCTTTTCTTTATTTTTAGAATGAAAAAGCTAAAATGAAATTGATTGTTATCATTCTTTGTTGATAGCTAGTTTCCCAGTTATTCAAAACTCAGTTATAAAAATATGATAAAATTTTAAGGAGAAAACCATGATTAAGATTACTTTCCCAGATGGCGCTGTTCGTGAATTCGAATCTGGCGTTACTACTTTTGAAATTGCCCAATCTATCAGCAATTCCCTAGCTAAAAAAGCTCTCGCTGGTAAATTCAACGGCAAACTCATCGACACGACTCGTGCTATCACTGAAGATGGAAACATCGAAATCGTGACACCTGATCACGAAGATGCCCTTCCGATTTTGCGCCACTCAGCGGCTCACTTGTTCGCTCAAGCAGCTCGTCGCCTCTTCCCAGACATTCACTTGGGAGTTGGTCCAGCTATCGAAGATGGCTTCTACTACGATACGGACAATCAAGCTGGTCAAATCTCCAACGAAGACCTTCCTCGTATCGAAGAAGAAATGAAAAAAATCGTTAAAGAAAACTTCCCATCTATTCGCGAGGAAGTTACCAAGGACGAAGCACGTGAAATCTTCAAGAACGACCCTTACAAGTTGGAATTGATTGAAGAGCACTCTGAGGACGAAGGCGGTTTGACTATCTATCGTCAGGGTGAATACGTAGACCTTTGCCGTGGACCTCACGTTCCTTCAACTGGTCGCATCCAAATCTTCCACCTTCTCCATGTAGCAGGTGCTTACTGGCGTGGAAATAGCGACAATGCCATGATGCAACGGATCTACGGTACAGCTTGGTTTGACAAGAAAGACTTGAAGAACTACCTTCAAATGCGCGAAGAAGCCAAAGAACGTGACCACCGTAAACTCGGTAAAGAGCTTGACCTCTTCATGATTTCACAAGAGGTTGGTCAAGGACTTCCATTCTGGTTGCCAAATGGTGCGACTATCCGTCGTGAATTGGAGCGCTACATTGTCGACAAGGAGTTGGCTTCTGGCTACCAACACGTTTATACTCCGCCGTTGGCTTCTGTAGAGCTTTACAAGACTTCTGGTCACTGGGACCATTACCAAGAGGACATGTTCCCAACCATGGATATGGGTGACGGTGAGGAATTTGTTCTTCGTCCAATGAACTGCCCTCACCACATCCAAGTCTTCAAACACCATGTTCACTCTTACCGTGAATTGCCAATCCGTATCGCTGAAATCGGTATGATGCACCGTTACGAAAAATCTGGTGCCCTAACTGGTCTTCAACGTGTGCGTGAAATGTCTCTCAACGATGGTCACCTCTTTGTTACTCCTGAACAAATCCAAGAAGAATTCCAACGTGCCCTTCAGTTGATTATCGATGTTTATGAAGACTTCAACTTGACTGAATACCGCTTCCGTCTCTCTCTTCGTGACCCTCAAGATACTCACAAGTACTTTGACAACGATGAGATGTGGGAAAATGCTCAAACCATGCTTCGTGCAGCTCTTGATGAAATGGGCGTTGACTACTTTGAAGCCGAGGGTGAAGCAGCCTTCTACGGACCAAAATTGGATATCCAGGTTAAGACTGCCCTTGGAAAAGAGGAAACCCTTTCGACTATCCAGCTCGACTTCTTGCTTCCAGAACGCTTCGACCTCAAATACATCGGAGCTGATGGTGAAGAGCACCGTCCAGTTATGATTCACCGTGGGGTTATTTCAACTATGGAACGCTTCACAGCTATCTTGATTGAGAACTACAAGGGTGCTTTCCCAACATGGCTTGCACCTCACCAAGTAACCCTCATCCCCGTTTCTAACGAAAAACATGTGGACTACGCATGGGAAGTGGCTAAGAAACTCCGTGACCGTGGTGTCCGTGCTGATGTGGATGAGCGCAATGAAAAAATGCAGTTCAAGATCCGTGCTTCACAAACCAGTAAGATTCCTTACCAATTAATCGTTGGAGACAAGGAAATGGAAGACGGAACGGTCAACGTTCGTCGCTACGGTCAAAAAGAAACACACACTGTCTCAGTTGATGAATTTGTTCAAGCTATCCTTGCTGACATCGCCAACAAATCACGTGTGGCTAAAGAAGATTAAAATTAAGAAAGGCAAATTCGATTGAGGAAGCTCCTCAATTGAATTTGCCTTTTCATTTTTTACAATTTTGTTAAACGTAATCCTCTCTCATCTCAGTGTTTTGTCTAATCCCATGAAAAATGATATAATAGATTAAAAGGACAGGGGAGAGAGATGTTAAAGAGAGATTTACTGAGAAATATTATTATTGTGACGGTATTTATTACCATTCTGGTGGGGCTACGCTTGTTTGTCTATACACCTTATCGTATCACCAAGCAAGATGCCAATTCTTTCTTAGCGGAAAATGATTTGGTCTTGGCGGATAAGACAGCCAAGCTTGCTCGTGGGGAATTTGCTCTCTATGAGGTTGATGGAAAAGAGTATGTCGGCCGTGTCATTGCTATGGAAAATGACAAGGTGACCTATATGGATAACTTGCTGTATCTGAACGATCAGGTGCAATCAGAGCAATATATCGAAAAGATGCGAGAGAAATATCTGGCTTCAGCTGCCAGCACGGGCTATTATACCCACGATTTTTCTGTTGTTGACTTAAAAGGAGCGACTTCTGATACCATCCCTAAAAATTCTTTTTTAATCTTAAATGATCGGCGAGAAAACACGAAAGATAGCCGTGAGTTTGGTCTGATTAAAAAGGAGCAGATTAAGGGCAGTGTAGAATTTCGCGTGTCTCCCTTAAACAAATTTGGTTTTATTGAAACGAAGTAGCAAAAAACTAGGCTGGAAATTCCAACCTAGTTTTCTTTTTGAGATGTTTTCAGAGCTTCTTTGGTTTTCTTAAGCTCATTTTTTAATGAGAAGTTTTTGGGCATGCTGATGAGAAAGGTCGTGACTGAGCCCAGGAGAACAGAGACCAAAATCAATATGATCAAAGGAAGTTTGAAGCTGAAGAGGATAAAACTAACATTGACGCTCTGCATATTGGCCAAGGAAATGCTGGCAACCAATAGGATGGTAATCAATAGCAGGATATAGTGTAATTTTTCTTTCATAGCGATCTCCTAATTATTCAAATTCAGCCTTGCTCTTGATATCGCCATATTCTTCTTGAGTTTCTTGGGCTAGGATATCTTCATAAGCTGCTAATTCAATGTTAGAGCCATACTTGTTTTTCAGAGCAGTGGTCACGAGACGATAAGCTAAGTTTGCGTTGCGGGACAAGATAGGGCCATGGAAGTAGGAGCCGAAGACATTTTTATAATGAACGCCTTCATTGCCGTCTTCTTGGTTGTTGCCATTTCCATAGACGACCTTGCCCAGAGGTTTCTCATCGTCAGAGAGGAAGGTTCGTCCTTGGTGGTTTTCAAAGCCGTAGTAGGTCTCGTTAAATTCTTCGTTATGAATCTTGATGTCACCAATATAGCGATTCTTGACTTGGTTGAGAGTGTAGTGTCCCATGATGCCCAGTCCTTCGATTCGACGTCCAGAAGCCTCGATATAGTATTGGCCTAGAAGTTGGAAACCGCCGCAGATAGCGAGCACAACGCCGTTGTCATTGATGAAATTTTCCAAAGCTTCCTTTTTAGCTGACAAGTCACGAGCCACGATCGTTTGCTCATAGTCTTGACCTCCGCCAAAGAAGACGATGTCGTAGCTATCCTTATCAAAGTCATCCTCTAGGGAGACGATATCAACCTCAACCCTAGCGCCTAGCTTTTCAGCTACATACTTGAGCATGAGGACATTGCCATTGTCGCCATAGGTGTTCATAAGGTCGCCGTAGAGATGAGCAATTTTTAAGTCATAGTGATAATCCTGGTTTTCAGGAGAAACGAGGGATCTATAAACCATTAGTTCATCTCCTTTCTGATTACTTGTCGTTCTGCTAGCAACTCGCGGAATTCCAGCATGGCGGTATAAGTAGCTAAGATATAGGCATGCTTGGTTTCTTGCTCCTCAATCAACTTAAAAACTGCTTCCAAATCTTTGACTTCGGTAATCTGATCTGCTGGATAGCCCGTCACGCGCAGTCGACGAGCAATCTCAGAGTGACGGACTCCGCCTGCAATGACCTGAGGAATATCCATCTCTAAAATTTTCTCAAAATCAGCATCCCAGATCCAGCTGGTATCAATGCCGTCTGCATAGTTGGCATTGAGCAGGACAGATAGGCTAAAATCAAAAGGTGCCAGCTCAATCATTTCCAAGGCTTGGGTCGCTCCGACCGGATTTTTGATCAAGACCAAGGTACATTCCTTATCGCCGATTTTGAAAGTTTCCTGACGTCCAAAGACAGCCCGACTCTTGTCAAAGCCAGCCTTGATGGTAGCCGGATCGACACCAAAGAACTGAGCCACCGATACAGCGGCCAAGGCATTGTAGATATTGTAGAGACCACCGATATTGATCTGATAGTCTTGTCCATCAATGGTAAAGGCAGAGCGATTGTGCTCAAGTGTCTTGAGAGCGGTCAGGCTATAGTCTAGCTTAGGACGCTTGAAGCCACAATCTTCGCAGATATAAGCCCCTAGATTTGCATAAGTATTGAGCTCGTACTTGAGGATATGCTCGCACTTAGGACAGAGAATGCCCTCTGTATTGTAGTGGGCTAGCTTAGGTTGGCTTTTCTCGGTATCAAATCCATAGTAGCGGACAGGATTTTTCAGGCTGACCGAGTTAAAGAGCGGGCTGTCACCATTCATCAGCACAGTTGCTTCAGGTACCTTAGCTGCAGCATCTAAAATCATCTGGTAGGTCGTGTAGATCTCCCCATAGCGGTCCATCTGGTCACGGAAAATATTGGTAAAGACGAAGAGGCTGGGCTTGATATAATCACAAATCCGAGACAGGCTGGCTTCATCGATTTCCAGCACAGCGATATTTTTGCCAGATTTGCATTTTTTAGCAGTCAGGAAGGTTGTCGTAATCCCGGTAATCATATTGGCGCCGCTGGGATTGGTCACCACTTCTCCGAAAGCTTCCTTGAGAATGCCTACTGTCAAAGCTGTAGTCAGAGTTTTTCCGTTGGTTCCAGTAATAACCACAACTTCGTAGTTCTTGGCTAAGTTTTGTAGAATGTTTTTGTCAAATGTGAGGGCAACTTTCCCTGGCAGAGTCGATCCGCGTCCCATTTTGCTGAGAACAAAGTGGGAAGACTTGCCTGCTAGGAGGCCCAATGCTGTATTTATCTTCATAAGAAATATTTTATCATAAAAAAGTAAAGAAGGTTACAGAAAAATATCCTTAAAAGTGATATAATGGTTGAGAACTGTTTGTTTTTGACTTGGGAGGGCCACTATGCAATGAACTTTCAACAATTAACCAATCTCCAATACTGGGCTAATGTATTCAGTAATCCTTGGAATATTTTAATCAACATTATTGATATTGCTCTGGTTACATGGATTTTATATCATTTTACTAAAGCAATTGCCGGAACCAAAATTATGATTCTGGTTCGGGGAGTGCTCTTCTTCATCTTGGCACAGTTTTTAGCGAATATCATTGGTTTGACGACCATTTCATGGTTGATCAATCAGGTTATTACTTACGGTGTTATTGCAGCGGTGGTGATTTTCTCGCCTGAGATTCGGACTGGTCTTGAAAAGCTGGGTAGAGCGACCGAGATTTTTTCAGCTACGCCAGTCAGCAGTGAGGAAAAATTGATTCAAGCCTTTGTTAAGGCAGTAGCTTACATGAGTCCGCGTAAAATCGGTGCCTTGGTGGCTATTCAAGGCGCTCGAACGTTGCAGGAATATATTGCAACGGGAATCCCACTGGATGCGGATATCTCTGGGGAACTGTTGATCAATATTTTCATTCCTAATACGCCTCTGCATGATGGGGCGGTTATTATCAAAGATAATAAGATTGCTGCTTCGTGTGCCTATTTGCCGCTTACAGAAAGCACAGGTATTTCCAAGGAATTTGGGACTCGTCACCGGGCTGCGATTGGCCTTTCAGAAGTTTCAGATGCCTTTACTTTTGTCGTGTCTGAGGAGACAGGCGGTATTTCTACGACACATAATGGAGTCTTCAAGCATGACTTGAGTTTGAGCGAGTTCGAATCACAACTTCGGGAAGTTCTCTTATCAGACAAGCATGAGAAAATAAGCCTAAAGAATCGTATCCTAGGAGGATGGAAGAATGAAACAAAGTAAAAAAATTCTCTATATTATCTCCTCCTTATTTTTTGCTTTAGTTTTGTTTATTTATGCGACGTCTAGTAGTTTTCAAAACAGTATCAGCATTCGCCAAGTGACCTCGGAAACTTACAGCAATACGATTTCTAATGTCCCGATTGATATCAAGTATGATAGTGAACGATACTTCATTAGCGGCTTTACTTCCGAGGCTAGTGTTGTTTTGACGGGTTCTAATAGAGTGGCTTTAAGTAGCGAAATGCAAGAGAGTACACGGAAGTTCCATGTGGTAGCGGATTTATCCAATGCATCAGAAGGAACAGTCGAAGTGCAGCTGAAAGTCGAAAATCTACCTAGCGGCCTGTCTGCTACGGTCAATCCGCAAAAAATTTCAGTCAAGATAGGTAAAAAAGCAAGCAAGAAAGTGCCAGTGAAGTATCTCATCACAGGCAGTCAAGTTGCAGAAGATATCTCTATCACAAATGTGAGCTTGGAGCACGAAGAAGTGACAGTGACAAGCGATGAAGAAACTTTGGAAAAAGTTAATCATGTCGCAGCAGTCTTACCAAGCAACGTCACTATTTCAGGAAATTATAGTGGGGCAGCTTCCTTGCAGGCCATGGATGCCAATGGGAATGTTTTGCCAAGTGTTGTGACACCGTTTGAAACAACGATGAAAGTTACGACCAAAACCACACATTCGAATTCGTCAAGCTCCAAATCGAGCTCAAGTTCGAATTCATCTAGTAAATAAATGCAAGATTTGAAAGGAAAATTTTAAAAATGGGTAAATATTTTGGAACCGATGGTGTTCGTGGAGAAGCCAATGTAGAATTAACGCCGGAATTGGCCTTTAAACTGGGCCGTTTTGGTGGATATGTTCTGAGCCAACACGAAAGTGAAGTTCCTCGGGTATTTGTTGGCCGTGATACACGTATTTCGGGAGAAATGCTGGAGAGTGCCTTGATTGCAGGTCTGCTTTCTGTGGGGATTCACGTCTACAAACTTGGTGTGATTGCTACTCCAGGTGTTGCATACTTGGTTAAATCCGAAAAAGCTAGCGCGGGTGTCATGATTTCGGCTAGCCACAATCCTGCTCTTGATAACGGTATCAAATTCTTTGGTGGCGATGGTTATAAACTGGATGATGAGCGCGAACTTGAAATCGAAGCTTTGCTAGACGCAGCAGAAGATACCCTTCCTCGCCCAAGTGCTGAAGGCTTAGGAAAAGTCATGGATTATCCAGAAGGTCTTCGTAAGTACCAACAATATCTTGTTTCAACAGGTTTAGATCTTGAAGGAATGCACGTTGCCCTTGATACGGCAAATGGCGCTGCTTCAACTAGTGCCCGTCAAATTTTTGCTGATTTGGGTGCCCGGCTGACTGTTATCGGAGAAAACCCAGATGGTCTCAACATTAACTTAAATGTAGGCTCTACTCATCCAGAAGGCTTACAGGAAACAGTCCGTGAATCAGGGGCGGCGATTGGTCTCGCTTTTGATGGCGATAGTGACCGTTTGATTGCTGTTGATGAAAATGGCGATATTGTAGATGGTGACAAGATTATGTACATCATCGGCAAGTATCTTTCTGAAAAAGGCCAATTGGCTCAAAATACAATTGTGACCACCGTTATGTCCAACCTTGGTTTCCACAAAGCCTTGGAGCGCGAAGGCATCAATAAAGTAGTGACTGCTGTCGGCGACCGCTATGTGGTAGAAGAAATGCGCAAGAACGGTTATAATCTAGGTGGTGAGCAATCTGGACATGTCATTATCATGGATTATAATACCACTGGTGATGGTCAATTGTCAGCGGTGCAATTAACCAAAGTGATGAAAGAAACTGGCAAGAGCTTGTCTGAACTTGCGGCAGAAGTGACCATTTACCCACAAAAATTGGTTAATATCCGTGTCGAAAATGCTATGAAAGATAAGGCAATGGAAGTACCAGCCATCAGAGCCATTATTGAAAAAATGGAAACTGAAA
The DNA here is from genome assembly GCF_041432545.1 of Streptococcus sp. 27098_8_113. Lineage (NCBI taxonomy): Bacteria > Bacillati > Bacillota > Bacilli > Lactobacillales > Streptococcaceae > Streptococcus > Streptococcus sp. 27098_8_113. The sequence goes on along the minus strand of NZ_JAPVZU010000005.1, from coordinate 11,989 downwards.
TGGCAGGAAACGGCCGTATCCTTGTCCGCCCAAGTGGGACAGAACCGCTTCTGCGTGTCATGGCTGAAGCGCCAACTCACGAAGAAGTGGACTACTATGTGGACACAATTGCGGATGTTGTCCGTGCTGAAATTGGTATCGAATAAAGGTCAAAAGATTGGAGAAGCTTCCTATTTGGAGTGAGTTCTTCAATCTTTTTAAATTATTTCCATAAATATCCTTTAGAATTCTTTGGCTAATAGAGCAAAATCTCTCTTTTTCTTTTTCATCTCGTAAATATTTGAAAAAGTATGCTAATCGTGTTAAAATATAAGGAGTAATCTAGGAATTGAGGTAATAAAGTGGCTTTTGGAGATAACGGACAACGTAAAAAAACTGGATTTGAAAAATTGACAATGCTGGTCGTGGTAATCATGTTACTTGTAACGATTGGTGCAATTTTTGCACAAGCTATCGGCGTAATCTTCTAATCCTAAACGCTGCAAGGCGTTTTTTTAGAGTAAAAAAGAAGCGAGAATTTATATGAGTATGTTTTTAGATACAGCCAAGATTCAGGTCAAGGCTGGCAAGGGCGGCGATGGCATGGTAGCTTTTCGCCGAGAAAAATATGTACCCAATGGCGGACCTTGGGGCGGCGATGGCGGTCGTGGCGGCGATGTGATTTTTGTCGTTGACGAAGGACTGCGTACCTTGATGGATTTCCGTTACAACCGTCATTTCAAGGCTCAATCAGGTGAAAAAGGAATGACTAAGGGAATGCATGGTCGAGGAGCGGAGGATTTGATTGTCCGTGTACCGCAGGGGACGACCGTTCGTGATGCTGAAACTGGCAAGGTCATTACGGATTTGATTGAGCACGGTCAACGTTTCGTCGTAGCGCATGGCGGTCGTGGCGGTCGTGGCAATATTCGCTTTGCTACACCTAAAAATCCTGCTCCGGAAATTTCTGAAAATGGGGAGCCCGGTCAGGAAAGAGAATTACTGCTGGAGCTAAAAGTACTGGCCGATGTTGGTCTGGTCGGTTTTCCTTCAGTTGGGAAATCAACCCTTCTGAGTGTGATTACATCAGCTAAGCCGAAAATTGGAGCTTATCACTTTACCACGATTGTCCCTAATCTGGGCATGGTTCGGACTCAGTCTGGAGAATCCTTTGCTGTAGCCGATCTGCCAGGTTTGATCGAAGGAGCCAGTCAGGGAGTGGGTCTAGGTACCCAGTTTCTTCGTCATATCGAGCGGACACGGGTCATTTTGCACGTTATTGATATGTCTGCCAGTGAGGGTCGCGATCCTTATGAAGATTACCTTGCGATCAATAAAGAGCTAGAATCCTATAATTTGCGCTTGATGGAACGGCCACAGATCATTGTAGCCAACAAGATGGATATGCCTGATAGCGCAGAAAACTTGGAAGAATTCAAGAAAAAACTGGCTGCCAATTATGACGAATTTGAAGAGTTGCCACAGATTTTCCCTATTTCTAGCCTGACCAAGCAGGGGCTTGCGACGCTCTTAGATGCGACAGCTGAACTGCTAGATAAGACACCTGAGTTTCTGCTTTATGAAGAATCCGATATGGAAGACGAGGCTTATTATGGCTTTGATGAAGAAGCACCAGCCTTCGAAATCTCCCGTGATGATGATGCTACATGGGTACTTTCAGGTGATAAACTAGAAAAACTCTTTACAATGACTAACTTTGACCGTGATGAGTCCATCATGAAATTCTCCCGTCAGTTGCGTGGTATGGGTGTTGACGAGGCGCTTCGTGCGCGTGGTGCCAAGGACGGAGATTTGGTGCGCATCGGTAAGTTTGAGTTTGAATTTGTTGACTAAGGAGGTATGTAATGGGTGATAAACCAATATCTTTTCGAGACGAAAATGGCAACTTTGTCTCAGCAGCAGATGTTTGGAATGCAAAAAAGCTGGAAGAACTCTTTAATCGGCTAAATCCAAATCGCAAACTTCGTCTTGAGCGAGAAAAATTGAAAGAAAATCAATAATTGAAACCAATCCTTTGAGATGAAGGAATGAGTGATAGTAGTCATGCTGCCTCATTCCATATTTCGAAGGATTTTTTATTGGAAAAAACAAAAAAAGCCAAATCCGATTTCTCGGAAATGGCTTTGTATCAACATTCTTTTTAATGTCAATACGGTTCTTATTTGAGACCGTATTTTTTGTTGAAACGATCCACACGTCCATCTGCTTGAGTGAACTTTTGACGTCCAGTGTAGAATGGGTGTGAGTCTGATGAAATTTCGACACGGATCAATGGGTAAGTTTCACCTTCGAATTCAACAGTTTCGTTTGAACGTTTAGTTGAACCGCTAAGGAACTTGTAGCCAGTAGTAGTGTCCATAAATACAACTTGACGGTATTCTGGGTGAATGTCTTTTCTCATTTTAAAAAAATCCTTTCTGCCATGGACTCTTTGCGAGCCATAGATTAGTTACTTTGATAGTTTATCAAATTCTAAATGATTTGACAAGTCTTTTGGATGATTTTCTTACTTTTTTGCACTTTCTTTTAATTTTTGATAAATTAAGTCCACTTCATCTTTGGAATAAGCATTGGCACCGCTGGCAAGTGGGTGACCACCTCCATCATGTTGCTTGGCAATTTCATTGATTGGAGTAAATTTACTGCGCATCCGCACACGATAATGGCCGTCAGGCTGTTCGACAAAGATGGCCCACATCTGGACATCTTCGATCCGTCCGGGGGCAGCTACAATAGCTGAAGTATCAGCATCTGTCAGATGATTTTCTTTCAATAATTGCTGAGATAGGATAACGCGCGCAGCACCATTCTCATCAATTTCTAAATTATCATAAACATAACCTTGCAGTTTGGCCACTTGATGCGTGATGGAGTCCATTTTTCGAGAAAGCTCTGAAAAATTAAAAGCGTATTGGCGAAGTTTGCCAGTTACCTCAAATGTGCGCGCAGTAGTTGCTGGATAGAGGAAGCGCCCTGTATCCCCAACAATGCCAGCATAGAGAAGTTTAGCGATATAGTCATTTACTTCTAAGTGATTTTCGAAAGCAAAAAGAGCGATAATTTCGCTTGTGCTACTAGCATCAGTATCAACCAGCAGCAAATCTCCGTAGGCATCATCGTTGGGATGATGGTCGATTTTAATCAAAAAGTCGCCTGTACTGTAGCGCTGATCATCAATGCGGGGAGTGTTGGCTGTATCGCACACGATTACCAAGGCCTGCTCATAGTCCGCATCTGTCACCTCATCCATCTTTGCTAGCCAAGTAAGACTAGGCTCGTCGTAACCTGTTACTTTGATAGATTTTTCAGGAAAGTTGAGCTGGAGAAGTTTTTGTAAGCCGACTTGACTGCCAATTGCATCTGGGTCAGGGCGCATGTGGCGGTGGATGATAATTTTATCGTATTCCTTAATTTTTTTCAGAATTTTACTATAGATACTCATTGTAAACCTCTTAAACTTTCTCTAGTTATTGTAGCACAAGAATTTTTATTTTTAAAATAAAAAAGATGTGTTATAATGAATGAAGATTATAATTTGGAGGGAACTATGACCTTAGCGAAAATTGTATTTGCCAGTATGACTGGAAACACCGAGGAAATTGCCGATATTGTGGCGGATAAGCTAAGAGAACTAGATGTAGAAGTTGAAGTGGACGAGTGCACCACTGTCGATGCAGAAGATTTCTTGGAAGCAGATATTACGATTGTAGCGACCTATACCTACGGTGACGGTGAGCTGCCGGATGAAATGATGGACTTCTACGAAGACTTGTCTGGATTGGATTTGTCTGGCAAGGTCTATGGGGTAGTCGGTTCAGGCGATACTTTTTATGATGAATTCTGCAAGGCTGTTGATGACTTTGATGCTGTTTTTGCGGCTACAGGAGCAGTGAAAGGTTCAGAATGTGTCAAAGTAGATCTTTCTGCAGAAGAAGATGACATTGAGCGCTTGGAAGCATTTGCGGAAGAGTTAGTAAGTAAAGTTTAAAATGACAATATGGAAAGCGGCTGTGGCCGTTTTTCTTTTCTTAAAGTATCATTTTCTGACAATTCTCATGATTAGGAGTATAATATAGGTAAGCGTTATCCCTTAGATAAAGGAGGAATTTCTATGAAAGAACGCGACTATGCCTTTGGCTTCCATGATAATGTAAAGCCACTCTTTTCAACTGGTAAAGGTTTGACCGAAGAAGTAGTTCGAGAAATCTCAGAAATCAAGAATGAGCCCCAGTGGATGCTGGACTATCGTCTCCGCTCTTTGGAACTTTTTCATAAGCTACCCATGCCCGACTTTGGACCAGATTTATCAGGTATTCGCTTTGATGATATTATCTACTATCAGAAACTAAGCGGAGATCGGGCTCGCAGTTGGGATGAAGTTCCAGAGGAGATTAAGAAAACCTTTGATCGCTTGGGAATTCCAGAAGCTGAGAAGCAGTTTCTGTCTGGAGCTGTGGCCCAGTACGAATCGGAAGTGGTTTACCATAATATGAAAGAAGAATTTGCCAAGTTGGGGATTATCTTTACTGATACGGATACAGCTGTTCAGGAATATCCAGACTTGGTTAAGCAGTATTTTGGTACTGTGATTTCAAATGCTGAGCATAAATTTTCTGCGCTTAATAGTGCAGTTTGGTCCGGCGGAACCTTTATCTATGTGCCCAAGAACGTCCAGTGCCAAGTTCCTGTTCAGACCTATTTTCGAATCAATGGTGAAAATGCTGGCCAGTTTGAGCGCTCCTTGATGATTATCGAGGAGGGTGGCTCTATCCAGTACATTGAGGGCTGCACAGCACCGACCTATACAAGCAATAGTCTTCATGCGGCAAATGTCGAAATCATTGTCAAAAAAGATGCCTTTTTCCGCTATACAACCATTCAAAACTGGTCGGACAATGTCTATAACCTCGTAACGGAGCGGGGGATTGTTGAGGAAGGCGGCACCTTAGAGTGGATTGATGGAAACTTAGGCAGCAAGGTCAATATGAAATACCCCTGCAGCATTCTTAACGGTCGCAATGCCAGGACCTCTATCCTCTCTATGTCCTTTGCCAACTATGGCCAGCACTTAGATGCTGGCTGCAAGGTCTTTCATAATGCGCCCAAGACTTCCAGTACCTTAATTTCTAAATCAGTGGCTAAGGATGGTGGCAAGACCGACTATCGTGGTCAGGTTCGCTTTGGGAAGAATAGCGCTGGCTCTAAATCGCATATCGAGTGCGATACCATTCTGATGGATGGTGAGTCTAGTTCCGATACCATTCCTTTTAATGAAATCCATAATTCCAACGTCGCGCTAGAACATGAAGCCAAGGTTTCCAAAGTGTCTGAGGATCAGCTCTACTACCTGATGAGCCGAGGCATCAGCGAAGAAGAAGCCACAGCTATGATTATCAACGGCTTTATGGAACCCATTACCAAAGAACTACCAATGGAATACGCCGTCGAACTCAACCAACTCATCAACATGAGCATGGAAGGCTCAGTTGGTTAAAAAGGTCCAGTGGACCTTTTTAATCTGTGGATAAAAACTCGCTTTTGCGAGTTCTCCTTAATCCAAAGGTCCTGAGGACTGTTTTAGGTTGCGGATAAAAACTCGCTTAAGCGAGTTTTCTTTTAATTTAAGGTCCAGTGGCCCTTTTTTATTTAGGATAAAACTAGAAGATTTTACTATTTTTTGATATGATAGATAGAATATGAGGAGGAATGAGATGACGTTAGAAGAAATCAGACAGGAAATTGACCAAGTAGATGACGCACTTGTTGCCTTACTAGAGCAGCGTATGAATCTGGTCGGCCAAGTTGTGGCTGTTAAAAAATCAACTGGGAAGGCCGTCGCAGATCCTAAGCGAGAAGAAAGGATCTTTGCTAGAGTTGCGAGCAAGATTGAGAATAAGGACTATCAAGAAACCATTCTTGCGACCTTTGCGGATATCCTAAAGCATTCACGCGCTTTTCAGGAGAAGCAAATAAGATGAGTGAAGTAAAAAATTCTTTAGCAATCTTCTTGGGAGCTATGCTAGGTGGCTTACTTCGTTATCAATGCTCATCCTTTTTCACATTTACGGGACATTTTCCGCTAGCGACACTTTTGGTTAACTATTTGGGAACTTTCTTGTTAGTCTATTTGGTTAAAGGCTATCTCAGTCGCAAGCAAGTTTCCAAGCGTTTGTTATTGGCTTTGTCTACGGGATTTTGTGGCGGCTTGACGACTTTTTCAGGTCTTCTATTAGATTCGCTCAAATTGCTGGATTTAGGCCGTTATCCAGAATTGATTATATATCTTGCCTTGAGTATCGGCGGTAGTCTTTGCATTGCTTTATGGGCTGGAAGGAAGGTGACCGCATGATTTGGTTTTTGCCTATTGCTTGCGGTCTGGGAGCTCTTATCCGTTACTTTTTTTCTAAGGTTAATAGCAGAGCTGCTTTGCCAGTAGGCACCTTGATGGCTAATGTACTGGGAGCCTTTTTGATTGGATATTTTTATAATCATATCCAAGATAAACAGCTGTATAGCATTTTGGCAACAGGCTTCTGTGGCGGTTTAACAACTCTTTCCACTTTTAATGCGGAATTAGCAGAGCTGCTCTCAGATAAGAAGAAATTTAGACTCTATCTGATGCTGACCTACTTTTTAGGATTTTTAGCGATTCTTTTAGGAATTTTTATCTAAAAATCTTTACTTTTACTAGAATTTTGATATAATATACTTTGTGCATAAATGGATGCACTAAAAAAACGGCTAATCCGCTGTCGTCTAGAACTACAAGATTAGCAAGATAGGAGAAAAAATGAATCCATTAATTCAAAGTTTGACTGAAGGTCAACTTCGCTCAGATATCCCTGCATTCCGTCCTGGTGACACTGTCCGCGTTCACGCGAAAGTTGTCGAAGGAACTCGCGAACGTATCCAGATTTTTGAAGGTGTCGTTATCGCTCGCAAAGGTGCTGGCATCTCAGAAAACTACACAGTTCGTAAAATCTCTAACGGTGTAGGTGTTGAACGTACTTTCCCAATCCACACTCCACGTGTTGACAAGATTGAAGTCGTTCGTTACGGTAAAGTTCGTCGTGCTAAATTGTACTACCTTCGTGCATTGCAAGGTAAGGCAGCGCGTATCAAAGAAATCCGTCGTTAATATCAGAAATGACTCTGTCACTTGGCAGAGTTTTTCTCTAGTCCCCTTAGTTCAATGGATATAACAACTCCCTCCTAAGGAGTAGTTGCTGGTTCGATTCCGGCAGGGGACATTGAATCATGCTTAAAACCCTTGTTTTACAAGGTTTTTTTCTATATTTGACCCAAATCCGCCCCAAAAGTTTCGAAAATCTTTCTTATTCGATTATGATTTTTTCTTTTTGTTGCTCTAGTTAATGGGCATATACTTCTAGTGTAATTGTTAGATTTTCATGTCCTAAAACTTTAGAAATAGAAATAAGTTCTACTTCTTTAGAAATGAGATATGAAGAGCTCTTTCTCAACTGTAGTGGGTTAACGAAAAGTCACACTCGGGAGAGGACAACATTTGTTCTCTCCTTTTTGATGTTCAAAGCGATGAGAATACATTTTTTGAAGTTTTCAAAGTTCCTGAAGCCAAAGCATTTCGCTTGATGACCTTGATAAGGTTGTTTGTTGCCTTTAGCTTGGCATTTGAGTAAGTAAGTTCAAGAGCGTTGACAATCTTGTCCTTGTCTTTCAAAAAGGTCTTAAAAACAGTTAGAAAAATAGGATTTACAGAAGAAATGGAGTTTTATTCGACTTCGATTTTCTTCCTATAAATTTTTTGCAATATCTGCTTGTGTTTTCCTGAGATTCTGTTATAATGCTAAAATATTTATTTAGGAGGAAGAGAATGAACTATATTTTGGAAATTTTACCCAGTCTTCTAAGTGGAGCGGCAACTACCTTGCAGGTGTTTGCTTTGGTCTTGGTTTTTTCGATTCCTTTGGGAATTATGCTGGCTTTTTCGATGCAAATTCGCCTGAAGCCCCTGCAATGGCTGCTTCATATTTACATTTGGATTATGCGTGGGACGCCGCTATTATTGCAGTTAATCTTTATTTACTATGTTTTGCCAAGTATTGGCATTCGGCTGGATCGGATTCCTGCAGCAATTATTGCCTTCACATTAAATTATGCCGCTTATTTTGCGGATATCTTCCGCGGTGGTATTTCTTCCATTCCGACTGGACAGTATGAGGCTGCGAAGGTTTTGAAATTTACTCCTGTTCAGACGATTCGTCTGGTTATTTTGCCACAGGTTGTAAAAATTGTGCTACCTAGTGTCTTTAATGAAGTCATAACTTTGGTGTATGCTTTAGGAATTTCAGACTTGATTTTGGCCAGTCGTACAGCGGCTAATCGAGATGCAAGTCTTGCACCGATGTTTCTTGCAGGCTTGATTTATTTACTCTTAATCGGTCTGGCTACGCTGGCTGCAAAACAGGTCGAAAAGAAATTTAGTTATTATAAGTAGGTGCTATTATGTTAGAATTACGAAATATTAGTAAAAAATTTGGTGATAAGCAGATTCTAAAGGATTTTAATTTAATTGTGCCTGAAAAGCAAGTATTGGCCATTGTTGGACCTTCTGGCGGAGGGAAGACAACCCTTCTGCGTATGCTGGCAGGCTTGGAGACAATTGATTCAGGACAAGTAATTTATAATGGAGAGATTTTGGATGTCGCAGAGCTTGAAAAGCGTAATCTTCTAGGCTTTGTCTTTCAAGATTTTCAGCTCTTTCCTCATTTGTCTGTCTTGGAAAATTTGACTCTATCACCTATACATACAATGAATGTTTCCAAAGAAGAAGCTGAAGAGAAGGCGCAGGGCTTATTGGCTCGCTTAGGCTTGTCTGAGCATGCCAAGGCCTATCCTTATTCGCTGTCAGGAGGGCAAAAACAGCGGGTCGCTTTGGCTCGTGCTATGATGATCAACCCAGAGATTATCGGATATGATGAGCCGACTTCTGCTTTGGATCCTGCATTACGCTTGGAAGTAGAAAAACTCATTCTTCAAAATCGTGAAATGGGAATGACGCAGATTGTGGTCACACATGATTTGCAGTTTGCGGAAAATATTGCGGATTCTCTTCTCAAAGTCATACCAAAACAAGGGAGGTCCGAATGAAACTAAGGAATATTCTTTTGACATGTTTGACCCTGATCCTAACCTTTATGCTTAGTGCTTGTAGTTCCAATGTCAGTGACCCCAGCTTGGATAACTGGAATAAGTACGAGGAGAAAAAACAGATTACAATCGGCTTTGATAATACCTTTGTCCCCATGGGATTTGAGCAAAAAGATGGCACTTATGCAGGGTTTGACATTGATCTGGCCAATGCTGTTTTTAAGGAATATGGGATTGAGGTGAAATGGCAGCCGATTGATTGGGATATGAAGGAAACAGAGTTGACCAACGGTACGATAGACCTCATTTGGAATGGCTATTCCGCAACGGATGAGAGAATGGAAAAGGTGCAATTTACCCTTCCTTATATGAAAAATGAGCAGGTTTTGGTCAGCAAAAAGTCCTCTCATATATCACAGGCCAGTGATATGGCAGGAAAAGTATTGGGTGCCCAAACGGGATCTTCTGGCTATGTAGCTTTTGAAAGCAATCCTGAAATATTGAAAACCTTTGTCAAAAATCAGACAGCGACCCAGTACCAAAGCTTCAACGAGGCTCTGATTGACTTGCAAAACGACCGGATTGATGGACTCTTGATTGACCGTGTTTATGCCAATTATTATCTGACAGAAGAAGGGATTTTAGATCAATATTCAGTCTTTTCAGTTGGATTTGAAAGCGAGGACTTTGCGGTCGGAGCTAGAAAGGCGGACCGTACTTTAGTTGAAAAAGTAAATGCTGCTTTCGGAAAATTATACCAAGAGGGAAAATTCCAGAAAATCGCTGAGAAGTGGTTTGGAGAGGATATTGCGACGGACCAAGTGAAAGCATATAAAAACAACTAGCAGAAAACTAGTTGTTTTTTCGTGTTTCTTGGTGGAAGATGTTTTGCCAGACTTCGTGGCGGCGCCAGAGGCTGGTATGGATGACATCCCCGATTTGATAGCGAATCAGCTTGGTCTTTTGGCTGACGGATGTAATTTCTAAATTTTTGATAGGAGAAGTTTGGGCTCTCTCTAGTTGAAATTCCTCTTTGTTTAGCTGGCGACCGTCTTGGGAAATGTAGACAAAATCAGAGGAAAGAAGTGCATCCAATTGACTGCCTTGGTCGACTAATTGCTCACGCATCAGGAGTTTTTGATAGACATTATCCAGAATCTCATCTTCAGGAATTGGAGCTGGCTCAATATGAATATCAATGTCGAAGATGCCAAAGTTTTCCTTGAGCATATCCTCTACCTGGTCAGCGATTTCGTGGCTTTCAAAGACGGAGAGGTCAGGATTCATTTCCAGTATAATATCCAGATAGATATTACTACCATAGGTCCGGCCACGCTGGGATTTGACGCGTGTGATTTTGGGAATTTCCAGGATAGCGCGCTTGTAATCGTCTAAAAGGTCCTGATCAAAGCCGTCTGACAGGCTGAAGGAGGACTCTATGAAGATGTCATAGGCTGTTTTTAGAATGAAAAATGTAATAATGATGGCTGCTAGCTTATCAACGATAGGGAATTTCAGGGAGCTGGCAATAATAGCAACCGATGTGCCCAGAGAAGTGATGGCGTCCGAGAGATTGTCCTTGGCAGCCGCATCCAGAGCTTTAGATTTCACCCTTTTGGCTAGGTTTTTATTGTAAAGATAAACGCCAAACATGATGATGGCCGATACAATCCCGACGATGGCTCCCACAGGATCAATCAAGGTTTCTTCCTTGTTAATGATTTTTTGAGCCGTATCAATGAGGACATTGAAACCGACAAAAAACATGATGAAAGAAGTGATCAGGCTGGCCAGATCTTCAATCTTCCAATGGCCGAAGCGGTGGTCCTTATCCGCTGGTTTTCTTGCCATACGTAGACCGATTAAGACTGCTATATTGGCAACGATATCGGAGACGTTGTTGAAACCATCCGCCGTCAAACTGGAGGATGTCAGTGCTGCACCTGCAATGATTTTTGTAACGGATAGGCCAATGTAGGTGGTAATGGCTAGGAGGGCGCCTCGTTCGGCAAGTTTGAGATTGTCGCTTGGATGATTGTTCATGGTTGCCCCTTTCTAAACTATTATTATAACTTTTTCACACTTGGATTTCAAATGAGGACAGTTGCCTTTTCGATAACAAATTCACTCGAATTTTGATATAATGGAAGCATTGATTTTCAGTTTGATTTTACATTGAAAGGATAGAAGATGAATCCCTTATTAAACGGTATGAATGACCGTCAGGCCGAAGCGGTCCAGACGACAGAAGGTCCCTTGTTGATTATGGCGGGGGCTGGTTCGGGAAAGACTCGTGTCTTGACCCACCGCATTGCCTATTTGATTGACGAGAAGATGATCAATCCTTGGAATATCCTAGCCATTACCTTTACCAATAAGGCTGCGCGGGAGATGAAGGAACGAGCAGCTACACTCAATCCAGCCACTCAAGATTGCTTAATCGCTACCTTCCACTCCATGTGTGTACGCATTTTGCGGCGAGAAGCAGATCATATTGGCTACAATCGCAACTTTACGATCGTTGATCCAGGCGAGCAGCGGACTCTGATGAAACGGATTCTCAAAAATCTCAATCTGGATCCTAAAAAGTGGAATGAGCGCGCCATTCTGGGTACGATTTCCAATGCTAAGAACGATCTGATTGACGAGGTGGCCTATGCAAATATGGCTGGTGATATGTATACAGAGATTGTGGCCAAGTGCTACACGGCCTACCAAAAGGAATTACGCCAGTCTGAGGCCATGGACTTTGACGATTTGATTATGCTGACCTTGCGGCTTTTTGACCAAAATCCAGATGTCCTGACCTACTACCAGCAACGTTACCAGTACATCCATGTAGACGAGTATCAGGATACCA